>CAYWON010000018.1:61733-64007 GCA_964459885.1 uncultured Archangium sp.
AACACGAGCCGGCCCACTGCGGCATGGTGTTGATCTCCCGCACGCCCTTGCGGCCGTCGGGCAACTCAACCATCAGCCAATCACCCGCGCGGCCCAGCGGCGGCTGACCGTCGGCCGTCGGCTTGAACTCGTCGACGTGCGGCAACGTCACCGGCAGCTGCGACTCGGGAATGGTGGCGATGCTGCCGTCGTCGAGGTGCACGATGGGGAACGGCTCGCCCCAGTAGCGCTGACGCGAGAACAGCCAGTCACGCAGGCGGTACTGCACGCGCCGCACGCCCAGCTTCTGCTCTTCGAGCCACGACAACATCTTCTGCTTCGCGGCCTCGGTCTTGAGCCCGTCGAGCAGCCCGGAGTTCACCGCCACGCCCTCTTCAGTGTGCGCCGCGGCCTGCACGTCTTTCCCGCCGCTGACGACCTCGACGATGGGCAGCCCGAACTGTTTGGCGAACGCGTGATCGCGCTCGTCGTGCGCCGGCACCGCCATGATGGCGCCCGTGCCGTACGTCGAGAGCACGTAGTCGGCGACCCACACCGGCAGCTTCTGCCCGTTGGCCGGGTTCACCGCGTACGCGCCCGTGAAGACGCCCGTCTTGTCCTTCGCGAGGTCGGTGCGCGCGAGGTCGGTCTTCTGACCGGCGGCCGTCACGTACGCCTCGACGGCGGCCTTCTGATCAGCCGTGGTGATGCTCTTCACCAGCGCGTGCTCCGGCGCCAGCACGCAGTACGTCGCGCCGAACAACGTGTCAGGCCGCGTGGTGAACACGATGAACGAGCCGCCACCTTCGACGCGGAACTCGACCTCGGCGCCTTCCGACTTGCCGATCCAGTTCCGCTGCATCTCCTTGACGCCTTCGGGCCAGTCGACGGTCTCGAGCTCCGTCAGCAGCCGCTCGGCGTAGACGGGGATCTTGAGCATCCACTGCTTCATCATGCGGCGCTCGACGACGTCGCCGGTCTCGACGTACTTGCCGTCTTTGACCTCTTCGTTCGCCAGCACGGTGCCCAGCGCGGGGCACCAGTTCACCGGCACCTCGGCCATGTACGCGAGGCCGCGCTCGTAGAGCTTCAGGAAGATCCACTGCGTCCAGCGGTAGTAGGCGGGCGACGTGGTGTCGACCTCGCGCGACCAGTCGTAGCTGAAGCCGATGCGCTTCAACTGCCGACGGAAGTTGTCGACGTTGCGCTTGGTGATGACGGCCGGGTGAATGCCTTCGCGCACGGCGGAACGTTCAGCCGGCAGACCGAACGCGTCCCAACCCATCGGGTGCAGCACGTTGAAGCCCTGCATGCGCTTGATGCGGGCGACGACGTCGGTGGCCGTGTAGCCCTCGGGGTGGCCGATGTGCAGGCCGGCGCCCGACGGGTACGGGAACATGTCCAGCACGTAGTACTTGGGCTTCTTCTTCAGCTCGGAGAGCTCGGTCGGCGTGCGGAAGGTCTGCTTTTCATCCCACGCGGCCTGCCACTTGGGCTCGATGACTGAAGGCTCGTAACGGAACGTCATGGGCGCGGCCTTGTAGGGGAGGCTTCGGTTTGCGTCTACGCTCGCGCGCGCCGTGGAAAACGCCCCGCAGGAAGTCGAGTTCGAGCACCGTCGCCTCAAGCCCGGCGCCCTTCCCCACGCCATCGGGCCGGCCGGTCTCAAAGGGCTGCTGGTGCGGACGCGGCTCATTCGCGCGGGCATCGTGTTGCTGGGCGCCGCGGGCATCGCCTTCGCCACGCAGCGTGCGGGCGTCGAGCTGGGCGGCGCGCTGTGCCTCTTCTTCGCGGCGATGCCCATTCTCTGGGTCGGCGGGTGGCTCATCGGCTTCTTGTCGCAAGCGCGACGCGCGGCGCGGAAGCTGTCGCAGACCGTCGGCTCGACGCAGTGGCAACACGAGCTCGCCGCCGCCACCGAGTTGGAAAGAGTGAAGCTGGCGCTCGTCGACACCGGCCTGTCCGTCACGCGCAACGACGCCACGCTGCTGGTGGGCTGGCAGCGCGTGCGCATCGAGCGCGTCGGGCCCGGCGCGCTGGCCGTCACCTTCGCGCACGGAGATCGCCACGA
This sequence comes from uncultured Archangium sp., assembly GCA_964459885.1. GTDB lineage: Bacteria > Myxococcota > Myxococcia > Myxococcales > Myxococcaceae > Archangium_A. The sequence goes on from CAYWON010000018.1 coordinate 63,784, forward strand.
GCAGCTCGCGTTGCCGGTGACCGCGTTCGCCTCACAAGACGCCTTCGACGCGTTCTGCCTGGCGATGCAGAAGCACGTCTGGGCGGCGCAGCGCTGAGAAACGAAAACGGCGCCCGGTTTCCCGGACGCCGTCGCTGACTTCAAGAGACCTGCGACCGCTTACCAGCCGGCGCGGCGGATGCCCTTGTACGCGCTCGTCACCGAGCGGAGGTTGTGCACGATGC
>CAYWON010000019.1:0-21556 GCA_964459885.1 uncultured Archangium sp.
CTCGTGGCTGCTCGCCGCCTGATCAGCGAACGGACTTCTGGGCTGCCGTACTAGTCGCTGGCTCGTCTCGAGGTCTTCGCGCGCTGTCGGGTCACCGTGCCCGGCAGCGCGTTTTCTTTGGCGCGACGCCGCGTACACTGACGCCCATGAAGCCGCCCTCCGCGCTGCCCGAAGTGAACCTCGAGACGCTCAAGCTGTTGCTGCAGGTCGCCTGGGCTGACGACGTGCTGGACCCCAAAGAGCGCGAGACCGTCGCGTCGCTGGGCCCCGCGTGGGGCGTGCCTGACGACGTGCTGACGATGCTGCTCAAGCACCTCGACATGGGCAAGCCGCTGCCGCAGCCCAACCTCGCGCTGCTGCGCCAACACCGCGCAGAAGTCATCGCCGCGGCCGAGTGGTTCATCGGCGTCGACGGCGTCATCGAAGAAGCCGAGAAGGACTTCGTGACGACCGTGCGCGAGCTGCTGGGGTAGTCGCGTTTTGCCTTGAGGGACGCGGGCGTGCAGGCGCTCGCAGTGCATGACGCCACAGGGCCCTCGGCGCGCCGCGACGTCCTGCCACGTGAAATGACGGCCAGTTGCGCCGACCTCGCCGCGAGGTCACGGGGCTCGCCCGAGTGGCGCACCCAGCGCGTGCGTCGCGTTCCCCGCGCCTGCTCAGGGCGGTCTTCGTCGCCTTGGAGATCCACCACGCCGCTCTGTGGATCTCAGAACTCTGAGCCTTTCAGACCCTCATAAGTACCTGGAATCACCGCGCCGCGACCGCTGGCCCGAGGCTGGCAACAGGACACCCGCGCGATTTCAGGCCGGCACAACCGAAGCCCAGAACCAAAGTGGGGACGCAGATGAACAAACAATGGATGAATCGATGGCGCAGCATCGCAGCGGCAGCGGGCGTGAGTGGCGCGCTGGTGGGCTGTGAAGGCGGCAACGTGCCGACGCCCGAGGCGGTCAACAACCGCGTCTCGCTGACGGCCTTCACCGGCACCAACTCGTGCGCCGACCTCGAGAAGTACCTCGAAGACACCGCCGTGCTGCAGATGCGCACGCAGCTCGAAGCGGCGCGCGACGGCGTGCCCTCGTGGGGCTGGTGGGGTGGCTGGGCCGGCGGCTTCGCGCTCGACGGCCGCGCTGAGGCCACGGCGGGTGCGGCGCCTCCGTCGCAGAACTCCGCGCCGCAGGACTACACGCAGACCAACAACCAGGTCGCCGGCGTCGACGAAGCCGACTTCGTGAAGAACGACGGCACGCGCATCTTCGCGCTCTCGGGCAACACGCTGCACGCGGCGAAGAGCTGGCCCGCGACCGACCTCGCGATTCAGGGCCGCCTCGCCATCGAAGGCTACCCGCGCGAGATGTTCATCGACGGCACCGACAAGGCGGTCGTCTTCTCGACCATCTACACGTGGTACCCGCTGTCGAACGCGGGCGGCGTGCAGTGCCTCGGCCTGCACTGCGGCTACCACTACGCGAACACCGTGAAGGTGACGGAGGTCGACGTCAGCGACATGACGAACCTGCGCGTCACGCGCGAGGTCTACCTGCCCGGCCACTACGAGTCGGCGCGCAAGGTGGGCACGTCGGTGCGCATGGTGCTGTCGGACGACTTCAACTTCCCGACGGGCTTCAAGTGGGGCCCCGACTGGGAAGAGGGCCTGTGGAACGACAAGGCCCGCCTGCGTGACGCGTACAACCGCGTCATCGCGCAGAACGAGACGCTGATTCGTCAGCAGACGCTGGCTGACTGGGTGCCCGCGGCGAAGATTCGCGCCAACGGCCAGACCACCATCGTGCCGCACCCCTGCGAGGAGTTCTCGCGCGTCAACGCGCCCACGCGCCTGGGTCAGGTCTCGGTGGTGACGTTGGACCTCAACGCAGACAGCGTGCACCGCACGTCGATTCTCGCGGAGCCGGGCGAAATCTACGCGTCGGCCAACAACCTCTACGTCGCCACCCGTCACTGGTGGTGGTGGCCGCAGCCCGGCCAGCGCGACACCACGTACCTCCACAAGTTCGACATCTCGCAGCCGTCGAACGCGGTGTACGCGGCCTCGGGCGTCGTCGACGGCCACATCGTCGACCAGTTCTCGATGGACGAAGCGGCCTCAGGCCACTTCCGCGTGGTGACGACCATCAACACCCGCGTGCCCGACACCGAGAACCCCGGCAACTGGTGGGGCACGATGTCGACCACCAACCGCCTCTCGGTGCTGGCTGAGAACCAGGGCTTCCTCGACGTGGTGGGCCGCTCGCCCGACCTCGCCGAAGGTGAGCGCGTGATGTCGAGCCGCATGATGGGCGACAAGGGCTTCGTGGTGACGTTCCGCCAGGTCGACCCGCTCTTCACCTTCGACCTGTCGAACCCCACCAACCCGCGCGTCGTCGGCGAGCTCAAGATTCCCGGCTTCTCGACGTACATCCACCCGCTGGGCCCCAACCACCTGCTGACCATCGGCACCTACGTGCCGGAGGACAACACCAACTGGCAGGCGCGCGCGCTGCAGCTGGCCATCTTCGACGTCACCGACATGGCCAACCCGCGCCAGACGCACGTGCAGCTGGTGGGCACGGCCTACGGCTGGAGCGAGGCGCAGCACGAGCACAAGGCGTTCAACTACTTCGCGGCCAAGAAGCTCCTGGCGATTCCCTTCGCCGACTGGAACTACGGCAACAACGGCAACGACTACTGGAGCAGCTTCACGTCGGACCTGAAGGTCTACGAGGTCGACCCGGTGCTGGGCTTCACCACGAAGGGCTCCATCAGCCTGCGCGACATGTACCAGGTGCAGAATTACTACGGCTGGTCGTACTACTGGGAACCGTACGTGCGCCGCAGCGTGATGGCTGACGACTTCGTCTACGCCATCAGCGACTCGGGCATCCGCGTGGCGAACATCGCCAACCTGGCGGCTCCGATTCAGACGGCGCAGTTCAACCGCTACACCGAATAAACACCCCCGGGCTGAAAGCGACGGGCCCGCGAGCCACTGCGCCTCGCGGGCCCGTCGTGTTTTTTCAGGGTAAGCCAAGCTCGGCGAAGGAGAGTCGGCACAAGAGCACAAAATGCGACGGTTCGGTCGCGCGGCCATGCCACCAACGCCGCGTTGCTCACTCAGACGAAGCCCAGGAGAGCCTTGTAAACCGATGAAGGCCTTCAGGGGCTTGAGCCGGGTCATCGGTGAAGGATAGAGGCTGCGACGAAGCATCTCGAACGCCTGCGACTTCAGCCTCGAAGCGTCGTTGTAACGGTCGACAAGATTTCCCTTCGACAGACGGTGGACGCCGAGTAGCGTCCATCGCGTTGTAATCACACGGTTGCAATGGAGGCTGCTCATCATGGGTTCTTGGGTTGCACTGATTGTGGCAGTGGTCGTCCCCGTCTCGGGCGAAATCGATCGAACGGACCAACGCGCAACCGCGAGCGACGGTCTCTTGCGCCGCACAGCATCCGGAGCGGGTCAACGAATCTACATTCTCGATTGTGGTGTGGCGACGACCCTTGACACTTCTCCCCGTGTATCACTTGGTTATGTAGCGCCCTTGGTGGGGCCAGGAACGAACGCTCACGGAACACTGATGTCGAGCATTGCCGCCGGCAACGCCCGGGGGCTCGCACGAACAGCTGCCATTATTGATGTCAAGATTTGCGACAATGTTCGACATGACATTGGCGACTTCAAGTTGGGTTTGGATTGGACTCTTACTCAATTACCCGGTATCGTAAATATCTCGAACGAGTGGACTCTCTCAGCAGGCAATCCAGATATTGCGTCAATTAGCAGCAAGATTTCTGCGTTGAGGGCTGCTGGATTTGTTGTGGTTGTTGCTGCTGGCAATGGCATCGCCGGCTCCGGTGTGCCCGTCAATAATGGGTCGAGCGTGGTTGTTCCTGCCGCGAGTGCGGCCGCAGTCACAGTTGCCTCCTTTCAGTACACGACGAATCAGCGGTGGATCAGCTCGAATTACGGTCCGGAGGTCGACCTGTTCGCGGCAGCGACGTTAGACGCTGTTGGGACTACCGGTACTGTCTCTGATACTGGGACTTCGGGAAGTGCCGCTTTGGTCTCGGGAGCGTTCGCCGCCGCGGCAAACTACGGACCCACCTATTCGGGTGCGAATCTTGAGTCGTTCGTGACGAGCGGGTCTATTTTTAATACTATTCCGAATGGAAATTCGCCCAACGCCAGCTATTTGTTCAGCGATCTCGGTACGGTTTCTCAGAGTGCGCTGTCTGCTCCTCAGCCGGGAATCGCTCTTTTCTGCGGATTCGGAAGCAGCACGACGACGACAACGTCGTCGGCATCGGGGCCGAACGGCGAGACGTATTTCTCTCTCGAAACACGGTGTGCTGGGACGAACGTCCCGGTGATATTTTCGGTCGAAAAGCGCAATGCCGCCGGTGCTGTGGTGTTTCGGGTGTCGATTCCCGACCCTAACGGATCGAATTCTGGAGCAGGCGAGAGTATTCGTAGTCTGGCGGTGAGCCCCAACGGACAACAGCTTGCGTTTGCCGCTACTACTCGCGAGTCGACTCGATTCTCGATCACCAATAGCTACGGTTTCCCGGGTGGTCTCGACGCGTACCTCGTGCTGATGAACGCAAACACGGGTGTCGTGAGCGCGGCCTATCGGTATGGCTCATCAGCTACGGATTCGGCGAGGGCTGTGGTTTACGCGGGCCAGTCGGTGTTCCTCGGCGCGGTAATCGAGGGTTCAACGGGCCTTCCGCTGATGGGTTCCTCCGACTTGGCAGTGTTGTCTCTTAATCTCTCAAGCTCCGTCGTCGGCGCGACGTCATTTCCCGTCGCTGGTGAGGTTCGTATAAACGCGGCTGCCGCTCTTGGCGGTCAACCCGTGTTCGTAGGCGCCAGCAACGTCGACCCCCTCGGGGCCGCTCAAGCCGCCTTCCAAGCGGCAGGCTTCCAATTCTCGGTGAACGGCAGCGGCCATGCCAGTGGCATTAGCACGTCATACTGGATGCCGCAGGCGGGAGGCGATTCGGAAGCTCACAGCGCAGGCGTACCGGTTCTAGCGTCTCAGTCGAGCAATCTGTTCATCGCATCGACTCGGCGAGTCTTCCCGCAGCCCGTTGCGTGGCACTTCGTTCGACTGGACCGCTTCATCAATGGAAACCAGAATTCTCAGTGGCAGGCGTTGTGGACCTCTGGAAGTCAATGGCGCCCATCGTTAGCTGTCACCCCAGAGGCCGACGTCTACGTGCAAGTCGAATCAGCACTTGTGAAGGCGTCCAGAGACACTGTGTCGTTCAATGAGCAACAGCCCACGACGGGAACCACTCTTGCGTTGTCAGTGGACAAGCTGTTGTCGGTTGGAGCCTCCAGTATGGCAGTCCGCGTCGCTCGATGAGAGTAGCGGTCATGATTCTCGCGGCCTCAGCCGGATGTTCGTGTCCGGCTGAGTTCGCTGTCCTGCCTACGGGGCGAATCGTGCGGCAGGACGCCGGCGGACTGGATTGCTCCAAGATTGTCGAAGTTGAGCATCCGCCGGAACTGGATCTGCCGTGGAATCCGGGACCGTCGAGCGAGTTTGGTATTGTTCTGCGACTGTTCGACGGTGGCGTGGTGGTTCGGGAGATAATTTTGAGCCCCAAGGGTAGTGCAGATGAATCTACCACGTGGCCACGGCGAGAAATCTCGCCGCAGATGAACGTAAACATCCTCGGCAGAGATGGAACGTTGTGTGGCACGACCCGCGATGACGCGGGTCACCCACAGCTTCGGTTGGAGTTGATTGACGGTGGTTCTGCCGAGCCCCCGAGCCGCGGAAACTGCCTCGCGTATGCGAATGGTTGGTGGGCTTCGTGGGAAAATGGAAACGTCGTTCGCGGTCGCTCGGACTGGAGTGAGACGCTCGGCAACTGGGACGCGGGCGTTATTCCTGGTGTTCTCCCGCCGGGTGTCGTGCCTTCCGTGGAAGCGATTTCCGATGATGGCGAAGTCGGAATTTTCGTCAACTACAGACGGCCTGGATCGTGGCTTCTTCCGAGTGGCGTGGAATTGCGGGCGCCGGCCAATGAGGGGACTGGCTACGTGCTGGGTTTCACCAATCAAGGCCCTTACGGTTCAAACTATGGCGCCCAGCGGGTGCCAATCAAATGGGACGCTCGCGGTGATGCGGAGCCGTTGAACATCGGCGACGCCGGAACGTTCGTGCAATTGATATCCATCTACAGTCACAGTGACGGGCATTTCTGCGGATCGGTAGAACTCGCTGGTGCCGCCTTCGACAGCGCCGTTTGGTGGATTGCAGATGGCGGATACGTTGGCCCAGGCTTCCTCCGTGCTCACGGAGTCAGTATTGATCCAGTTCAATGTCGTCCGATTGGCGACGATTGGTATTTCGTTACGCACTACCCCGATGCCAAGCTCGATGGCGGGCTATCTGCTCGTGGCGAGCTGGTCCGGTTGCGGCTGAACTGCCTAACAACGTATTGATGGTTGCTCGACTTCGAGAGTTTCGTGGCGTCGAGCTTGAGCGCTGGGTCCCGTGACGTTGTCGGCAGAAGCGACGAATCTCCTCGTAGTGGTATTGCAGGGGGCGGGATCTCATCCTGAGTGAACGTCGCGCGCTCCCCTCTGAAGAGTGCTCGACCTGAACGCGCGTAAGCCACTGGTCGAAGGCGAAGCACCCCGCATTTGGAGCACGCGCTTCTCGGAGCGGCACTGTCGATGGATTATTTCGTTCAGGATGAGAACCCGACCCTTCTCGCTACCACCAACGCCGCATTGCTCAGCCAGACGAAGTCCAGGAGAGCCAGCTTTCTGAACTCATGTACATGACATCACGTACGTGACTGCTCAGCGGGTGCCGTCGAAGCGGTACAGCGGCGCGTCGGTGCCGTGGCCGGGCCACGCGGTGAGGTCGACGTCGCGGCGCTCCAGCACGCCGGCCAGCAGGCCCTGCAGGAACGCGGCGTGCTCGAAGAAACACAGCGGCGCCGGCAGCGTGGCGTCGATGCGCACCAGCGACTGCGTGGCCGGCAGCATCTTCTCGAAGCGGGGCCACAGGCCGGGCACGTCGTCGGCGCGGGTCAACGCGAGCCACGGGCCTTCGCGGCGCGCGTGCGCCTGCCACGGGCCGTGCGCGACCTCGAGCACGTCCCACGCGGGCGGCGCGTCGCACCACCACGCCTCCATCCACGTCCAGCGCAGCACCTCGAGGCTGTTCGCGTACCAGCCGGTGGCCAGCAGCGGCGGTGTGGTGTGGCCGGGTGACCAGCTGCGCGCGAGCGTGAAGCCGCGCTCCACCGCCGCGCTCATCGCGTCGGGCACCGTGTGCAGCGCTGCGGGCGGCGCGCGACCGGTGCCGGCCCACGCGAGCCGCAAGAGCCCCGCGACCTGCGCGAGCGGCCCCATGACGCGCACGAGGAGGTCGCGTTCATCGTCGGGCGGGAGGCTCCACACGCGGCCGCCGACCTCACGCAGCGTGGTGAGCCGCGGGTCGTTGGCGGGCAACGACGTGACGAGCAGCGCGTTCTGGAAGCGCTCGACGCGGTGGAGCGCCAGCGTGGCGTTCGGCGAGAGGCCCTGCGAGAGCAAGACGAGCGTCTGGCCTTGCAGATCGACGTCGCGGTGGACGAACTCCGAGAGCGGCTGGGCGCTGACGCGGAGGCCCAGCTCGTGGCGCAGCAGCGATTCAACGGTGCGCGCGACGGCGCCCGACGCGCCGATGCCGGTGAGCACGACGCTGGTCTCGGACCACGGCGCGAGGCCCGTGGGGAGCGGCCGCGCCAACGCGTCGCGCACGACGTCCGGGCCGCGGCGGACACGACGAACCAGCTCGGCGACGGACGGGTGCATGTGGCTCGGGTGCGTAGCGTGGCTCCCGCTCGCTGCGCCAGCACGGCGAGGGGCGTCTGGCCTTGCAGGCGGCGCTGAGGTCAGCTGCGCCACATGCACAAGCGATGGGTGGTGGCGATGTCGGCGATGGCGCAGTTGGCGTGCTGCATCGCGCGCGGCGCGAAGGTGAAGACGCCGCGCGGCGAAGTGAGCATCGAAGACGTGGCGGTCGGCGACGAAGTCATCGTGGTGGATCCACACTCGTTGGAGCAGCACGTCGGCCGAGTGACGGCGGTGCGGTCGGCGATGCGCGAAGCAGGGCGGCTCGATGGGCTCACGCTGACGTCGGCGCACCCGCTGTTCGACCCGGAGAAGAAGGAGTGGGCGCCTGCGGGTGACTGGTTGCTCGGCGTTCGCGCGACGGTGCAGACGGTGAACGGGCCTCGCCGGGTGGCGCGCGCCGAGCGCTTCGTGGGCGTGGAAGAGGTGTTCGACCTGAGCGTCGACCACCCGCTGCACACGTTCGTCGCGGACGGCGTGGTGGTGCACAACAAAGAGCCCCTCGGCCGGGGCGCCGTGTGCGCGACCAGTCTGGGAGATCTGACGGAGGACGGCGCGTCGTGCGTGTGCGCGCACCCTGATCAAACTGGAACCGTCAGCTGCCCGACGAACGGCAGCGCCGCCGTCTGCCAGTGCGACGACGACTACGTCTTCTTCTCGGATTGGCGACAGGCGCGCGGTGGCAGCACGGCAGCGGTGACGGACGGCGCGAAGTGGCGCCGCGCGCCATGCACCGCCGATGCAGGGCTTGCCGTGGTGCCGCGAGAGGACGGCGGCTCAACGCATGCGCTCCGAGTCGCGCCGGGCGCGTGTGGCGAGCTCGAGTTGTTTGGCGCAGGTGCAGACGCCCGTGCGGGCGAGATGACGCTGCTGGTGAACGGAGCCGTCACCGCGCTGACCCCGCTGGTGATGGCGGATCAGCTCGTGCTCATCGGCCTCGCGCCGGACGTTGATGGTGGCGTTCGGTTCTTCACCGGGCTCGCGGCATCGCCGGGCGTCGCGACGGAGCGCGTCGCCACGAACACGTGGCACCGGGTGGCGTGGTCGGTCGACGTCGACGGAACGAGTGCCAGGGTGTACCCGCGCGTTGGGCTGGCTCCCGACTTCGGCGCCGCGGAGTTCTCTGCGCCCGGCGACGCGGGCTCGTTGACCGAGTGGTACGCCGACGGCGGTCACTTTGAGGTCGCTGGAGCGCCGACGCGGCTTCGCCTCGGCATCTCAGCGCCGAGCGAGGCTGAGGTGCTCATCACCGATTTCGGGCTGAAGGCTCGATGAAGTCCACGGCGCGTGGGTGGCTGGTGGCGATGTCGGCGATGGCGCAGTTGGCGTGCTGCATCGCGCGTGGCGCGAAGGTGAAGACGCCGCGCGGCGAAGTGCGCATCGAAGACGTGGCGGTCGGTGACGAAGTCATCGTGGTGGACGCGCAGACGTTGGAGCAGCACGTCGGCCGCGTGACGGCGGTGCGGTCGGCGATGCGCGAAGCGGGGCGGCTCGATGGGCTCACGCTGACGTCGGCGCACCCGCTGTTCGACCCGGAGAAGAAGGAGTGGGCGCCTGCGGGTGACTGGTTGCTCGGCGTTCGCGCGACGGTGCAGACGGTGAACGGGCCTCGCCGGGTGGCGCGCGCCGAGCGCTTCGTGGGCGTGGAAGAGGTGTTCGACCTGAGCGTCGACCACCCGCTGCACACGTTCGTCGCGGATGGCGTGGTGGTGCACAACAAGAAGAACGTGTCCGGCCGGCCGTGCCCTGGTCCCGACGGTGGCCAAGTCGCATCGACCGATGAGTCGTGTGAGTGCGCACATCCCGAAGACCGAGGGGTCTTCGAGTGTCCGTTTGACGGAGGCATCGCCGAGTGCTGGTGCTCCCGCGACGTCCTCTTCTTCTCCGACTGGCGAACCGCGAGTGGGCGGACCGGCGATGCGGTGACCGACGGCGCGAAGTGGACGCACGTGCCGTGCGCAGCCGACGCAGGGCTCGAGGTGGTGCCGGTGGAGATCAAGACCTCGCCGTCGAGGACCGCGCTGCGTATCGCGCCCGGTGCCTGCGGAGTCGTTGAGGTGCAGCGTGAGGGGCGCTTGGGCGAGGTGATGCTCAACGTCAGCGGCAGCGTGTCCGCGCCCACGCCATTGGTGATGGTGGATGACCTGGTGCTCATCGGTCTGGCGCCCGACGCGGACGGCGGCGTGCGCCTGTTCACGGGTAGCACCTCAACGCCAGCCATCGCGACCGACGCGATCGCGCCGAATCAGTGGCACGTCGTGTCGTGGTCTGTCGACGTGAACGCGACACGGCTGCAGATCTACCCGCGCGTCGGAGGCATCACGCCTGACCTCACGGCCGCGCAGTTCTCGGCTCCGAGCGCCTCGATGTCGTTGACCGAGTGGTACGCGACGGGCGGAGGCTTTCCCGTCTCCGCGGCGCCGACGCGCCTGCGACTGGGCGTCTCGTCACCCAGCGAGGTCGAGGTGCTGTTCTCGGGCTTCACGTTGAAGCCGCGGTGAACCGCTCGGCCCGGGGTTCCGACCGCTCGACGACGTCCTTCGCACCGGCGCCCGGCGGCGTCGCACGCTGGGCCCATGCGACACCTCGCACTCGCGTTGCTGTTCATGGGCGCCACCGACTCGCCGAAGTTCGAGCTGCCACCCAGCGCCAGCAAGCTCTTCGCTGACGGCAAGTGGGACAAGACGCCGGGCAGCTTCCGCGTCATCGCGCTCTCGCACCTCGCTGACGGCTGCGTCGGTCAGGCGAAGGCGCGCCCCGAGTTCACCGACGAAGCGCGCGCGTGTGTCGCCGACGCGCTGCGGGTCGCGAACAAGCTGCCTCGCACCGAAGACGCGCTCTTCCTGACGCACCTCAACCTCATCTACGGCGCGGCCGACGCGCTCGGGCCGTGCGCTGATGAGGCCGCCCACCGCCGCCTGAGTGAAGCCCTCGCGCGACGCTCGGTGGCGGACCCGACGAAGCACGCCGCGTCGTACGTGAAGCTCCCGGTGCGTTGGCCGGCTGATCAATCCGCCACGCTGGCCTCGCTCGGTCGCTACGACGCCGCGCACCACACGCACCTGCTCGACGCGCCGCTCGATGGATGGCGCGAGGTCATGGCGAAGCATCTCGACGCGAAGACCGGCCTCCCGGTGTCTGAGGTCACCGGGAAGGCGCCGGGGGCGAAGTACCCGCGCGGGTGCGCGCAGTCGTTCATCACGCGCTACCTGAGTGAGGTCGACCCGACGCTCGCCGCCGACTGGTGGGAAAAGTACCGCGCGCATCACCTCACCCGCATCGGCGTCATCGTCGGGTTTCGAGAGTGGCCACGTGGCGTCGATCGCAGTGGCGACGTGGACTCTGGCCCCATCGTGCTGGGCATCGGCGCGGCGGCGAGCGCGTTCGCCATCGCGGCGGCGAAGTCACAAGGCGATGACACGCTCGCCGCGCAGCTCGAGGCCAGCGCGCAGACGGCGTTGATGCTGGGCGCTGGTGGGAAGGCCGCACAGGGCGTGCTGCCTCAGGCGATTCAGTTTCAGGGGCGGTGGCAGCCGACGAAGTGACCGCGATGTTGCGTGCGTGGCGTCAAGCGGCCACCTCGCCGCGAGAGAGAATGGGCATGCGTGACGACGACCTGCTGATCCGTCTCGAGGCCATGCTGGTGTCGCTCAGAGATCAAGTGGACCACCTCACCGAGCGCGTCGACACGCGGCTCGCCGAGCAGCAGCAGCAGCTCGCCCGGCTGCGACGTGAGCTGGGGCGCCTGCAGCCGCGCGACGTCACGCGGCCGCGCCTCATCGCCCGGCAAGAGCCGCGGCAGCCCACGGCGCGACCCATCGCCGAGCAGTGACTGGTATGTGAAGCCGCATGGTGCGGTGGCTCGACCCACAGCCAGAGTCGGGTGCGCTGCCGTCGCGGTTTCCGAGCCCGTTCGACGACGTGGCGCCGCACGCGCTCGCGCAGCGGTGCGCCGAGTTGCTGATGACAGACCTCGGGCGCGGATTCATCGCCCCGGGCGTGCCCACGTCGACGCTGTACGGCGATGACGGCGGGAAGATGTTCGGTGTGCTCGTGGTGCGGGGCGGTGACGGGCGCGTCGGGTTTCTGTCGGCGCTCTCGGGACAACTGGGCCGCGCGTGGCTGGTCGAAGGCTACGTGCCGCCCGTGTTCGACGCGGTGTTGCGTGATGCGGTGGAACCGCCGGCGGAGGTGGTGGTGAAGGCGCTCACGGCGCGGAGTGAGGCCGCTCGCACTGACCCGGCGTTGCATGCGGCGCGCGCGGCGTTGTCGGAGCTGGAGCGACGACAGGCGGCAGAGCGTGCGGCGTTGAAGGTGGTGCACGCCGAGAAGAAGAAGCGCCGTCGTGCGCTGCGGGCCCAGGGGGAAGGGGCTTCGGGTCGAGGTGAGAATTCAGGTTCACCGACGGTCGCGAACGCGCTCGAAGGCGGAGAAGGTCGACGCGAGAATTCAGGTTCACCGACGGTCGCGAACGCGCGCGAAGGCGGAGAAGGTCGACGCGAAAACTCCGAAGTCCCCCTCTCCCGCGAAGTGGGAGAGGGTTGGGGTGAGGGTTCACTTTCACGCACCACCTCACCCAGCCTCTCCGCCGCGGCGGAGAGGAGCGACGTCACCGCATCACCCAATCTCTCGGCGGCGGACACGAGCGACGCAGGCTCAACCTCACGCACCAACACGCTCGACGACGAGAGCCGCGCCGACGACCGTGAACGCCGCGCCCTCGAGGCCCGCTTCCGCGACGAACGCGCCGCCGCCACCTCAGTGCTGAAGCCCCTCGAGCGACACCTCGCCGCCCTCGACCGTCTGCGCCCGCTCGTCTCACGCGAAGCCATGCGCCGCATCTGGGACAGCTACGTGCTCCGCAACGCCGCCGGAGAAACGACGACCCTCCGCGCGCTCTTCCCGAACGGCGACCCGCCCTCCGGCGCCGGTGACTGCGCCGCGCCCAAGCTGCTGATGCACGCCCATCGCCTCGGCCTCACCCCGCTCGCGCTCGCCGAGTTCTGGTGGGGCGCGCCGCCGCCCGCTGGTGCGCGCGTCGAAGGCATGTACTTCCCGGCCTGCAAAGAGAAGTGCGCCCCCATCCTCCCGTTCCTCCTCAACGGGCTCGACGTCGCGCCGCGCCAGACCTGGAAGCCGCTCGCCCACGCCGACGACGCGCTCCCCGTCATCCACCGTGACCCGCGCTTCCTCGTCCTCAACAAGCCCAGCGGCATGCTCTCCGTGCCCGCGCGCGATGAATCCGTCACCGACTCACTCCTCGCCCGCGTACGCGCCACGCACCCGCAGGCGATGACGGTGCACCGACTCGATCTCGACACCTCGGGGCTGCTGCTGGTCGCGCTCGACGAAGACACCTACCGCGCGCTGCAGCGCCAGTTCCTCGAGCGCACGGTGCACAAGCAATACGTCGCCGTGCTGAGCCGCGAACTGGCCGAAGACGAAGGCACCATCGAGCTCCCGCTGCGGGTGGACCTCGAGCAGCGCCCGCGGCAGGTCGTCGACTTCACGCACGGCAAGTCGGCGGTGACGCGCTGGAAGGTGCTCTCTCGCTCCAACGGCCGCACGCGCGTGGCGTTCTTCCCCATCACCGGTCGCACCCACCAGCTGCGCGTCCACGCCGCCCATCGCGACGGTCTCAACGCGCCCATCGTCGGAGACCGCCTCTACGGCGAGCCATCAGCGCGACTGCTGCTGCACGCGGAAGTCCTCTCATTCCGCCACCCTGTGACCGGCGAGGTGCTCACCGTCACCGCGCCCGCGCCGTTCTGATTCACGCTTCTTCACCGCGCGCCACGCCGCCAGCTGTGAAGAAGAAGCCATGGCATCTGCGAAGGGACTCCTGGGCGCGGCGCTCGGCCGCTTCATCTTCACCCACGCCACCGTCACCGAAGTGAGCGAGCTCGGCACCGACCTCCGCCGCATCGACGTGCGCGGTCCCGAGCTCGCGAAGGCGCGCTTCACGCCCGGCGACAAGGTGCAGGTGCTGGTGCCCGGCGACGAGATGCGCACGTACACGCCGTTCAACTGGCGCGGCGACAGCGCATCTTTCATCGGCTTCGTGCACGGCGACACGCCCGGCGCGCGCTGGGTGAAATCAGTGAAGCCCGGCGACGAGGTGCGCTTCTTCGGGCCGCGCGGCTCGCTCGACGTGCGCGGCGTCCGCGGTGAAGTGGTGGTTGTCGGCGACGAGACGTCGCTCGCCGTCGCGCGCGCGTTCTCAGAGACGCACCGCGTGTCGGTCGTGCTCGAAGCCACCCGGCCAGACGTCACCCGCGAGGTCTGCGCGAAGCTGGGCCTCTCGCACGTCGACGTCACAGCGCGCGGTGACGTCGAGACGCTGCTGGCGAAGCTGCAAGGCCAGCTCGCCGCGGGCGCCACGCCGTACTTCACCGGGCGCGCGTCGACGACGCAGCAGCTCAAGCAACGGCTGCGCGCCGCAGGCGTCAACTTCGGCGGCAAGACCAAGGCGTACTGGGCTGATGGAAAGCGCGGACTCGACTGACCCGCTCTGCTAGCAGTCCGCGTCATGAGAACGCTCGTCGCCGGCCTCGTGTGCCTCCTCATCGGCATCGGCATCACCGAGTACACGCGCCGTCAGGGCACGAAGACCGACAGCCCGGTCACCGCTGAGCCCGCGACGCCCGGCAAGCCGTCGAAGCCGGCGCTGCCCAGGGCCGTCGCTGAGCTGCTCGAGACCGACGCCGCCGGCACCGACACACCCGGGCAAGACGCCGACCTCGCCGCGCTGTTGACGGTGCCTACGCTCGACGCGGCCGGGTTCCCCGCAGTCGCTGGCGGCACGTTCGAGGCGCGCGAGCTCCGCGGCGGCTTCGGCGCGGCGCTCTTCGTCATCGACGTCAACGGCAAGAGTGGCCTCGTGCGCGCGGCGGCGGGTGACGCGCCCAAGCTGCTCTTCGCGCGCACAGGTCGCATCGGCGCGGTGGCCGTCGACGGCAGCACCGTCTTCTTTGCTGACGGCGGGCTCATCGGCTCGACGCACGCGCGCGGCGGTGAAGGCGTGACGGTGCGCGCGCGCTTCAAGAACGCCGTCGTCACCAGCCTCGCGTCATCTGGCGACACCGTGGTGGCCACGCTGATGCCGAAGAGCGCGGACCCCGTGTCGACTGACGCGGTGGGCGCCGTGGTGTCCATCGACAGCAGCGGTGAGGTGTCGCTCATCGCGCAAGACCAGGTGCGCCCGCACGCGTCGCAGACCGACGGCAAGACCGCGTACTGGGTCGCTGGGTTTCCTTCGGGCCTGTGGCGTGGCGCGCTCGACGGCGCGTTCAGCTCGCAGCTGGCCGAGGCCGCCGAAGAGCCCATCGCGCTCGACGGCGACGCCGTGTACTTCCGCGAGGCGCTCGGCTCGGGCGTGCAGCTCAAGCGCGTCGGCCGCGCGGGCGGCAACATGCAGGTCGTCGCCACGGCCGATGTCACTGGCCTCGTGGTCTCGAGCGGCCTGGTGCGCTTCACCACCGGCGGCGCCACGCCGAAGCTGCTCGAGGTCACCAGCGGCGCCGAGCCCACCGAGCTGCTGTCGCTCTCGGGCCGCGTGCGCGGGTTGGCGCTCGGCGGCACCACGCTCTTCGTGCTGACGACGGGCGAGGACGGCGTGTCGGTGCTGCGCGCGAAGTAACCGCTTCACACCGCGCGCATCAGCGCGTCGACGAAGCGACCCGCGGCCTGCGCGTCGACGCGGAAGAACAGCTCTGGTTCCACCACCTCGAGCTCCATCAGGCACAACCGCCCCTCGTACGGCACGGCGTCGACGCGCGCGTACAGCGTGCCCGGCGCGGCCTTCTCGAGCAGCGCGCGCGCCTGAGTCAGCGCTTCACGCGTCGGCGTCCACGGCTCGGCCACGCCGCCGTAGTCGTGCTGCACGCGCCACTCACCGGGAACAGGTCGCTTCAACACGCCGTGGCTGAACTCACCGCCGAAGAACACGAACGAGCGCTCGCCTTCTGAGATGGCCGGCACGAACGGCTGCAGCAGCCACGGCTCGCCAGCGGGCAGCGGCGTCAATTCGGTCACTACGCGCGCGGCGTCGACCGCTTCGAATTGACGGGCGCCGACAGCGTTGGCGGTGAACGCGGGCTTCAGCACGGCGCGGGTCCAGCCCAGCTTCGCGAGTCGGTCTGGCACCGACGGCAGCTCGCTCGTCTCGAGCTGCTGTGTGGGGATGACGTCGAGCCCCGCCGCGGCGAGCTCGGCGAGGTAGCGCTTGTCGGCGTAGCGCTGCATCACCTCGGGTGCGTTGAAGACGCGCGCGGGGCTGGTTCGGAGTTCTTCCAGGAACGAGCGGAACTGCTGGCGGTGTGCCATCCAGTCCCACGGTGTGCGCATCACCAGCACGTCGTAACGAGCTTGAAACGCTTCGTTCCACACCACCGGCTCGACGTGGATTTTTCGCGCCGTGAGCGCGTTCACCAGGTGTGTTTCGTCTTCGTAATACGACGCATACCGCTTCGACGTCAGGAGCCCGACTCGCACGAAGCGCGACATACTGCACCCCGATGCGCCTCGCTCTCGTCGCCGCTCTCGCCTTCACGCTCGCTGGTTGCCGCTGGGGCAAGCTGACGGAAGGCGCGTGCACGGGCACCTGGGGCGGCCGCACGCTCACTGGCGCGACGCTCGATGGCTCGAGCCAGATGCGCGTGGTGCGCAAGCAGACGTGCGATGGCCACGACACGTTCACGTACGCGCTCTCGTGGGGCGATGGCGGCGTCACCGCGCGCTTTGACCTCGTCAACGACGGGCCATCGGTCACCGGCGCGCGCGACTACGTGTTGCCGTCTGACGCCCTCAAGAACCTCGTCATCACGCCGGGTGAGGTCGCGCCCACCGGCTCGCTGAAGCTCGGCCTGCGCGGGTTGGAAGGCGACCGCACGGGGACGCTGGTGCTGAAGAACAACACTGAAGAGATGAGCTGCACGTTCGCCATCTCGTATGAGACCGAGGGCTCGCTGCTGTACTGCGAGTCGCCTGACGGCGGTGGGTGAGCGCTGGTCACTTGCATCATGCAAGTGACGTGTGGCTGGATGCGGGGCGGTGGATCAGTGCTAGGCAGTTGCCCCATGCGCTCGGTTCTCGCGGCCTGTGTCCTGTTTCTCGTTGCCTGTGGAACACCTGAGTTCCGCGTGGGCGACCCGTACTTCGATGCGGGCTCGATGACCGACGACGCTGGCGTCGACGCGGGCACGGGCGGCGGAGATGGCACCGGCGGTGGCACGGCGACTGGCGGCGGTTCAGCGACGGGCGGCGGCTCAGCGACGGGCGGTGGCTCTGCGACGGGCGGCGGCTCAGCGACGGGCGGTGGCTCAGCGACCGGTGGTGGCTCAGCAACTGGCGGTGGCTCAGCAACTGGCGGTGGCTCAGCGACGGGCGGCGGGTCAGCCACTGGTGGTGGCTCAGCGACGGGCGGCGGCTCAGCGACTGGCGGCGGCTCAGCGACCGGTGGTGGCTCAGCGACCGGCGGCGGCTCAGCGACCGGTGGTGGCTCAGCGACGGGCGGCGGCTCCGCGACGGGCGGTGGCTCCGCGACGGGCGGTGGCTCCGGCTCGTGCAGCACGTGTACGGCGAGCGGCACCTGCGTCGCGGCGATCAGCGATTCGCAGTGTGGCAGCGGCGGCGCGGTGTGCATCGCGTGCGCGTCGCCTGACGCCTGCGTGTCGAACGGCACCTGCGACCTCGACCCGGCGGCGACGTGGCGTGTGCGTGTCTCGGCCATCAACACCACGAGCTGGGACGCGACGAGCTCCTCCGACATCGAGGTGCGCCTGTGGTGCCCGTCTTCCGCGACGTCGGTCTCGGCGACGATGCCCAAGGTGCAGGACAACAACAGCCCGCGCTGGACGACCGGCGGCTGCACCCTGACCGCAGGGGAAATCCTCGCTGAAGGCATCGCCTTCGACGTGCGCGACGAAGACGTCACCGGCTACGACACCGTGCAGCCGCGCACCAACGTCACCATCTCCGCGTCGAACCTCCGCGCGGGTTCGCTCAACGGCAACACCGGCAACCTGAGCCTCATCACCTTCACGTTCACCAAGCTGTGAAGCGCGTCGCACTGGTCCTGGTCTTCGCGCTCGTCGGCTGCGTCAGCACCGCCACACCGGTGCCGATGACGTCGGTGCGCGACGAGCTCCGCGATGGCCCGGCGAAGTGTCTCGTCGTCTTTCTGCCCGGTGTCGGTGATGAAGCGCGCGACTTCGAGCACTACGGCTTCATCGAAGCGCTGCGTGAGAAAGGCCTGTCGGTCGACGTCGTCGCCGCTGACGCCACGCTCGGCTACTACATGAAGGCGCAGGTCATCACGCGGCTCGAAGAAGACGTCATCGGGCCCGCGCGCGCGAAGGGCTACGCGCAGACGTGGCTCGTCGGCATCTCGATGGGCGGCATGGGCGCCATCCGCTACGCGTCGGAGCGGCCTGATCAAGTGACCGGCATCTTCACGCTGGCGCCGTTCCTCGGTAGCCGCGAGCTCTCGAATGAGATCCGCGCCGGCGGCGGCCTCGCGAAATGGAAGGCGCCCGAGAAGTCATCACCGATGTCCGGCGAGGAAGCCGAACTGCAGCTGTGGCGCTGGCTGCAGGCCGCGACGACGGGCGATGAACAAGGCACCGTCATCTACACGGCGTACGGCACCGAAGACCGCTTCGCGCCGCAGGTCGCGTTGATGGCTGACGCGCTCCCGAGCGGCCACACCTTCACCATGAAGGGTGGTCACCGCTGGGCGACGTGGCGGCCGCTGTTCGGTGCGTTCCTCGCCGACTCCGACTTCACGCGCGGCTGCAGTCGCTGATCAATCGTCGTCGAGCGGCTCGTCAGCGAACAGGTTCCTGAGGGGAAACTCCATTGCGTCGAACGGCTCGGCTTTCACCAGCTCGTCCGCGGAGGCTGTCAGCGCCACGACGTAGCCACTCGGGCTGTGCCGAAGCACGGTGAGCGTCTGCTCTTCAGGGTCGATGAGCCAGTAATGCGGCACCTCGCAGCGATGGTACGTCCGCAGCTTCTCGACGCGGTCCGTCCGTGCGTTCGACGGTGAGAGGATCTCGCAGACCCAGTCGGGCCTGACGGTGACGGGGCGGTCCGCAGGGAACGTCGCGCAGCGTTCGCGTCGCCAGCCCGCGAGGTCCGGGAGGTAGACCTCTTCACCGAACTGCACAGCGACGTCGACCACGATCCACCAGCCGCCGGGCCAGCGCCCGCCGGTCTTCCGGTCGAACCGCCGCGTCACCGCGCTCCCGAGGCGCGCCATGACACGACCGTGCTTCGGCCCAGTGAGGGCTCGCTCGCTCAGCACGCCTCGAATCAGCTCGACGCGCGCATCGCCCGGGAGCGCCAACCAGTCCGCCAGGGTCGCAGGTGCCTTCAATGCCGCGCGGCTCATCGACATGCATGGTACCTCAGGCAGAGCGGAGAGCGCTCCAGCGCACCGCCTGAAACGCAGTAGAAGTCCGGCCCCATGGCCCACCGACTCCTCGCTGCGTCCCTCGCTCTCGTCGTCGTCGCCGGCTGCAAGAAGGAAGCGCCCGTCGCGCCCGAAGTCCACGGCGCGGAGTCCGCCGACGCGGCTGTGCCCGCGAAGCCCATC
The DNA here is from genome assembly GCA_964459885.1 of uncultured Archangium sp. Classification (GTDB taxonomy): domain Bacteria; phylum Myxococcota; class Myxococcia; order Myxococcales; family Myxococcaceae; genus Archangium_A. The sequence goes on from CAYWON010000019.1 coordinate 19,455, forward strand.
GAGCTCACGTTCCTCGTGACCGGCTCGGAGAACGGCTACCTGCTGCCCACCGTCGACGGTGACACCACGCGCGGCGGCGCCGCCGAGCTGCTCGGCCACTGGGTCGCCGACGAAGCGCACTGCATCGAAGGCAGCTGCGCTGACGCCGCCACCATCGCGCTGTCCACCGGCGACAACGCCAACGGCCAGAGCGTGTCGAGCTACTTCAAGGGCGAACCGACCGCGCAGGTGATGCAGCGCATGGGCTACGCGGCGTCGGCGTTCGGCAACCGCGAGCTCGACTGGAGCCACGCGCAGTTCATCGCCAACACCAAGACCGGCGGGTTCCCGTACCTCGCCGCCAACCTGAAGCCGAAGGACAACGACGGCGCGGCGCTCGGTCTCAAGCCCTTCACCATCGTGGAACGGAAGGGCCTGCGCATCGCGGTGCTGGGCCTCGCCGCGCGCAAAGCGACGGTGACGCCCATGCCCGGTCGCATGACGGGCCTCGACCTCGTCGCCGATGAGGCCACGCTGGCCGAGCAGGTGCCCGCCGCGCGCCTGCAGAACGCCGACCTCACCGTGCTCGTCACCGATGGCTGCCTGCACGACATGCCGGCGCTGCTCGAGAAGCACCCCGAGTGGGCCTTCGCCTTCGTCGCCGGCCGCGACTGCGAGCGCGTGTACCCGATGACCGTCGGCACCACGAAGCTCGTCTACCCGGGCCGCCACTGGAACGAGTACGCGCGCGTGAAGGTCACCGTCGACACGCTCAAGCCTGTCACCCAGAAGGCGTCGAAGGTCGAGGTCTCGCTGGTGCCCGTCACCGGCTCGACCGTGCGCGACGCGAAGGCCGGGGAAATCATCGCCGGGTGGAAGGCGAAGCTCGACGAAGCGCTCGGCGCGCCCATCGGCTTCACGAAGACCGGCATCGAGCAGGACTCGGCCGAGATGGCGACGTGGCTCACCACCGCGCTCAAGGAGCGCTTCAAGACCGACCTCGCGCTCGCCAACCGCAAGGGCGTGCGCCAGGGCCTGCCCGACGGCGCCATCACCGGCGCGTCGCTGTGGGACCTCGTGCCGTTCGACAACGAGGTCGTCATCGTGAAGCTGAACGGCGAGCAGGTGCAGGCCGCCGCCGACAACCTCGAGGCGCGCTTCGCCGGGTTGAAGGGCCTCAAGCTCGACCCCAAGAAGACGTACACCGTGGCGACGAGCGACTACCTCTACCTCGGCGGTGACGGCTTCAAGCTGCAGGAAGCCGACGCCGCGCCCACGCAGACGAAGGTCTCGATTCAGGCCGCGTTGATTGAGTGGACGAAGGCGAAGCAGAGCTCCGAGAAGAAGCCGCTCGAGACGTTGCTGCCGAAGTGAAGGTCTTCGCGTCGCCGCGGCTGCAGTGGGCGCTGCTGACGGTGCTGCTGCTCGGCGGCGTCGTCAGTCTGCTGGGCCGCCCCGTCTCTGACCCCGACATCTGGTGGGTCGCGGCGGCGGGTCGCGAGCTGCTGGCGACGCACGACGTGCCGCGCACCAACCTGTTCTCGTTCACCGCGCCCGACGCGCCGTGGGTGATGCACGAGTGGGGCTTCGCCGCGCCGTACGCGTGGGGGCTCGAGCGCTTCGGCCCGCAGTTCTTCCATGTGGCGGCGCTCCTCGCGTTCGTCGCGGCCGCCGCGTTGCTGCTGCGCGCGCTGGGCGACACGGTGCGTGGGCGCTGGCTCGCGGTGCTCGCCCTGGCGCTCTTCTTCGAGCGGCTGCAGACCGCGCGGCCCACGCACCTTGCGCTCGTGTTCCCCGTGGCGATGGCGGTGTTGGCGTGGGCGCCGCGGTTGTCGCGCGTGGGCGTGGTGCTGGTCGTCATCACGCAAGCCCTGTGGACGCAGGCGCACGGCTCGTTCCCGCTCGGCGTGGTGATGGTGGTGGGCGGCGTGTTCCTCACCCGCACCGACGTGCGCACGCGCTGGTTCACGGCGGCGGCTGCGGCGTGCGTGACGGTGTTGAACCCGTACGGTCCGCGGCTGCACCAGTTGGTCATCGAGTACGCGACAGGGCAGGGCGCGGCGAAGTGGGTGCACGCGGCGCTCGAGGAGTTCCAGCCGCTGTGGCGCGCGGGCAGCTTCCTG
>CAYWON010000019.1:21602-63121 GCA_964459885.1 uncultured Archangium sp.
CGGAGCAGTGGCTCGGCTACCCGCTGCTGCTCGTCGGCGTCGTCGGGGCGTTCGCGTGGCGAGGGCGTGCGGCGGGCGTCATCGCGCTCGTTCTGCTCGCGCTCGCGGTCAGCTCGGTGCGGCACTACCACCTGGCGGGGCTGCTGATGGTGCTGCTGCTCGGCGCGGGCGAGGTCGCCACGCCGACGCGCACGTGGCGCTGGGTGTCGCTCACCGCGCTCGCGTTGGGCGTGCTGGCGCTGACGACACTTCGACTGCCCGGCATCGGCACGCCCGCGGTGATGCGCGCGGCGGCAGCGTTCCCCGAAGGCACGCGCGTCTACACGCCGTTCACCTCCGCGGGGCTCGTCATCTGGTACGGCTGGCCGCGCGCGCGCGTCTTCATCGACTCGCGCAACGACTGCTACCCGGAAGACGTGTTGCTGACGGCGCTCGAAGAAGACGACGCGCGTGCCGAGGTCACGCTGCCGAAGCTGGTCGCTGCGGGCACCAACACGCTGCTGCTGCCGGAAGAAGCGCGGCTCGTCGAGGTGGCGAAGAAGGCGGGCTTCACCGAGGTCGCTCGCGACGATGGCTGGGTGGTGCTGTCCAGCGAAGCGGCGCGCTGATCACCGCCCGGCCGCACGGTCTCGACAGACGGCGCGTTCGACTACCGCTTCAACAACTTCTCCAGCGGCTTCTTCTCGGTCGTCTGCTGAGTCCTCAGCCACTCGACGACGGGCGTCTGCCACACCATGCCGTTGAGCTCCGGCTCGCTGCCCACCACCTCGAGGCCGAGGCCATCGCCGCCGAAGTAGATGTAGTCGGTCGTCGCCACCACGTACGTCTCGTCGGGCTTCAGCTTCGTCGGCAGCAAGATGAAGGCCTCCGGGTGCGTGGTGAGCTTCTGCAGCACCTCGCCCTTCAGCTTCGTGGTCACGACCGCGTTCTCGAACGGCAGCAGCGTGGCGATGCTCGCGCGAGAGATGGGGCCCTTCGCCAGCGCCGCGCGCACGCCCTTCTTGTTGATGAGCGCCGCGTCGGCCTTCGTCACGTCGCGCAGCGCGGTGGCCACCAGCGTGCGCAGCTGGGGCGCGTCGGCGGCCCAGCCCGTCTTCGTGAAGCCGATGACCTCACCCAGCTGCGCGTCCAGTTGCTGCTGCCAGCGCGTGCGCAGCTTCACGAGGTCTTCGTCTTCGGGGCCTTCTTTCGCTACCGGCTTGCGGTTCGCCAACAGCATGCGCGTGCCGTCGGCCGCCAACTGAAAGCGCGCCGCCACGTAGTCGCTGACATCGTCGCCCACCGAGAAGTACTGCGTCTTGGTGCCCGTCGCTTCCTGCGCGCCGTCACAGCGCGTGCCCACCACGAGGTCCACCTTGCCGTCCGCGTACGGCTGCAGCGCGGTGAAGCAGTCGTCGATGAGCGCGAGGATGACGTCGGGCTTCTCTTTCTTGAGCTGCTCCAGCGCGGCGGGGAACGCCTCGGCCAGCGGCACCAGCGACAGCCCGGCTGAGCGCCCCGACACCACGGTGGTGAGGGTCTTCTCGCTCGTGAAGCCCAGCACACCGACCTTCACGTCATCGCGGCTGAATACGCGCGCGGCCTCCAGCTTCAGCGGCGTGTCCGACGCGTCCTTCAGATTGCCGGCGAGGTAGACGACCTCCGACGCGTCGCGGAAGGCGCGGAACGCTTCGGGCCCCAGGTCGAGGTCGTGGTTGCCGAAGGCGCTCGCCTTGTATTGCAGCGCCAGCAGCACCTCGGCTGTCGACTTGCCGTCGAAGTGTGACGACAGCGCCGCGCCCGAGAACGTGTCGCCGGTCGAGAACGCGAGCGCGTCGGGCCACTGCTCGTCGCGCCGCCACTGCGCCAACAGCCGCGGAGCCTTGTCGACGAGCTGTCCCGTCTCATGGCCGGTGATGAGCAACGTCACCTTCCCCGCGCGGCCCTTCGGCGCGGCGGTCGCTGGCGTCGTCACCGGCGCTGGCGGCGGAGGCGTCTCCTTGGTGCACGCGACGACGACGACGGCGGCGGTCAGCAGCAGCGAGGTGCGCATGGTGACTGCATAGAACAGCGGCCCCGGTCGTGTAGATGGTTACGAGTTGAACTATTCCGCGCCGGCGTTACAGCTCTGCATGCGACACCACATCGAGAGAGTGGGGCCCCGCCCCGTGAAATTCCGGTTGCTCGAAGTGCAGCACGTGCAGCGGCTCACTCCGCGCTACCTGCGCGTGGTCCTGGGTGGCGAAGACCTTGCGGGCTTCGAGAGCACCGGCGCCGACGACCACGTGAAGCTGCTCTTCCCCGACGCCGTCACCGGCGAGCTGCTCGTTCCTGAGCTTGGAGGCAAGGAGCTGGCGCCTTCGCTGCGAGAGCGCATGCGCGACTTCACCCCGCGGCGCTTCGACGGTCAGACGCTGACGCTCGACTTCGCGCTGCACGGCGCCGGCATCGCCAACGCGTGGGCCGAAGCGGCGAAGCCCGGCGCGCGGCTGGCTGTCGGTGGTCCCCGCGGCTCTTCGGAGGTGACGTACGACTACGACACGTACCTGCTCGCCGGTGACGAGACCGCGCTGCCGGCCATCGCGCGACGGCTCGAAGAGCTGCCTGCCGACGCCCGTGGGTTCGCGCTGCTGGAGGTCGAGACGGAGGCCGACGTGCTGCCGTTGACGGCGCCGCCGGGCGTCGAGGTGCGCTGGCTCTACCGCCGCGGTGGTGCGTCGTCGCTGGCGGCGGCGCTGCAGACGGCGCCTACGCCGAACGAAGACACCTTCGTCTTTGTGGCCTGCGAAGCCGCGGAGGCCCGTGCGGCGCGCGCAGTGCTGCAGCCGCAGGGGCGGGCGACGTGGTCTGGTCGCATCGCCGCGTACTGGAAGCGCGGTGTCACCGATTTCCACGAAGGGCACTGACGATGCGACGCGACACGGGGCTGGACCTGGTGGAAGTGACGCACGCGTTCTTCGCGCAGTGGAAGGCGTCGCTGCGCTCGGCGCTGCCCGCCGGTGAGACCAACCCCCGCCGCGTGTTGGTGCTGGTGTCGTTGGCACGCATGGGCTCGGTGTCGATGGGCACGCTGTCGGCGCGCCTCGCCATCGCCAAGCCGAACCTGACCGCGCTGGTGGATGAATTGGAAGGCGAAGCGCTGGTGTCACGCCGCGCCGACGCGAGAGATCGCCGCACGTTGATGCTGACGTTGACGCCGACGGGCCGCCGCTACGCCGCGAAGTGGAAGGACCGGTACGACCGCGAGGTGGCCAAGCTGTTCGACGTGCTGCCGCCGCCGCAGCGCGCGGCCTTGCTGGCGACGCTCACCACGCTGACTCAGACGCGCGTGCCCATGACGCGGTCCCACACAGAGAAATAGAGCGCGTAGTTGCCGCGCACGTGTTGGTGGTGCGCGTCGTGGTTGGTGGTGAAGTTGAGCCACGCGAGCGCGCGCGATTCCCGCCAGCGCGCCGGCACCAGCTCCACGCCGCAGTGGCCGATGACGTTGATGACGATGGCCGCGACCGCGAACGCGAGCCAGACGACGGTGGGAATGGGCAGCAGGAACAGCGGCACCGCCCAGATGCCCTGCAGCACGGCCTCGACCGGGTGAAACGCCAGCGCCGAGAACGGTGAGGGCGTGTGCGAGCGATGGTGGAGGTGGTGCACCGCCGCGAAGACGCGCGGGTGATGCAGCAGCCGGTGGCTCCAATAGAAATACGTGTCGTGCACCACGAGCACGGCGGCGAGCCAGCCAACGAACTCTGCGACGGCGCCGAGGCCTGAGTGCTGCAGCGGCCTGGGTTGCGTGCCGGCGAGGCTGACGCCGAACAAGACGCCGAAGACGACGCACGTGAGGAACGACGCGCGGAGCTCGCGAGCGAGGTCTTCGCGTTGAAACGGCCGGTGTTGGGTGCGGCCGCGCGCGGTGAGCGGGTTGCCGCGCCAGCGCCAGAAGAAGAGGTACGCGCCGCCGGCCATCAACACGTAGCGGCCCGCGTGCATCAGCATCAGCGCGACGATGGTGAGGGCCAACGTCTTCATCGCAGCGTCAGCACCCACTTGCCGGTGGTGAGGCCGCCTTCGAGCCGACGGTGCGCGCGGCCAGCGTCTTCGAGCGCGCAGGTCGTCGTCTCGAGCTTCACGCGGCCATCGACGAGCCGCGCCAGCACCGCGTCGGCCGCTGCGCGCGCCACGTCGGGCGGCAAGGGCGTGCGCAGCCAGAACGCGCTGACGGTGACGGACTTCTCGTAGAGCGCGTCGAGCGACAGCGGCGACGGCTGCCCGGCGGCGGTGCCGTAGGTGACCCAGCGGCCATACGGCGCGAGCGAGGCGAGGGCGTCGACGTCGGCGCCCAGCCCTTCGAGCAGCAGGTCGACGCCGCGCGGCGCGACGGTGCGCAGCTGCGTGAGGAAGTCAGGCCCGCGCGTCAGCACGTGGTGCGCGCCGAGGCGCGTGACGACGGCGCGCTTGGCGTCGCGAGACACCGTGCCGATGACGGTGGCGCCGGCTTCCCGCGCGAGCTGCACGAGCCACTGCCCGACGCCGCCCGCCGCTGAATGAATGAGGACGGTGTCGCCGGCGCGCACGCGGCCGAGCGTGTGCAGCACGTGCCACGCGGTGAGCCCTTGCAGCGGAAACGCGGCGGCGGTGACGAAGTCGACGGTGTCGGGCAGCGCGAGGAGCTTCGTCACCGGCACCACGCACACCTCGGCGTGCGCGCGCGGTGCGGTGAAGGCCACGCGCCGACCCAGCCACGACTCGTCGACGTCGAAGCCGATGCCGCTGACGGTGCCCGCGCCCTCGAAGCCGCTCGTCTCAGGCAGCGGTTGGTCGGCGAGGTAGCTGCCCGCGCGGCGCTCGGTGTCGGCGAAGTTGAGGCCGCCGGCGTGCACGTCGACGGCGACTTCATCAGGCCCGGGGACCGGCGCGTCGACCTCGTCGACCTGCAGCACGTCGGGGCCACCGAAGGCGTGAAAGCGGAGCGCGCGCATGGGTGGATTCGTAACCGAAAGTCGCGTCACCCACCTCTGTGCTGCGAGTCGGCGGTACCTTCGTCGGCGTGACGCAGCGCTGGCTGTTCAGCCCCACCATCGACGTCTTCGCGTTCGCGGGCACGGCCGTTGCGTCGTTTCTCTTCACGCAGCTCGCGCCGTCGCTGGGGGTCGCGCCCGAGACGCCGCCGTGGGCGTGGCTGGTGTTCGTGGTCTTCATCGACGTGGCGCACGTGTGGTCGACGTTGTTCCGCACGTACCTCGACGGCGATGAAGTGCGCCGCCGCCCGGCGCTCTACGTGGCGGCGCCGCTCGTCGCGTTCGCGGTCGGCGTCGCGCTCTACGCGCAGTCGTCGCAGCTCTTCTGGCGCGTGCTGGCCTACGTCGCGGCGTGGCACTTCGTGCGCCAGCAAGTGGGGTGGATGACGCTCTACGGCCGCCGCGCTGGAGACGCCGAGTGGGTCCTTCGCTTCGACCGCGCGGCGATGCTCGCGGCGACGTTGGGGCCCGTCGCGTGGTGGCACGCCAACCTCCCGCGCGCGTTCTGGTGGTTCCAGGAGCACGACTTCATCTCGGGGCTGCCGCAGTGGCTCGGCACCGCGGCGCTCGCCGTCCATTTCGCCGTCATCATCGCGTGGCTCGCGTGGAGCCTCGGCACGCGTCGCTTTCACGTCGGCAAGGCGCTCTTGCTCTTCGCGACGTGGCTCGCGTGGTTCGGCGGCATCGTGCTGGCGACGAGCGACCTCGCGTTCACCGTGATGAACGTCGCGCTGCATGGCGTGCCGTACTTCGTGTTGCTGCGGCGGTACCAACGCGCGCGCGTCGAAGAAGGTGGCTACGGCCGACTCAACCCGCTGCTGCGCGTCGGCGTGCCGGCGTTCTGCTTCATCGTGTTCGCGCTCGCGTTCCTCGAAGAGCTCGCGTGGGACCGGTTGGTGTGGCGCGAGCACCCGATGTTCTTCGGCGTCAGCGAGCTCGACGTGCCGGTGGCGGTGATGGCGTTGCTGGTGCCGCTGCTCTCGTTGCCGCAAACCACGCACTACGTGCTCGACGGCTTCATCTGGAAGACACGGGCTGATCCACATCTGACTGCACGCCTCGGTTGGCAGCGGTGACAGCCGTCAATAATGTCGCCCGCCGTCGTGACTGTTTCGGGTGCCGCCAAACCTCTCGTGCTCTACGTCGAAGACGACCCCGACACGTTTCGGTTGGCGCAGCTGCGCCTGCAGCAGCGCTACGAGGTCATCAACGCGTCGAGCGACCTCGAGGCGGTGCAGCTGCTGAAGAAGCACGGTGAAGACCTCTACGCGGTGCTGCTCGACGTCGAGCTGCAGGGCAGTCAGCTCGACGGGCTCGCGTTGGTGCGAGCGATTCGAGGCATGCCGCCGAGCAAGCCGCTGCCGCCGTACGCGAAGTCGATCCCGAAACTCGAGCACACGCCGCTCATCGTGATGACGGCGTACGTGACGCGCTACTCGGAGGCCGACGTGAAGGCGCTGGGCGCGAACCACTTCCTGACCAAGCCCATCGATTTCACGCGGCTGAGCCTGGCGCTGGCGCAGGCCAACATTCAGTCGGTGATGGCGCGGCTGGCGGCGCGAACGCGCGCGCGCTGAAACTCGCTGGGGGCCTGGCCGGTCCACCTGGTGAAGGCGTGCGAGAACGCGGCGGTGTCGGCGTAGCCGAGCTGCGCGGCGACCTCTTTCACTGACAAGACGCCCTCGGACAGCAGCGCTTCGGCGCGCGCACGGCGGTGGGTCTCGAGCAGCTCGGAGTAGGTGGTGCCTTCGGCGGCGAGGCGACGCTTCAAGGTGCGCGCGCTCAGCGAGAGCGCTTTGGCGACGGCCTCGACGTCGCGCACGCCGGAAGGAATGAAGAGGAGGTCGATGACGCGCGCGGTGACGCCGCTCGACGCTTCGAGGGCGGCCAGCTCGCGCTCGCATTGTTCGGCGGCGAGGCGCTGGGCGTTGGCGTCGGCTTGTTGAAACGGCGTGCGCAAGACGGCGGCGTCGAAGATGAGGCGATGGGTCGGCGCGCCGAAGCTGACGCGCGCGAGGCGCGGCGTCGACGGGACGAGGCGGGAGAACCACGGCGGCTCGGGCAGCGCGAGCTCGAGGCGGCCTTCGAGCTCGACGCCGGTCATCGCCTGGCCAATGGACGAGAGGCCGAGCGCGAGTGCGGGGATGATGAAGTCGCGGGCTGAGCCGAAGTCTTCGCGCTCTTCGATGGTGATGACGGCGCGTGCCGCGTCGGTGGAGAGCCTCAAGTTGAGCGCGGAGGTGCGCGTGGCGATGAAGCGTTCGCCGAGGCGCAAGGCGTCGCCGACGTCGCGCGCCACCAGCACCGCGAAGCCGAGGTAGCCGTGCCACGACGCGCGCATGGCGAGGCCGAGGTAGACGCCGAGCGCGGGCTCCTGCGTGAGCGTGCGAGCGCGGTCGACGAGGCCGATGACCTGTGCGGTGTCGAGGCGCGTCTCGCCGTCGAGCGTGAGCCCGTCGAGGACGTCAGCGTCGTCGACGCCGAGGCGGCGGGTCAGCTCGAGCAGGTGCGTGAAGTAGCTCGCGGGTAGCGACACGCGGGGGACTCTAGCGGCGCCGTTGCTGCTGGCGTTGCTTCGTCGCGCGCGACGGCCTTGATGGGGGCGGCCGCGTCGATGGAGGAGTCAGTGCGCGTCGCGTCCGGCGAGGCAGCCGACTTCATGCACCTGCGCCCCCACCGCTCGCGCGAAGGCCGTCCGCGACCGCAGCGCTGATGACGGCCGTCGCGGTGCTGATGATGAAGAGGGCTATCGCCGCTGCGTTGAGCCACGCGCCCACCTGCCGCAAGGAGGGCGCCCCCGCGAGATCTCCGGTGAGGCGCAGCGTGAGCGAGGCGTGCAGCAGCGCGAGGTGTGCGTAGTACCGGCGATGAAACGGCACCTTCACCCCCAGAATCGCGGGGACGATGACCAGCGCGTGCCCGAAAATCATCGAGAACACGAAGCCGATCAGCAGCGTGTGCAACAGCGCGTCCCACGCCGGGCCCGCGAGTGGGTGACCTTCGATGAGCGCCAGCGCGCCACCCAGACCGAGCCACGCGTAGCCCGCCAGCAGCGCGACCGCGATGAACCGCACCATGCCCGGCTGCTTCACCGTGCGGCGCGCGACATCGAAATGAAACAGCCACGCGGAGAGGCCGAGCGCGCCGGCGCCGAAGAGCCGCAGCCCGGTGTCTCTCGCCAGCAGCGCCACCGGTGGGCCCGCGAGCATCAGCGCAAAGAGCGCCACGAAGAGCGCCGTGGAGCGCGCGCTCCGAGGAAGCAACCGGGTCAGCTCCAGCCGCTCGGCGGCGATGGTGCCCACGAGGAACACCACCCAGAACGGCACCACGTCGAACATCGCGACGCCGCGTGCGAAGAGCACGTTGCCCACCAGCCAACTGATTGCCGCCAGCGCGAGCGCGACGAGGTGCAGCTCCGCGCCGCCGCGCAGCACCTGGACCTGGACACCAAGCACCAGCGCGCTCCCGGCGACGAGCAGCCACGCGGCGACGTCGGCGCGGCTGACGAGCAGCGCCAGCGCGCCAAGCCCGCAGAGCGCTGGCGCGAGCATCGCCCAACGCGTTCGCGCGGCGACCGCGCGTTCGAGCGAGATGACGGTGCCGAGGAAGGCGCCAATCATCAGTGGGCCGTGCGCCAGCGGTGAGGCCGGGCCGGGAGGCGCCGCGCCGAGGCGCGTGAGCCCAGCCCAGACGCCGGTGACGAGGGCGAGCGCGCCGAGCCCAAGCAACGGCCCGCGCCTCGCCAGCGCCTGGCTCATTCGGCGCGGCCGATCTTCACCCGCCAAACCAGCGGGCCCTGCTCAAGGTAGTCCCACGTGAGCAGGCCCGGGCGGTCGGCCATGAGCTGGTAGTAGAGCGGCCTGGGGTCGTGGTCGTTGAGCAGCTCGAAGCTCTCGCCGGGCGCAAGGCGGTCAAAGGCGCCGAAGATGCGGGGGTGGCGCTCACGGGGGACGATGCTGCGCACGTCGAGGGCGTTCATGTGGTGCTCCCTGGTTGAAGGTCAGTCGAAGTACCCGAGCCGTTCTTTCGCCTCGAGGGTCATGCGGTCGGGGCTCCAGCGCGGCGTAAAGACCAGCTCGATGTCGGCCTCGCGCACCCCGCGCACCAGGGTGGTCACCGCGGCCTTCGCGTCTGCCACCAGCACCTCGCCGAGCGGACAGGCGGGCGTGGTCAAGGTCATCACCACACGCGCGCGGTCGCCCTCGCGGCTCGCACCGTAGACGAGGCCCAGCGACACGATGTCGATGCCCAACTCGGGGTCGATGACCACGCGCAGCGCACGCAGCAAATCGAGGTCCGTTTGGGTCTGGGGTTCATCGGGCACACCGCGCGGCGGTGCATCGCGCGCGCCACCCGGTTCCCCCGCCGTGCACCATGCCGGCAGGCGTCGAGCGTGTTTCATGATGTTCCAGAATGAAACAAAGGTGATGGCATCATCCCGTCGAGGGAGCGCTCACTCGCCGGGGAGGAGCCCTGCGGCGATGGCGTCGAGCTGCGCCGCGTCGCGGACGCTCGGCTGGCTCCCGGCGGTCAGCACGCCGCGCCGCTCGAGCTCTCGGAGGCAGCGCGAGAGCGTCTCTGGTCGCACGGCCAACAGCGACGCGACGTGGCGCTTGGAGAAGGGCGCGCGTTGACCCGGAGCCAGCAGCCGCTCGAAGCGGAGAAAGAAGCGCGCGACTCGCGACAACGCCGGGCCCGTGCGGAGGTCGACGTCGCGGGAGACGTACGCCAGCTCATCAAGCGCCAGCTTGAGCACCTGCGCCGTCTCGTCGGCGGTCAGCGCGCCGGGTGAAGTGAGGTTGCACACCGTGGCGGCCGTCAGCGCTACGACCGTGCTGCGCGCCGGCGTGTGCGCCAGCGCCTCGTAGCCCAGCATCGAGCGAGGCCCACGCACGCCCGCATGCAGCTCGCGGCCCTCTGTGTCGACGGTGTCGAGGCTCACCAGCCCGCTCTTGATGAAGAGCAACGAGGGCACCGAGCCCTGCGCCCAGAGCTGCGCACCCGGGGCCAGAGGTCGTGGCTTGAAACGACACGCGGGCAGTGGCCCCATTGGGCACTCGCCACAGTTGGCGACGGCGGAGCGGAACACGCGCGGTCGCCGTTGCACGTCGTATGCCCGGCTTGAGGTAGATCAACGCTCGGCCTCGCGCGCTCCCGTAGCAGTGCGGCCCGATGGCTCTCTTGCCTTCACCGCATTCGTCGCTTTGGGGCGCACTCGCTGCGTCTGATGACGCGTGGCTGCACTTCGGGGAGGCGGTGCTCACACGCGCCGCCGTGCGCGAACGCGCGCTGGCGTGGGCAGGGGCGATTCGCGAGACCTGCCCGGCACCTGAGCGCGTCGGCGTGTTGCTGCCGAATGACGAACGTTTCCCAGCCGCCTTCTTCGCGGCGCAGTCGTTGGGCGCCGCGGCGGTGCCGTTGCCGTGGCCCGTCGTCGACGGAGCCCCGGAGCGCGTCTTCGCCTCCCTCGAGTCGGTGCTGCGCCGCGCGCGGCTGAGCGTGTTGGTGACGACGCCGGAGATGCGCGAGGTCGACTGGCAGGTGCCGCTGGTCACCGCGCCGGGTGCGCCCCTCAACGTGCCGCAGCCGGTCGAAGACAGCGGCGCGGCCTTCATCCAGTTCACCTCGGGGTCGACCGGCGACCCGCGGGGCGCCGTCATCTCGCAGCGCGCGGCGTTGCACTCGTCGCGGGCGATGGCCGAGGCGCTGCGCTTGTCACCCCACGATGTCGGCGTCTCGTGGCTGCCGTTCTTCCACGACATGGGGCTGGTGGGCGTCTTGTTGACTTCGCTGGTGGCCCGCTTCCCCGTGCACGTCTTGCGCCCCGGCGACTTCTTGATGCGGCCGCGGCGCTGGCTCGAGCTGGTGTCGGCCACGCGCGCCACGTTGACCGTCGGCCCCGACTTTGCGTACGCGCTCGTCACCCGCCGCGTCGACGCGGGCGGGTTGGACCTCTCGAGTCTGCGCTGCGCGCTGACCGGCAGCGAGCCGGTGCACCGCGCGACCCTCGACGACTTCACCGGGAAGTTCTCGCGCGTGGGCTTCGACGCCCGCGCATGGTTGCCCGTCTACGGACTGGCGGAAGTCACGCTGGGCGTCAGCTTCTCGCGGCCGGGCGTCCCTGTTCCTGACCTGGTGCTCGACGGGCGCGCCGTGCCGTCGGTGGGTGCGGCGCTGTCGGGGCTCGAGGTGAAGGTGCTGGACGGCGCAGGCGCCGAGCTGCCGCCTGGCGAACAGGGCGAGCTCTGCGTGCGCGGCCCGGCGGTGATGGATGGCTACTTCGAACACGCCACGGCGACGAGCGCTGTGCTGCGCGACGGCTGGCTGCACACCGGAGATCTCGGCGTGACGCGCGAAGGCATGGTGTGGGTCACCGGCCGAGAGAAGGAACTCATCATCCAGCAGGGTCGCAAGTTCCACCCGTACGACGTCGAGCGCGTCGTCAGCGGGCTGGTCGACGCCACGCCCAATGGCGTCGCGGCGGTGTCGCGGCGAGCCGCCGATGGTCACGAGCGCCTGGTGGTGATGGTGGAGCTGCGGCGGCAGTCGTCGACGCCCGACGTGAAGGTGCTGCGCGGCGAGGTGTTGCGGAGGCTCGGCGTGCGCATCGACGAGCTGGAGTGCGTGCCTGCGGGGAAGTTGCCGCGCACCACCAGCGGCAAGGTGAAGCGCTACGCCGTCGCCCGGCGAGAGCCGCGCGTGTTGATCCTCGGGGCGGGGGGCTTCCTCGGGCTGAACATCGTGCGGGCGTGGCTCGACGCCGGTGTGATGCCGCTGTGTGGCCGCCGCCCACGCGGGAACGTGTTGGGGCTGCGCGAGCTCGGTGTGCCCATGGTCACGACCGACTTCTCGTCGCGTGACTCGCTCGCCGCGGCGCTCGGCGCCGCCGAGGTCGTCATTCACGCTGCCGCGCACTACCCACGCTTCTCGACGTCGCCGGAGCTGACGCTGAGGCAGGGCCTCTCCGAGTTGAATCAGGTGCTCGACGCCGCCGCACGCGCCGGGGTGCGTCGGCTGGTCTTCGTGTCGTCGACGGCCACCATCGCGCCGCGCGCAGACGGGCAACGCTCGACCGAGGCGCAGGCCTTCAGCGAAGCGCCTGCCCATGGCACCTACCACCAGCTCAAGTGGGCGCTCGAGCAACGCGCGGTGGCTGAAGACCGGCTGCAGGTGACCATCGCGAACCCCTCCGCGTGTCTGGGGCCGCACGACTGGAAGGTGGGCACCTCGTCGTTGTTGCTCGCCACCGCGCGCGGGCTGCGGCCGGCGTACCCGGGCGGGCTCATCTCCACCGTCGACGCGCGCGACGTCGCGCTGGGCGTTCGCGCGCTGGCCACGACAGACTCGCCGCCACAGCGCATGATCCTCTCCGGCGGGGAGTTCGACGCGCACGCGTTGATGACGCAGCTCGCGCAGCGCTACCAGGCTGCCGCTCCGCAGCCCGCATTGAACGCCGACGAAGCCCGCGCGCTGGCCGACGCGCAGGAGCGCCACGCCCAGGAGCACGGCGGGCGCGCGATGTTGTCGCGCGAGCTGGTGGATCTCATCGTGCACTCGCCGCCGCTCGACGCCGCCCTCTCTCGTGCGCTGGGTGTCCGCTACCGGCCGCTCTCTGAAACCCTCGACGCATGGGACGCGTGGGCCCAGCGAATGGGGCTCCTGTCTCCCCGCGCATCAGGAGAAGCACATGGGTGACGCACTCTCGCAACGCATCGTCGCAATGGTGGCGCAGCTGACGACGATGAAGCCCGCCGACATCCACCTCGAGCACCGGCTCCGCGAAGATCTCGGCCTCGACTCGGTGGGCTCGATGGAGCTGCTCTCGATGCTCGCCGAGGAGCTCAACCTCAACGTGCCGATGGAAGAAGCGGCGCGCGTCAGCACCGTCGCGGGCGCGGTAGAGATGGCGCGGCGGCACCTCGAGGCCAGCGCGTGAGCGCCGTCGCTCCGCTCCTCCCGGTGCTGCGCGAGTTCCTGCGCCGCGAGGTGCGACCGCTGGAGATTGACGCCGGCCACTCGATCCCGCCGGAGGTGCTGAGGGGCCTGGCGGAACTGGGGTTGTTCGGCGTCACGCTGCCGGCGGCGTACGGAGGCGCGGGGTGCTCGGCCGCCGACGCGGCGCAGGTGGTGGCGACCCTCGCAGAGCGGGACCGGTCGGTGGCCACCACGGTGGGACTGCACCTCGGGCTCGGCACGCGCGGGCTCGTGGCCTTCGGTTCACGCGCGCAACACGAGCGTTGGCTGCCGAAGCTGGCGTTGGGCGACGTCATCGCTGCGTTCGCCACCACCGAGCCGCAGGCCGGGAGCGATCTCTCCGCGCTCTCCAGTCTCGCGCAGCCGAGCGGCGACGGCCTCCTGCTCTCGGGCACGAAGCTGTTCGTCACCAACGGCAGCCTGTGCTCGTTGCTGACGGTGACCGCGTCGACGCCGGGGCTCGGCGGCGCGGCGCGAGGCACCTCGTTGCTGCTGATCGAACCCGGGGCGCCCGGCGTGCATCGCCAACCCGAGGAGCGGAAGCTGGGCCTGCGCGGCACTTCCACGACTGCGTTCGTCTTCGAAGGCTGCGCGCTCCCGGTCGACGCGCTGCTCGGCGAGGCGGGCCGCGGCGCGAAGTACCTGCAGCACGTGCTGTCGTGGGGGCGGCTGTTGTTGAGCGCCGGTTGCGTGGGGACCGCGCGCGTGGCGCTGAGGGAGGCGTTGGCGTGGACGCACTTCCGCCGACAGTTTCGCCGGGCGCTCATCGCGCAGGAGGTCGTGCAGCAGCAGCTCGCGCGGGCGGCAGCCATCGCCTGGGCCATGGAGGCGCTGGTGGCGCAGACCGCCGCGGCTGAGGGCGACGATGAGCGGCTCGCGCGGTCGAGTATCAGCGCCAAGATCTTCTGCAGCGAAGGCGCGGGGCAGGTGGCAGACCTCGCGCTCCAGCTCTTCGGCGGCAGCGGGTACATCGAAGACACCGGCCTCGCGCTGCTGGTGCGCGACGCGCGCGTCACCCGCATCTTCGAGGGCGCTAACGATGTGCTGCAGACCCACGCCGGGTTGCAGGAACTCCTCTCGCCGCGCGCGGACGCCCCGCCGGACGAACTCTCGCCCATCTGTGAGGCGGTGCGTGCCCAGCGCGACGCGCTCGGTGACGACGGACTCAAGCCCGGCGTGCGCGCGCTGCGGCGCAGCGTTGACCATCACCGGCTGGGCCGTGCGGTGGTGTGGCGAGATGCCGCGTGGGCCGCCACCACGCGCGCCCGATCTCAGGTCGAACTCGCCGCCGCGTCGCTGATGCGAGACCTCGCGCTCGAGGTGGCCCGTGCGTCGAGCGTGCTCGTCGTCCCTCCCACCCTTACCGCAGCGCTGCTCTCAGGAGTCCTCTCATGAAGTTGCTGTTCGTCTACCCGCGCTTCAACCGCCACGCCGAGGTGCACCCCGAGCTCCGTCAGTGGGTGCCGATGAACGAGTACCTGGGCAGCCCCTCGCTGGGCATCGCCACCATCGCGGCGGTGACGCCGCCCGGCGTGGAGCTCGAGTTCCGTGATGACCGCCTCGAGAACGCGGCGAGGCCAACCGACGCCGATGCGGTGTGCTTCAGCTTCTTTACGCCTGCCGCCACGCGGGCCATCGAGCTCTCCAGCTACTTTCGCGGGTTGGGCAAGCCACTCATCGCGGGCGGCATCTTCCCCACGATGATGCCCGACGTGTGCGCGCCGCACTTTGACGCGGTGGTGGTGGGCGAGGGCGAGCCGGTGTGGCCGCAGGTGCTCGAAGACTTGCGCAACGGCACGCTGCGCCCGCGCTACGACTCGCCGTCGATGCAGTCGCTGAGCGGGCTGCCGCTGCCGCGCGTCGACCTGTACCTCGACAAGGAGAACGACGTCTTCCGGCCCGACGACTACCCGGTGCAGCTCTCGCGTGGCTGTCCGTTGAACTGCGTGGCGTGCGTGTTGCCGACGTCGATGACGCGCGCCATGCGCAACTTCGAGTTGGACCACGTGGTGGGGCAACTGGAGCAGCTCGCGCAGCGCGGCAAGCGCGCATGCCTCACCGAAGACACCAGCTGGTTCCCCGGCTCCGCGGTGAAGGCGCTGCAGGCGTTGTTCGAGCGCATCGTCGCGCGCGGGGCGCCGGCGACCATCAGCTACGTGGGAATCTCGATGCCGATGATCCTCGCGACGCAGTCGTCAACGCTGGAGTTGGCGAAGCGCGCAGGCGTCGACATGTTCTACCTGGTTGGCGGCTTCGACCCGGTCACGAAGGGCGCGTTCACCGGCAAGAACCCGAAGCAGTTGGAGCGCGCGTACACCGCCATCCGCAAGAGCCTCGACGCTGGCATTGAGCCGTACACCTCGTTCCTCCTCGGGAATGAGGACGACGACGAAGGCACGGTCGACCGCATGTTGGAGTTCGCCGCGCGCAGCGGCATCACCAAGGCAGAGTTCGCCATCTTCACGCCGTACCCGGGCACCCCCGCGTGGAAGCAGCTCACCGCGCAGGACCGGATCATCGACTTCGACTGGTCCCACTACAACGACGCGAACTGTGTGTATCTGCCGAAGCAGCTGACGCCCGACCAGCTCACCCGCGGCTACCTGCGCCTGTGGCGTGAGTTCTACGCAGGGAAGGACTTCAGCCAGACCAGCGTCGCCGAGCGCACCATTCAGTTCTGACGCCACGGCCACCTGCTCAACGTCACCTCCAGCGCCGCTCGGCGCCTCGCCGGTCGCTGCGTCAGCCTCTTCAAATGACGCCCCCGCGACTCAGCCGAACAGCTCCGTCTTCGCTGAGTCCGCGATGGCCACCACCGCCGGGTGCCGCAGCCGCCGGTCGACCGAGATGGCGTAGTACGACTGCCGCACCTCGTCGGTGCGCCCCAGCAGCTCCAGCTGCGTGCCGGCCAGCATCTCGGCCTCGATGGCCGTCGGCGCGCTGAACAGCCCGCGCCCGCGCAGCCCGAAGACACGAATCAACGCCGAGTCGTCGAACTCGCCCACCACCTTCGGTCGCACGCCCTTCTTGCGGAACCACCCGTCGAGCTCGCTGCGGATCGCCGCGCCCTCCGACGGCAGCAACATCGGCGCGCCCTCGAGCAGCTGCGGGAACTTCTTGCCCGCCGACACACCCTTGAGCCCGAAGAACGACGTGCCGCTCTCACCCAGCTTGTGGCTGTACGCGCGCACCTTCACGTCGTGCGGCGCCGGTTGGTCCGCGAACACCACGTCGAACTCGTGCAGCGCCAGCCGCGACAACAGCTGTGGCAACGGCAACTCGAGACACTCGAGCTGCAGGTCAGGCACCGCTTCGTACGCCGGCACCAGCAGCCGCTCGGCCACCATCTTGGGAATCACGTCCACCACGCCCACCGTGAGGCGCATCTGCTGGCCCGTCGGCCCGCGCGCCAGCGTCTCCTGCAGCTCACGACCGAGCCGGAAGATGTCGTCGGCGTAGCGGTAGGTGGTGCGACCCACGTCGGTCAGCGCCAGCCGCCGGCCCTGCCGCTGAAACAGCTTCTGACCCAGCGAGTCTTCCAGCGTCTTGAGCTGCGTCGAGATGGTCGGCTGCGAGAGCAGCAGCTCTTTGCTGGCGGCTGCGATGGTGCCCGTGCGCGCGACCGTCCAGAAATAGAGGAGGTGGTGGTAATTGAGCCAGGCCATAAGCTTCGTTCCTCTTTCGACATCGGGTCGAAAACGCAAGTTCACCAGGGGGCGTGCCGCGCGATGTCGACGCAAGGGGTCGTCTACCGCCACTCGGTGGAAGCGCTCATCGAGCGGGTCCTCAAGCCGCGTGACGAGCTGACGCCCGAGTTCATCGCCACGCTGCGGGCCGTCGGCGTCGACCCCGACAAGCCCCGCGACCTCGACCTCGCCACGTGGACGAAGCTGTTGCAGACCTGCGCCGCGCAGCTCTTTCCGTCAGAGGCCGAGCCCGACGCGCTCACCTCGCTCGGCCGCGCGCTGCTCGACGGCTTCACCTCGACGCTCGTGGGGCAGGGCGCCTTGTTGGTCGGCAAGTTGGCCGGGCCGCGCCGCTCGCTGCAGAAACTCGCCGACCTCTGGAAGTCCGCCAACTCCATCTACGTGGTGACGACCGAAGAGAAGGGCCCCACGCACTTCGAGGTGCGCATCAACGTCGGCGGGCCGCTGCGCTACTACAATCGCGGCATCCTCCTCGGCGCGCTCGAGAAGGTGAACGTCAAGACCGGCCACGTCGAGCTTCACGAGCAACCGGGCGGCGGGGACCTGTACGTCGTGACCTGGACCTGAAGGAAGTCGATGCCGAAGACCGAAGGAGTCGTGTTTCGTCACGCGGTGGAGTCCTTCATCGCGTACGTGCTCAAGCGCAACGCGTTGCTGACGCCGGACTTCGTCGCCGAGCTCAAGGCCTCCGGCTTCGACCCGGAGAAGCCGCGCGACACCGAAGCCGACGTGTGGATTTCGACGCTCCGCAAGACGGCGACGCGCCTCTCGCCGGACGCCGACGAGGACGCCGCGCTCGAGCGCGTGGGCCGCGAGATGCTGCGCGGCATGTTCGAGACGCTCATCGGCCGCGGCATGCTGATGGTGATGAAGCTGCTCGGCGTGCGCAAATCGCTGCTGCGCATCGCGGAGCAATACAACACGTCGGACACCATCACCCGGGTCGTCACCGAAGAGGTCTCGCCCACGCACGTGCGCATCACCTTCAACACCGTGCGCGGCGTGCCGACCTACGTGCGCGGCCTCGTGCTCGAGGCCATGCAGACGCAAGGCGCGAAAGACGTCTCCATCACCTTCCTCAACCGCGCCGACGGCGGCACCGTGTACGACGTGAAGTGGGCGGGCTGAGTGGCGGTCGACTTCGACGCGGTGCTGCAGTCGTTCTACCGCGCGCCCCGGGTGGCCGACGCGCTCGCGGCCTTCGACGAGTTCCTACTCGAGCGGCCGCCGAACCTCACGAAGCTCTTCGCCTTCGCGCACATGGCGCGCGTGAGCCCGGCGTTTCGCAGCGGCCTCTCGTCGCGCGCGTCGCCCGTCGTCGCGGCGGTCTTGCGCGGCTTCGACGACCCGGCGTTTCCGCGCGTCGGTGACGGCCCGCCGGGGCCTGAAGAGCTCGACCTGCTGTGGACGGAGTTCTTCGTCACCGGCGACCTCGCGTCGGTGCGCCGGCTCATCGGCGTCCTCGACGAGCCGGACCTCGTGCGCGAGCGCCTGACGGCGTGGCTCCAGCACATCGGCATCGGCCCCGAGGGCGGCACGGAGTTCATGAAGTACCTGCCGCTGCTGCAGCGGCTCGCCATCCCTGTCGTCTTCTCTGAGTCGCGCATCGAAGGCCCCGTCGACCTCGACCTCACCGTCGCCGTCACCGCGCGCAACGGGCAGCTGAAGTTCGACGAGCTCCCCTTCACGCTGTCGCAGGCCGAGCTGGTGCGCATCGCCGCGAAGGGCGCCGCCATCTGGTCGCTGCGCGCGCTCGCGCCACACCACGAGCGCATCGCGGCGCTGTGTCGCGATGAGGCGAAGAAGCCCGGCGGCGCGGCGCGGGCGCTGCTGTCGCGATGAGCTAGCCTCGCGGGCCGTGAGCAGCTTCGGTGCCTTCGAGCTGGTGGAGCGCGTCGGTCAAGGCGGCATGGCCGAGGTCTTCCGCGCGCACGCCTTCGGGGCGAGCGGGTTCCAGAAGACCGTCGCGCTCAAGCTGCTGCGCGAGGAATACGTCGGCGAGCCGTCGTGGGAGCGCATGTTCGCGGAAGAGGCGCGGCTGCAGGCGCTCGTGTCGCATCGCTGCGTGGTGCAGGCCGACGACAGCGGCGTCACGGAAGGTCGGCCGTGGGTGCGCCTCGAGTGGGTCGACGGCAAGGACCTCGCGACGCTGCTGCCGCTGGCGGCGCCGCACGCGCACTTCGTCGCCGCGGAGCTCTGTCTCGCGCTGCACGCGGTGCACACCGCCGTCGACGAAGAAGGCCGTCCGCTGGGGCTCATTCATCGCGACGTGAGCGCGACCAACGTCCTCGTGTCGCGCGCGGGCGAGGTGAAGCTGGGCGACTTCGGCATCGCCAAGGCCACGCTGCTGAAGGACCAGACGCGCGGCGGCGTGCGCAAGGGCTCGTGGGCGTACATGTCGCCCGAGCAGGTGTCGGGTCGACCGCTGACCGCGGCGAGCGACGTGTTTTCGTTGGCCACGTTGACGGTGGAGTTGCTCACCGGCGCGCGGCCCTTCGATGGCGCCACGCCACTGGAGACCATGGACCACATTCGCGAAGCGGCGCTGCAGCGCGAAGTGCCCGACGTCTTGCGCGCGTGCTTCGTGAAGGCGCCCGAGGCGAGACCCGGCGTGCTGGCGTTGCGCGAAGCGCTGCGTGTCACGGCGGGTGACGAGGTCGAGCTCTCGCGCCTCGTGAAGTGAAGGAACTCGCGCGGCGCGTGCGGTGTTGAAGGAGTCCTTCGTGTTGCTCGCGCTGCTGTTCGCCGCCTGGCCTGCCGACGCTTCGTCGCTCAAGACGCTCCCGTTGCCTGAAGGGCCTGCGCGGAAGGTGCGCGTCTTCGTCGACGCGGGGCACGGCGCGCCGGGCAACGTCGGCAACCACGGCTGCTTCTGTCAGGAAGAGCAAGCCCACACCCTCGACGCCGCGCACCGCCTGGCCACCGCGCTGTCGGCGACCGGGCGCTTCGAGGTGCGCGAGTCGCGGCTGACGGCGAGCGGCATGAAGTACGGCGCGCGCATCGCCGCGGCTGTCGCGTGGAAAGCCGACGTCATCATCAGCCTGCACTCCGACGCGCGCGGCACAGCGACGCCCGAGCAGCAGACCGACGGCGGCGTGTGTTGGCGCAACGCCGACTCGCCGGGCTTCGCGGTGCTGTGGAACGACGAAGGCCCTGCGCTGGCTGGGCGCGAGCGGCTGGGGCGCGCGGTGGGCGCGCGGCTGCGGGAAGCCGGCTTCCTCGCGTACGGAGGTGAGGACTACGGCAGCCTCTACCGTCAGGACGCCGTCGAGCCGACGGGGTGGATCGACACGCGGCCGATGAAGCAGCGCGTCTACTTCCTGCGCGGGAGCCAGATTCCTACCGTCATCGTGGAGACGCACCACGCGCTCGACGTCGAAGAGGTCGCGCGGTGGAGCGAGCCCGGCACGCACGCGGCCTTCGCGGCGGCCATCGGCGCGGCGGTGATGGATTTCGCGCGCACCACGAAGTGACGGCTACGGCGGGTCGACGCAGAACACGCCGTCGGTGACCTCCGCCGAGTCGTCGCTCACGTCCGGGTAGCCGTCGCCGTACGCTGTGAAGGAAAACGTGCCGCGCAGCTTCGGCGACACCGCCGTCACGCGAACCTGCCCACGCACCACGTCGCGCGAGGCGTCGGTGAAGGTGCCCAGCGTGTCGTACGAGCCGCCGTTGACGTGCACCGACACGCGCGCCACAGCGCCGCGCTCGAGGCCCGGCGTGAGGTTGTTGTCGACGACCTCGACGACGCCCGTGGTGCTCAACCCGCTCGAGGGAAGGTCGAGCCGCACCATGAAGCGCGGCGAGCCGCTCTCGAGCTCGGTCGAGGCCAGGCGCAACGCCGAGCCACCTTCCACCGGGCTCCATGATGGCGTGGCGGTCGACACCTGCACGTTGCTGAGCGCTGGAGGGAACGCCCCGTCAAAACGCGCGATGGTGAAGCGGTTGGCGCACTCGTCAGTGGTGCCGCCGCCGCCGCCCGTGCCCGTGGTGTCGACAGCGAGCGAGCCCACGCCCACCGTGCCCGCGCCCGGCTTGAGGTACGGCGTGCCGTCGAACAACACGTTGCCGAGGTCCACCGTCACGCGGATGCCCGAAGGCTCGCCGGTGTCGACGGTGAAGGCCTGCACGTCGACGGTGCCGGTGGCGGTGGCGTAGTCCGCGCCGAAGACGCCGCCGCCGGTGACGTCGGTCACGCCGCGCGCGTCGACGTCCCAGTAGAGGGTGAGGTCCACGCTGCCGCTCGTGTTCCGCAGCGTGAGCGCGACGTGGTTCTGTGAGTCTTCACCGCGCTCGGCGGTCAACGAGCCCTCGCTGATGGGGGCGCCGCTGGCCGCGCTGAAGAAGGCTGACACGCCCGAGAACGAGCCTGAGAGGAGGTAGTCGTCCGGGAGACACGACGACACTGTCAGGGCCACGACGACCAGAACGGAGCGATGCACCGGCGCAGTCTACGTGCGTTTTCGCGCCCCCAGCGTCAGCTCCGCGGGCAACATGCGCGACATGCTCGCGCTCGCGTTGGTCTCGCTCGTCGCCGGTGCTTCACCTGAAGAGCTCTTCCCCAGAGTCGACGGCGCGGTCGTCACCATTCGCGTCGGCACGCGCTTCGAGCGCAAGGGCGAGTCGGGGGCCATCATGGGCCTCTCGATTGGCACGGGCTCGGGCGTCGTGGTGCACAAAGACGGCTGGGTCGTCACCGCCGCGCACGTCGTCGAGACGGCCGAGGCCATCGAGGTGCACTGGCGCGACGAGTTCAAAGCGAACGCCAAGGTGGTGTCGCTCTCTCGCACCGAAGACCTCGCGCTGCTGAAAGTGGAAGGCGTGCCGAAGAGCGTGGTGGTGGTGCCGCTGGGCGACAGCGACGCGCTCAAGCCGGGTCAGCGGTTGTTCGCCATTGGCGCGCCGTATGGGCTCGAGCACTCGCTGACGTCGGGCGTGGTGAGCGCGCTGCGCACCAACGAGCGCCGCGGGCTGATGCCGCGCCACCTCGTGCAGACCGACGTGCCCATCAACCAGGGCAACAGCGGCGGCCCGTTGTTCAACGAGAAGGGCGAGGTGGTGGGCATCGCCAGCTTCATGTTGTCCAAGAGCGGCGGCAGCGTGGGCCTCAACTTCGCGGTGCCCAGCAACACCGTGCGCACGCGGCTCTTCGACGAGGCGCTGCCGTACATCGGGGTCAGCCTCCGCTTCATCCCGCGCGACGTGGCCTTCATCTTCAACTGGCCGCTGGAAGGCGCGTTCCTCGTCGAGTCGGTGTTGCCGGAGAGCCCTGCGGCCAACGCCGGGCTGCGCGGCGGCGACGCGGAGTCAGAGGTGGCGGGCAACGAGGTGCGGTTGGGCGGCGACCTCATTTTCAAGGTCAACGACGTCTCGGCGCACGAGACGGCGAAGGTGGCGAAGGTGCTGCGCGCGCTCAAGCCGGGTGAGGCCATCCGCTACGACTACCTGCGCGGCGGCAAGCCGATGACGCTTGAGGTGCCGGTGCCTGAAGGCCTGACGCCGCCGGTGTTGCCGAAGCCGAAGAAATGAAGCACGTCACTGGCTTGAGGTGTCCCCCAGCAGCGGCACTGGCTTTGCGTCGGGAGGGAGCACGTAGCCGCGCGTGGCATCAAGTGGATCGCGCTGGCGCAGCCCTGCGGGTGCGTTGGCGCCACAGGGCACAACGAAGCACCCGCCGCCCCGGGTCGCGTCGAAGAAGATGCTTCCCCCCGGCAGCGGCGTGCTGGCGCCCTCGTTGCTGGCTCGCGCAGGCCAGTGGTCCGGGCTCGGCGGCGGGCGCATGAATGGTACATCTCCGAACACCGCCAGCAGCGCGGTCAGCACCAGTGCGCCGCGCGCTCCTGGGCTGATCAGCGGTGCCGCTTCTAGCTGACGACCCCGAAGGGCGGTAGCGAGGCTGAGGCCCGCCCAAACCCAGAGGCCAGCGCCTGCGAACCGCGGCTCGGGTGCGCTGATGAACCAGGCCGTCGCGAAGGCCCACGCCAGGCAGGTCGTCACGAGGTGCTCTCTGCTTCTTTGGAAGGGCACCGCGACGGTGGCCAGCACGAGCACAACGCCCGGCAGGAGAACCTGCCGATTCATCAGCAGCAGCCGCTCGATGCGGAGCCATGGGCCGCCATCGCCAGGGAGCCCGTCGTTGCGCGCGATGGCCTGAATGGCGAGGCCGACCTGTCGCACCACGGGCTCGGGCAGCGTCCAGTCGAGAGGCAGGCCGAAGAGCGGCGAGGGGTACAGCGGGTAGCCGCTGGTGATGACGTTGCCGAGCACCCACGGCAGCGCGCCGAGCCCTGACCAGCCAATGAGCTTCAGCAGCGGCGCGACCGCCATCGAGGCGCGGTGTTGCCAGACGAGCAGCGCGAAGAGCGAGAGCCCGAACGGGGCGAGGCTCAACTTGTAGAGCGGCGCCAACAGCAGGAAGGCCCCCGCTTCTTGCCAGCGCGCGCGCACCGCCATGAAGGTCATCATCACGCCCAACCAGAAGACGCCGATGTCCAGAGAGGGGCACGCCATCTGGTCGGACACCAGCGCGTCGACGCCGGGCGCCGCAGCGAACGCGATGGCGAGGAGCGATTGCTTTCCCGTGCGCCAAAGCCCCTCGATGGCGCCGACTGCAACCGGCAGCCCCCACCACGCCAGCAGCCCGTTGAAGACGAGGTAGCCCTGATGCGCGAATGGCCCCACGCCAGCGGCCGACATCAACAAGAACCCGCCGCTGTTCAGGGTCGCGTACGGCTGCGTCGCCTGCAGCCCCGGTATGTACGGCAGCAGTGAATGCCACTCGATGGCCGCGACGAAATAGAGGCCTGCGTCGACGCAGGTGAGCGGTTGCATGCCCAGCCGTGGCAACACCAACCAGAAGCCGATGAAGGTCGCGACGGCGAAGGGTGTGCGAGTGAGTTGGGCTCGCGCCGAGGTGCCCAGTGCGCGCCCGTGCCGACGCCAGCCTTCAAGCGACACCAACGTCAGCGTCGCGCTCGCCCATCCGTCAATGGGTCGAGCGAGATGCCACGCGAACAGAGACACCATCGCCGCCACGAGCCCCCAGAAGAGGGAACTGACGAGAGAGACCTCGGCGGCGCGGAACACCACACTGCGGACCAACGCCCCGAGCCCCACAAGGACCGCAGCGCAGAGCCCACTCCAGCCCATCGCACTCAGCCAAAGCACCGCCGTTGTTGAGGTCGTCACGAGCAATTCGACGGAATGGCGAAAAGTGTCCTAGAAGCGCGACCTCGGGGTTACAGCATGGTCCAAAGTTCGCGTCGTGGTTTCACATTGGTGGAAATCATGGTGGTGGTGGCCATCATCGGCATTCTCGCTGCCATCGCCATTCCCAACTTCATTCGATTTCAGGCGCGCAGCAAACAGTCGGAGGCGAAGCACTCGCTGCGGGCGATCTTCACGGGGCAGAAGGCGCGCTTCGCTGAAAAGGAAGGGTACTCGACACGACTGGGCGACGTGGCCTTCCAACCGGAGCGCGGCAATCGCTACATCTACGACCTCGGCTCGTTGGGTTCCGGGGCGGGCTGTGCCGCGACCGATATGGAAGACCGGTCGACGGGGGTGGCGGTGCCAGGCCCGGGCCAGTGCGGCGTGCAGGCTGACGTGTTCCGCTACGGGGCGGCGTACGCGTTCGGCAACTTGAACGACATGACGGGTTCGGGCGTGGTGACCGTGTCAGCGTCGATGGACGGGCTGACACCGGTGGTTCCAAGCGGCACGGTCGTCGGGGTGTACGGCACCTGTCCCGCGTGCGGCTTCTCGGCTGCGGCACGGGGCAACGTGGACAAGGACCCCAGCGTCGACGTGTTCCTCATCTCTTCTGACTTTCTCGGGGTAGCGGTCGCGCCGTGCGTCGACGACGCCATCACGCCCGACACGCCCGGCTCGCCGCTCGGTGTGCGCAGCGACGTGTTGTGTGAGTGAGCTGATCCGTTGCGCGGTGACCCATCGAGGTCACTCCGGGTGACGAAAAACGTCAGTTGACCCGGTTTCTTGCGGCGTAACCCGTTGAATGTAGAGTCCCGCCCGCTTGGCGCGCCAGTTGCTCAAGGCTCGCACGCGTCACACCAACCAAAGGAGCACCCCACATGAAGAAGCTGGTCAAGAAGGGCTTTACCCTCGTTGAGCTGATGATCGTCGTCGCCATCATCGGCATCCTCGCCGCCATCGCGATTCCGAACTTCATCCGCTTCCAGGCGCGTTCGAAGCAGGCCGAGGCGAAGAACTCGCTCAAGGCCATCTTCACGGGTCAGAAGTCGCGCTTCGCTGAGAAGGATCGCTACGCCATCAAGACGGGCGAGATCGGGTTCGCCCCGGAGCGCGGTAATCGCTACCTGTACGACATGGGGCTGGAAACCGGCCTTGGCGGGTGCCCGGTGGGTGACATGGAGAACCGTGCCACGGCGGTCGCCGTGCCCGGTAACGGAGGCTGCGGCATTCGGGCGGATGAACTGCGCTACGGTGCTGAGTATGCCTTCGCCAACCTTGCTCAGTTGGCCAACGCCGGTGTGGTGACGACCACGCCCACGCTGACGGGTCTCACGCTGGCTGCCCCGTCTGCGGTCGCGGTCGGCATCGAAGGCACCTGCCCGCTCTGTGCGTTCTCGGCCGCCGCGCGCGGCAACATCGACAATGACACTGGCGACGACGCGTTCATCGTGTCGTCCGAGTTCATCTCGGTGGCGACCGCCAACTGCGCCGAGGCGTCGAACAACGACAACCCCGGCACGCCCGTCAACATCCGCAACGACGTCAGCTGCGACTGAGTCGTTACTGCATGACGTAGAACCGACGGGAGGGCGAGCGCGACTTGCCCTCCCGTTGTCTTTCGCTCTTCAGGTGCCATGTCGCGACGAACCTCTGTGCTGTTGGTGGCGCTTCTGGGCGTCGGCGCTGCGGCGCTGACCTCAAGGCCGCCTCCCAAGAATCGCCACGCCTCGGAGTTCCGGCCGGTGTTGCTGCGCCCCACGGTGGCGCGCACCATTTCCAAGCCGTTCCTGCCGATGCTCATCGACCTGTATTGGCTGCGGTCGGTCAACGCCATCGGTCTGTCTGACTCAGCCGAGAAGAACCGCGCGCTGTACGAGTACGGCGAGGTGCTGACCGACCTCGACCCGAAGTTCCTGCAGCCGTACACCTTCATCGGTCTCGCGGTGCCGTACCAGTACGAGCGCGGCAAGTACGTCAACGCCGACCTGTCCGAGAAGCTGCTGCGCAAGGGCCTCGCGCAGTACCCGGACCACCTCCAGCTCAACCTGTACCTGGGCTTCAACCTGTTCTCGTACCAGGCGCGCTACGTCGACGCGGCGCGCGTCTTCGAGCACGTCAGCAAGCTGCCCATCTCGGTGCCGTGGGCGTCGCTGCTCGCCACCCGCTTGCTCGCGACCGGCGGCAGCCCCGAAGAAGGCGCCGCGCTCGCTCGGGAGATGGCGGCCGGCGCCGAAGACGACGCCACCCGCGCGGAGTTCGAGCAACGCGCTGACGAGCTCGAGGTCGAGGCGGCGCTGCAGGCCGTCGACCGCGCGGCGAAGCAGTACTTCGACCTTCACGGCGTGTGGCCCGAGACGTTGGCTGCGCTCCGTCAAGCCAACCTCTACGCTGGCCCCGACACCGACCCACAAGGAGGAACCATTTCCGTGCAGCCCGATGGCAAGGCGACGTCGACGTCGCTCAAGCGACGACTCGAGGTGTTCCAATGAGCGCGGCGGCGATTCTCACCGAGAAGCTGGCCAAGACGTACACGGTGGGCTTCGTGAAGCGGCGCCAGGTACACGCGCTGCGCGAGCTCGACCTGCGCGTCGAACCGGGGCAGATCTACGGATTGCTGGGCCCCAACGGCGCCGGCAAGTCGACCACCATCAAGATCCTCCTCGACCTCGTCACGCCGAGCTCCGGCACTGCGCAGCTCTTTGGCAAGGCACCGTCGTTGAAAGAGGCGCGCCGCGAGGTGGGGTTCTTGCCCGAGAACCCGTCGCCCTACGAGTACCTGACGGGTCGCGAGTTCGTGCATCTCGCAGGGCAGCTCGCCGGCCTCTCGGGGGGCCAGCTCAACGCGCGCGTCGGCGAGGTCATCGACCAGGTCGGCATGCAGCACGCCGCGGGCCTCAGCATCCGCCGGTACTCAAAGGGCATGATTCAGCGCATCTCGCTGGCGCAGGCGTTGGTGTCGAAGCCGCGGTTGCTGGTGCTCGACGAGCCGACGTCTGGCCTCGACGTGCTGGGGCGCCAGCTGGTGCGCGACATCGTGCGTGAAGAGCAGAAACGCGGCACCACCGTGTTGTTGTGTAGCCACATCATTCCCGACGTCGAGGCGCTGTGTGACCGCGTCGCCGTGCTCATCGGCGGCAAGCTGGTGCGTGAAGGCAGCGTGTCGGCGTTGCTGGCCGACCGGCAGACGCTGATGGAGGCGACGGTGGAGGGTGTGGCGCTGGCCGCGCTCGAGGTGCTGCGCCCGAAGATGTCGTCGATGGACGAAGCGGGTGGGCGCGTGGTGCTGCGCTTCGAAGAGCAGTATGTGCGCGACGTGTTGCAGGCGGTGCTGGCGGTCGATGGCCGACTCACCGGGTTGCAGCGCACGCGCTTCTCGCTCGAAGAGCTGTTTCTGGGTGCGCTCAAGGAGAGCGGCCGGTCTGTCGGGAGTGACATCTCATGAGTGGCTTGAGCGCGCTGGTCCTCAACGGTTTCCGCGAATCGCGACGCAACCGCGTCACGCTGGTCATCTTCTTGTTCGCGTTCGTCATGATCTTCTCGGCGACGTTCGCGCTCGAGCTCACGGTCGCCACCTTCGACCGCGTGATGACCGACCTGGGGCTCGGGGTGATGGCGCTCATCACCTCGTTCCTCGCCATCTTCCTGGCCACGGGCCTCATCCCCCGCGAAATCGAGCGACGCACCATCTTCATGGTGGTCTCGAAGCCCATCAGCCGCTCGATGTTCGTGGTGGGCCGATTCCTGGGCAACATGCTCACGCTGTACGCCGTGCTGGCGATGATGACGGTCTTGTTCTTCGCGCAGCTCGAGCTGGGGCACTCGTCGGTGTCTCAGCCGCACGTCACCGCGGTCATCGGGCTGGCCTTCGAGCTGCTCGTCATCTCGGCCTTCAGCTTTCTCTTCGCGTCGATGAGCTCGCAGTTCGTCGCGTCGGTCATCAGCGTGGGCCTCTATTTCCTCGGGCACCTCTCGTCAGACCTGTACCAGATGGCCAGCCGGTCGAAGAGCGAGGTCATGGGTGCGGTGGCGAAAGCCGCCTATTACGTGCTGCCCAACCTCGACCGGCTCGACTACCGGCCGCGCGCTACGTACGGCGAGGTGACGGCGTGGTCGGAGCTGGGGCTCTCGGCGGCGCACGCGGTGGGCTACTCCATCGTGATGCTGGTGATCGCGTGCCTGGTCTTCGAGCGCC
Organism: uncultured Archangium sp.; assembly: GCA_964459885.1. Classification (GTDB taxonomy): domain Bacteria; phylum Myxococcota; class Myxococcia; order Myxococcales; family Myxococcaceae; genus Archangium_A. Next base: position 49,682 of record CAYWON010000019.1, read on the forward strand.
GCGACTTCAAGTAGCGGTTTGCCCCGCGATGAGGTCGGCGCTAGAGGAGACGTAAGGAGTTCTTCAGCATGGTCGGCCTCGTCATCGCATCGCACGGACGTCTCGCAGAGGAGCTCGCCTCCACCGCGCGGCAGATTGTGGGCGAGCTCGAAGGTCTGGCCACCTGCAGCGTCGAGCCCGGCGCGTCACCCGACGACATCAAGCGGCACATCAAGGACGCGGTGAAGGCCGTCGACCAGGGCGAAGGCGTCATCGTGTTCGCCGACCTGGTGGGCGGCAGCCCGTGCATGCAGAGCCTGTCGCTGTGTCAGCAGGTGCGCATCGAGGTCATCACCGGCGTCAACCTGCCGATGCTGCTCAAGGCCAACACGCTGCGGCGCACTGCGCAGTCGTTGAGCGAGCTGGCGCACCAGCTCACGCACTACGGGCAGCGCAACATCACCTGCGCCACCGACGCCGTGCGGGCCCGGCTCACGGGGACCTGAGCGCCCCGGACGGTGCGGCTTGCCGCCGTCGACCGAGCCACCACCACGCCAGCAGCGCCGTCAGCGACGCCAGCGTGGTGACCGCGCCGACGACGAGGCCGGGCTGCGTGTAGCGGAAGACGACGCGGTGAGCGCCCGAGGGCACCGCGACGCCGCGCAGCACCAGGTTCGCAGGGAACACCGCTGCGGGTGCCTCGTCGACGGTGGCCTCCCAGCCGGGGTACCAGGCGCCGTTCAACACCAGCACCGACGGCGCGGGCGCGACGGTTTCCAGTTCCACCTCGTCGACGTCGTCGCGAACGACCCGCGCCGTGCCCTGCGTCCACCCTTCGGGCGCTGAGGCGACGCGCGCGTCTTCGACGATGGCGTCGGTCGCCCAGCGGAGGCGCTTTGACGCGAGGAGCGCTTCTGCGGCGTCGCGCCCGTCCACGGGGAAGGCCCGCGCCAGCCACGCCTGCGGCCTCGCGGCGCGGTCTTCGAAGAGCGCGTGCCCGTCGTCACCTTCCCAGCGCTTGACGTAGCGCGTGTGGTTGGTCACCGAGGTGGCGTTGGCCAGCAGGAAGCGGGTGCCCACCACCGGGTAGTAGACGTTGGTCTGGGCGTCGAAGCTGAAGATGCGCTCGTTGAAGGCGGGGAAATAGAAGTCAGAGGCCGGGAGCCCCCACCACCCGGGTGTGCCGGTGCAGCCGTGCTCGACGCTCTGCGCGAGCGTGCGCGGGCCTCCACACACGCTCGTCGAGAAGCGCCCCCACTCGCTCTCGCGGAGGACGTTCGCCCACGGTGGCTCGACGTCGAGCGCGTCTCGCGGTGCGGTGCGCAGCGTGGGCCAGCCCTGCCACACAGCGATGCAGGCGACAGCGACCAGCGTCAGCGCCGGCGCCCAGCGCGGACGAAAGCGCCACGCCGCCGACAGCGCCAGTGCCGCCGCCGCGCCTGTCGCCGCGTGTCGGGTCAGCGCGCTGCTGAGCTGCGCTCGGAGCGACGACGAGGCGTCCGCCGAGAGCGCGTCAGCGAGCGCCGACGAGAAGGTCGCCGACAGCGCCGCCACGACCCCCGTCGCAACGAGCACCCTCGACACGAGCCGTTCCTGGTGTCGCAGCTGCGCGAGGTGGAGCGCCGTCGCTGCGGCAGCACAGACGCCGAGCGCGATGAAGGGGAAGAGCTTCTCTGGCGTCCTGAAGAGCCTGAATGGTGAGAACCATTCCCACAGCAGCGGCCACAACCCTCCCCAGCGGCCGAGCGTCAACCACGCGAGCACCAGCACCGGCGCTGTCGCCACGGCCAACGGCTTGCGCGAAGCCGGCGCGATGAGCGGAAGCGTCAGCGCGAGCGCCACCGTCAACAACCCGACGTGGATGGACGCTGCCCATGGCTCCGCGCCCGCCGTGCGGTAGAGCGCGTCAGTCAGCGCGCGCGGGGTGTCACCGGTCGACGCTGTCAATGGGCCCAGCAGCACCTCCACCCAGCGGACGGGGTGTACGGACCAGGTCATGCTCGCGTCGAGCGTGGTGCGGACGGCGCTCGCGGCGCCCGCGGTGCGCGCCGAGGGCAACAACTGCACCGCGGCGAGCCCCGCCGTGCCCAGCGCGATGGGCGCCAGGCGCGCGAGCTGCACCCGCAGGGGGTCGGCGGAGCGCAGCCGGGCCAGCAGTCCGACGGGTACGGCGACGAGCAGGAACGCGTAGAGGTCGCCGGCCAGCAGCATCGACGCCCAGAGCGCGGCGGCCGCAACCGCCCAACCGCGGCTCGCCTCCGTCAGCGCACGGTCGACGGCGTAGAGCACCCATGGCACCGTCGCCAACCCGACGAGGTACAGCAGGTTGTTGCTCATGCTGAGCAGGTAGCCGCCAAGGCCCCACGCCACGGCGAAGCACTCCGCTGTCCACCGGCTCGGCCACCAGCGCTTGCCGAGCACCGCTGCGCCCATCAGCGCGGCGACAACCGACACCACCACCGCGATGTCGAGCGTCACGAGAGGCGGCAGCCAGCCAAGCAACAGGTTCAACGGGTGAAACAGCCCGCCCACCGTCATGCCGACCGTCGGTTGGCCCAGCCCGTCGTACGGGTACCAGGCCGGCCATGTGCCGTTGAGCCACGCTGTCCTCACGAACTGGCGCAGCGGCGCGTAGACGAAGGTCATGTCTCGAGCGAGGAAGCCCTCGCCGCGCATGAAGGCCGGCGTGACGACCGCTGCTGCGAGGACGAGCCACGCCGCGAGGCGCTTCACCGTCGCACCGGCTTGACCGCCAGGTACTGCGGCGCCCACCACACGCCGTCGACCTTCTCGGCCTGCGCGTGACGGTGCGTGAGGTACGGGTCAGACAAATGTTCCCGCGCCATCGCGCACAGGTCAGCGCGCCCCGCGCCGATGACGGTGTTCGCATGGTCGGCGCCCATGATGGCGCCCACCGCCATCACGGTGATGTCGGCGCCCACCTTCACCGCCTCGGCGAAGGGCACCTGGTACATGCGGCCGTACTCGGGCTTCGACTCGGGCACGTTGCCGGCGGTCGACACGTCGATGACGTCGCAGCCGCGGCGCTTGAGCTCGTTGGCGAGCGCCACCGTGTCGTCGATGGTCTGCCCCGTCGGGCCCAGCCAGTCGGTCGCCGACACGCGCACGCCCATGGCCTTGTCCTTCGGCCACGCCGCGCGCATCGCCTCGAACACCTCCAGCGGCCAGCGCATGCGCCCCTCGAGGCTGCCGCCGTACTGGTCGGCGCGGCGGTTGCTCAGCGGCGAGAGGAACGTCGAGAGCAGATAGCCGTGCGCCATGTGCACCTCGACGAAGTCGAAGCCCGCGCGCTGCGCCCGCACCGTCGCGTCGACGAAGGCCTGCTTCACGCGGTCCAGCTCCGCCTGCGTCATCTCTTTGGGGCAGTGCCAGCCCTTGCGGTACGGCAGCGCGGAAGGGCCCACGGTTTCCCACGGCGCCTCGCCGGCCTTCAGTGACGTGTCGCCTTCCCACGGCCGCGAGCAGCTCGCCTTGCGGCCCGCGTGCGCCAGCTGAATGCCCACCTTCGCCTTCGAGCTGCCGTGGATGAACTCGACCACGCGCTTCCACGCCGCTTCTTGTGCGTCGTTCCACAAGCCCGCGCAGCCATGCGTGATGCGGCCCTCGGGCGAGACGTTCGTCATCTCGGTCAGCACCAGCCCCGCGCCGCCCATCGCGCGGCTGCCGAGGTGTACGAGGTGCCAGTCACCGGGCACGCCATCGACGGCCGAGTACTGGCACATGGGCGAGACGACGACGCGGTTGTCGAGGCGCAGCCCCCTCAACTGCAGCGGCGCGAACAGCGGCGGCGGCGGCGTGCCGTCACTGTTGCGCGGGCTGTCAGCGCGGCGGGCGAAGGCCTCGTCGGCCTCGTGCACCAGCTTCGCGTCGCGCGTGCGCAGGTTGTCCCAGGTGATGCGCTTGCTGCGCGTCATCAGATTGAAGGTGAACTGCGCCGGCGGCTGCTTCACGTAGCGCGCGGAGTTCTCGAACCACTCGAGGCTCGTCTGCGCGGCGCGCTGCACACGAATGGTCTCGGGCTTGCGCGCGGTCTCATAGGCGGCGAGCGCCTTCTTCACGTCGAGGCCGTTCGCCGCGAGCGCGTCACGCAGCGCGATGGCGTCTTCCATCGCCAGCTTGGTGCCCGAGCCGATGGAGAAGTGCGCGGTGTGCACCGCGTCGCCCAGCAGCACGAGGTTGTCCTTCGTCCACCGCTCGCAGGTGATGGTGGGGAACGTGCGCCAGATGCTCTTGTTGGGGCACAGGCGGTGGCCTTCGAGCTCGTCGGCGAAGAGCGCCTCGAGGAACGCGACAGACTCGGCTTCAGTCTTGGTGTCGAGGCCCGCCGCGCGCCACACGTCTTCGCGACACTCGACGATGAAGGTCGACCGCGCGCCCGACGGCTGCATGGGCTCTTGCGTGAACGGGTACGCGTGCACCTGAAACAGCCCGTGCGGCGTGTTCTTGAAGAGGAACGTGAAGGCGCGCAGCGGCCTGGTGGTGCCCAGCCAGGTGAACTTGCAGCGGCGCCAGTCGACGTGGGGCCGGAACACGTCAGCGAACTGCTCGCGCAAGGGCGAGTGCACGCCGTCGCAGCCGATGACGAGGTCCGCGTCGGGCAGCGGCTGCGTGGGCACCTCGACGCCGAAGTGCAGCTTCACGCCCAGCTGCAGACAGCGCGCGTGCAGCAGCTGCAGCAGGTCTTTGCGCGCCAGCCCGCAGAAGCCGTGCCCCGTCGACACCGTGGTGACGCCGTCGACGCGCGTCTCGATGTCGTCCCAGTACGCGAAGCGCGCCTCGATGGCGGCGAGCGACTCGGGGTCTGCGTCGCGGAAGTTGCCCAGCGTCTCTTTCGAGAAGACGACGCCCCAGCCGAACGTGTCGTCAGCGCGGTTCTTCTCGAAGACCTCGATGTCGACGTCGGGGAACGACTTCTTCATCAAGAGCGAGAAGTAGAGGCCGGCGGGGCCGCCACCGATGCACGCGATTCGCATGGGCGCGCGTCTTAACCCACGGGGAGGGGGACGCGCCGCGAAGCTGCGCCGAGTTGCCAGGGCGTTCTCGTAAGCGAATTTACAGACCGCGCCGCGCTCGCACCTGCACCCACGTCGATGACCAGGAATGCGCATCGCCACCAAACAGCCCCGCGTGATGAACCTCGGTGACACCGGGCCCCGCGTCCGCGACCTCGAGAAGACGCTGAAGGCAGAAGGTCTGCTGAAGGGCGCGGTCGACAACACGTTCGACGCGCGCACCGCGAAGGCCGTGGTGGCGTGGAAGAAGGAACACGAGTGGAAGAACACGCGGCCCGTCGTCGGTCAGGCGATGGCCCGCGCGCTCGGGCTGCAGGGCACGTTTACGAGCGGCAGCGCCGAGGGCACCGAGACGCCGAACAAGCTGCGCGGCGCGACCTACAACTGCCGCATCGGCCGCAACCCGCAGGTGGTGGCGAAGACCGTCGGGCAAATCGCCAGGAGCCGGAAGCTCGACTTCATCCAGTTGCAGGAGATCTCCGGGTACCACAAGCAGCTCGAGAACATCCCCGGCTACAAGCTCATCACGTTCCCGAAATCGAAGGACCGCGGCGAGACCGGCATCCTCGTGCGCGACGAGGTCGAAGCGAAGTTCCCGAAGAGCGTCGAAGCGGCGAGCGGCTGGACCAACGTGCGCGGTGGGGTGGCGCAGCCGCGCGCGGCGACGACGGTGCGGCTCGCGGGCTGGCTGCGCGTGGGCTCGGTGCACGCGCCTCCCGGCATCGACTGGAAGAACGGCAAGCCCGTCGGTGGTGAAGCGCGCATTCGCTCGTACCAGTCGCTGACGCAGCGCCTCGCCGCGCACGCCAACCGCGCGCAGGAACGCGGTCTCGCGGTGTTGCTCGGCGGCGATTGGAACGAAGGCGCGGCGACGGGCGGGCCGGGCTCGCCGTCGTGGCTCGCGCAGAAGGCGGGGCTCAAGAAGTTCCCCACCGGCGGCATCGACTGGCAGATGGGCTCGGGGCTCAAGCTCGAGAAGCTGCGTCGCGGGCCGAAGTTCGGCTCAGACCACCCGCTCGTCACCTTCACCGTCACGAAGCGCTGACGGTCCCGCCGCGCTTCAGTGCGCCGTCGTCGTCGGCAGCACCTTCACCGACTTCATCGCGCGCAGGTAGGCGAGCAGCGCCGTGAGGTCGTCTTCGCTCAACTGCGGCGACGGCGGCATCACCGACACGCGGTAGCGCGACGGGTCCGAAATCCACGCGCGCAGGAACGCCTCGTCCCGGTACTCGGTGATGTTCATCGGCACGTTCAACTCGGGGCCCACCGTGCCGCCCTGTTGATTCACCGCGTGGCACTTCACGCAGTACGCGCGGAACAACGCGAAGCCCTGCTTCACCTGTGCGTCGTCACCGGGCGGCACCACGCGCGGGAAGACCGTCTCGAACGCCTCAGCGCGCACCGACGCCAGCGCCCACGGCCGCGGGTGCGTCGTCAGGTCGGTCTGCGATTTCCACACGAGGTACCAGGGCCCCGGGTTGGCGTGCTTCGCGCCGATGGGCTCCCACGGGCCGTCGGCGTCGGCGAACGCGAGGTACGCGCCTTCCATCAAGCGCGCGCCCGAGATGGGCACCGTGTAGCCGTCGTTCGCGCGCATCACGAACTCCCGCGCGCTGACGTCGTCGTCGCCGTATGCGAGCCGCAAGACCGGCAAGAGCGGCAACGCGAGGAACGCCTTCTCGCGTTGGTAGTACGGGTCGAAGCCGCTGACCGTCTCGGTGGCGACGGCCGCGCGGAGCTGCGCCAACGTGAAGGTACGTTCGCCCACCTGCAACGTCGCGGCGTCGTCGCCTCCACGCGGCGCGTGCGCACACGAGAGCGCCACCAACAGCATCACCAGCGCGCGCTTCATGCGTCGAGCCTCCGCGCGGCGAAGACGAGGAACAGCCCGTAGTACAGCGCGTTGGGCACCAGCCGCAGCCCGTACGCCCACGTGTGGCCCGACAGAATCAGCACGTCGCTCACCACCCAGAGCGCGTACTGCACAAGGAAGAAGCCCAGCAGCGACGTCGCGGCCCACGCGCGCGGGTAGCGCAGCACCAGGAGCCCGCTGGCGAGCAGGACGAAGGCGGCCTCGTAGACGAGGTAGATGCGGCGAGGCTCGATGAACGCGTCAGGCCACGCACGAATGGCGATGGCCTGCACGACCGGCACGACGAACGCGAGCGGCACGGCGCGCAGCCACGCCTTCGACCACGTCGCGTCACCGCGGAACTTCTCGAGCAGCACCCACATGCGCACGTCGCCCCAGATGACGAACGCGATGGAAACGTTACGCGCGAGGAGCGAGCCCTCGGTGAGCGGCGAGAGCCCGCCGGTCAACCACGCGTCGAGCGCGGTGGTGAAGACGAAGCCCAGCAGCACGCGACGCAGCATCACGTCGCGCACGCGCCACACCACCGGCAGCGCCACCGCGCACAGCACCCACGCGAGGCCCGGGTGATGCCAGGCGCTCGCGTACACCGACTCAAACGTCATGACGGCTCTCTTGCGCGCTCAGCGCTTCGACGTCGAGACCTGTCGATTCAGCTCTTCGACGGCCGCGAGGTCGGTGATGGCCTGCACGCCGGCGTCGCTGGTCGGCTTCGCCGTGCTGCGCGTGCCGTACTCGAGCTTCACCGTCGCCGACTCGAAGCTCGACGCGTTGCTGGCGCCCTCGGGCCCGTGTGGCGACAGCGCGGTGATGCGCACGTAGCCCGGCTTGCCGCGCGCGTTGACGAGGTGGAACGCGCGGTCTTTCTCTGACGGGCCGAGCCACTTCACCTGCTCGCCGGCCTTCAACGTCAGCACCGGCTTCGACGCGTCGTTCGCTTCTTTCAGCAACACGGTGCCTTCGTCGCGCACCCACAACGAGTCACCGGGCTTGAAGGCCCACGCCGCGGTCGCCAGCAGCACCACCACCAGGAGCGCTCTCATTTCGACACCACCTTGTTCCGGCCGTCGGCCTTGGCTTCGTAGAGCGCGTCGTCGGCGCGCTTCATCAACTCTTCCAGCAGCTCGCCGTCGCACCAGCTGACGACGCCGGCGCTGACGCTCAAGGGCACGCGCTTCTCGTCGTGCCACAGCGTCGCCTTGTGTACCGCCGCGCGAATGCGCTCGGTCGCCAGCTGCGCTTCTTCCAGGGTCGTCTCGGGGAAGAGCACCACCAGCTCTTCGCCGCCGTAGCGCCCCAGCACATCGAGCGAGCGCAGTTGCTTGCGGATGACGTCACACACCAGCTGCAGCGCGCGGTCGCCGACGGCGTGACCAAAGGTGTCGTTGACGTTCTTGAAGCGGTCGAGGTCCAGCATCGCCACGCTGAAGGGCCGCGAGTAGCGCACGGCGTGCTCGCGCAGCTGCTCGCCCATCTCGAACAGGCGGCGGCGATTCAGCGCGCCGGTGAGCTCGTCGGTGGTGGCCAGCTCGCGGAGCCGCGCCTCGAGCAGCTTCTGCTCGCTGATGTCGCGCACGCCCGACAGCACCGCTTCTACACCTTCGACGCGCACCAGCCGCGCGGCCACGTCGGCCCAGAAGGGCTCGCCGTTGCGCTGCAACTGCGCCTCGAAGCCGTCGACGAAGCCCTCGGCCTTCACGCGGTCGACCATCACCTTGCGCTCGTCGGGGTCGACCCACGCGGCCGTCGCGCGCTGGCCGTCGGGAGAGCCGCCGAAGAGCTTCGCCACCTGCGCGTTGCTGCGCAGCACCACGTCGTCGGCGACGCGGCTCAAGACCATGGCGACCGGCGACGCGTCGAACAGCCGACGGAAGTTGTCTTCGCTCTCGGCGAGCTGCGCGGTGCGCTGCTGCACGAGGGCTTCCAGGTTCTCGCGCGTGGCCTGCGCCGCGAGGTTGCGCTCGTGCACCAGGGCCTTGAGCTCGCTGATGGTGTTGTTGACGAGGAACACCAGCACGTCGACGGCGTCGCCGCGGTCATCTCTCGGGGCCTGCACGTCGAAGTCGCCCGACGCCACGCGGATGAGCACGTCGGACAGCACCGAGGTCATGCTGGCGAGGCGCTGCTCCTGCTCGCGCGCGCTGACGATGATGCGCTCGAGCTCGTCGGCCACCGAGTTGAAGAAGAAGGCCTGCGTGTCGGCGTCGTCGCGCTGCATGGTGCGCGGCAGCCGGAACGTGAAGTTGCCCTGGCAGAAGAACAGCAGCGCTTCGGCGAGCGTGGTGGGTGCGCTGTCAGCCATGGTTCCTCGCCATGCTGCGGGCCCACGCGACGGCCTCGTTGAAGTCGCCGAAGACGCGCGTCGGCGCGCCCGGCGGGCTCAGCGTCACGAAGATGGAGCACACGGCGCGACTGAACGGCGTACCGCCCACGAGCGCGAAGCACGCCTGGTGGTTCTTGTCGGGGTGGTCCCGGTACACCGCGCGCGCGCCGGCGTTCTGGTTCAAGACCGAGTCCATCAGCACCACGACGCCCGAGCGACGGCTCTTCGCGCGCAAGTACTCGACCTGCACGCGGATGCTCTCGGCCGCCGACTCGCCGTCGTCGTGACTGCCGTCGTCGGGCACCACCACCAGCACCTCTTCGTCGAGCTCGTAGAACTTCGCGTTCGATGAAGTGCCGATGAGCGCGTGCTTCGTGGGGTCGAAGCTCACGGCTTCGCTCCAGGGCGGAGCGCGCTGAGGGCCTTTATCGCCGTGTCGACGTTGGGGGCCGTCTGCGTGGGAATTCTGGGGCGCGTCAGGCCCATGAAGAACGCGGCGATGGCGCGCGAGAGCGCGTTCTCGACCACCAACGCGGCGCCGAAGCAGCGCGCGGGGTCCATCAGCTCGGCGTAGGCGCGGCGGGCGTCGGCGTCTTGAGAGGTCAGGTTGCCCAGCAGCACGATGGTGGCGATGGGCCGGCCCAGTTTCACGGCGTAGGCCATCTGGAACTCGGCGTTCTCGCGCGCCGTGGCGCCGTCGTCTTTGGTGCCGGGGTGAGGGCAGACGATGAGCAGGTCTGCGTCGGTGATGAAGTAGCGCGTGTTCGAAGTGGTGCCGACGGCTTTCCAGCTCGACGGCACGGAGGGCAGCGGGGCCGACATGGGCGCTGAAGCCTACCCGCTTCACGGCGCGCGGTGCGCATGGTGAGAAGCGCTCGCGATGTGGAACGTCAAAGACAAGACAGTGCTGGTCACCGGCGCGACCTCGGGCATCGGCTACGAGACGGCGTTGGGGCTCGCGAAGCAGGGCGCGCGCGTCACCATCGTCGGGCGGAATGCCGAGAAGACGGCGCGCGTGGTGGCGGAGCTCGAGGCGAAGAGCGGCGCGAAGGTGGCCTACGTGTTGGGCGACCTCTCGCTGCTGCGCGACGTGCGTGAAGTGGCGCGGCGCTTTCTCGAGCAGCACGACACGTTGTACCTGCTGGTCAACAACCACGGCGTCATCATGACGACGCGGGCGCTCACCGCTGAAGGTCATGAGGTGACGTTCGCGACGAACCACCTGTCGGTGCAGCTGCTGACGACGCTGTTGTTGCCGGCGCTGAAGAAGGCCGGCACCGCGCGCGTGGTGACGGTGTCGTCGGGCATTCACCCCATCGGGCGAATCCACTTCGACGATTTGACGCTGTCGCGCGGCTACGGGCCCTTCAAGGCGTACGCGCAGTCAAAGCTGGCCAACATCCTCTTCACGCAGGAGCTGGCGAAGCGCCTCGAGGGCACCGGCGTGACGGCGAACTGTCTGCACCCGGGCTTCGTCGGCTCGAACTTCGCGTACCGGCCTGGCGTGCTGGGCGCCGTCGGGCACTGGTTCACCACCACGTTCGGCAAGAGCCCCGAGAAGGGCGCCGCGACCAGCTTGTTCCTCGCGACGTCAGACGCGGTGAGCGCGGTGACTGGCGGCTATTTCGAGAACTCGAAGCAGAAGAAGCCCGTGGTGCGTGACGCGACCGCCGGCGCGCGGCTGTGGGACGTCACCGAAGGGCTCGTTGCAGGCTTGTGACTTGCGGCCGAGCGCGCGGCGGCGTTGAGGTGACGCCATGAACCGGTCCTACGTGTGGGGCACCTTTGTGGTGGTTGGCGTGCTCGGGTTCCTGATGACGACGTCGGTGCGCCAGGGCGTGGCGTTGGGGCTCGGCGCGGCGGTCTGCGTGGGGTTCTCGCTGGCGGGCGTGGCGGCGCAGTGGCGCGAGGCGTTGTCGCGCTTCACGTCAGCGCGGTCGCCGGAAGAAGTGGCTGAAGACTTCCAGCGGCAGCTGGCGGCGCATTCGCACTGAAGCCGCGATGGGTGCGGTGAGGGCGTGTCACGTGCTGCGGTGCGTGACACCGACGGGCCCCGCGACCTCGCGGTAAGTCAGCGCAACCGTGCCGAGTTGTAGAGCGGAGTCGCTCGCTTTCCGCACACGGTTCCCAGGTGCGCCGACTTACGGCGTGAGCCGCGCGCCGAACCAGCTCCACATCGCTTCGTCCGCCTCGCGACCGCCGTCATCACCTTCAAGTGAGTGCGTCACGCCCGGCAGCTCCAGCCATTCCACCGTGCGATTCCGCGCGCGGAGCTCGTCACGAAAGCCTGCATTCACCACCGGCGGCGCAATCTCGTCCTTGAGCCCCTGAATCAGCAGCACCGGCACGTCGGGCGCGCCATCGAGGTACTTCACCGGGCTCGCGTCGAAGTACGCGTCGGGCGCGTCGGCGGGTGTGGTGCCCGATTTCAGGTCGAGGAAGCGCGTGATGAGGCCGCGCACCCAGCCTTGCGTGCCGTCGTAGAGCGGCCGCAGGTCACCCGGCCCGGCGTACGAGACGGCAGCGGCGATGGTGAAGTCTTCGGCGTACGGACACCACGTGCCGTCGAGCCGCTCGGTCTTCGGGCCCAGCGCCGACATCAACGCGAGGTGGCCGCCCGCCGAATGGCCGACGACGCCGATGCGCGCGGGGTCGATGCGCAGCTCGTCGCGCCGCGAGAGCAGGGAGCGAATGGCGCAGCGCGTGTCTTCGCTCTGCGCAGGCCACGGGAAGCGCGGCGAGCCGTCGCTGTCGTCGAGGTTGGCGAGGCGGTACTCGACGGTGGCCGCCACGTACCCGCGCGCGGCGGCGTCTTTGAGCTTCTGCCGGTACTGATGATCAGCCACCGAGCCCATGTTCCACCCGCCGCCGTGAAAGAAGACGAGCAGCGGGCGCAGCGACTCGCCTTCGGGTGTCGCGAGGTCCATCGTCAGCGGGCGCGTGCCCTCGACGGGGTCCGGCGCATCGACCCAGGTGACGGCACCTTTCGGCGCGCAGGCAGCGAGACAACAGACGAGACACAACGTGAGGTACCGCACCACGCCACTCTAACGGCCGCGTTCCATGCGTGGAACGCAGTGATGCAGGTGTTCCACTTCCGTCACAGCGTCGGCTGCCACATGGTGTGCCCATGAAGCGCGGCACGCTGACGAGACGACAGACACTGGCAGGGGCGGCAGGCGTTGCAGCGGTCGGTGCGGTGGGTCTCGCCAGCGCGGCGCGCGATGGAGGAACGATGAACACGCAGAAGACTGAACGCATGCCGGTGGTGTTCCTGCCGCACGGCGGAGGCCCCTGGCCCTTCGTCGACCTCGACTTCGGCGACGCGAAGGGCGCGGCCGAGCTGCGCAGCTACCTCGAGTCGGTCAAGGCGCTGCCGAAGACGCCGCCGAAGGCGCTGCTCGTCGTCTCAGCGCACTGGGAAGAGGCGGTGCCGACGGTGATGACCAGCGAGCGGCCGCCGATGCTCTACGACTATTACGGCTTCCCGCCGGCGTCGTATTCCATCCAGTGGCCGGCGCCCGGTGCGCCGACGGTGGCGACGCGGGTGCGCGAGCTGCTCGGCAAGGCGGGCATCGAGTCGGCCGCTGATGGTCAGCGCGGCTACGACCACGGCACGTTCGTGCCGCTGAAGTTGACGTACCCCGACGCCGACGTGCCGGTGGTGCAGCTCTCGTTGAAGGTCGGCCTCGACGCGGCGGAGCACCTGAAGATCGGCCGCGCGCTGGCGCCGCTGCGCGACGAAGGCGTGTTCATCATCGGTAGCGGCATGACGTTCCACAACCTGCGCGCGTTCATGAACCCCGCGGCGCGCCCGGTGGCGGAGACGTTCGACGCGTGGCTGCGTGAATCGACGACGCTGCCGGCCAACGAGCGCGACGCGAAGCTCAGCGCCTGGGAGTCAGCGCCGATGGCGCGCGCCGCACACCCACGGGAAGAGCACCTCTTGCCGCTGATGGTCATTGCCGGCGCCGCCGGGGAAGACCGCGCGACCGTCGCCTACAACGGCACCTTCGGTGGGCTGCGGCTGTCGGCGTACCACTTCGCCTGAGCAGGGGTTGTCGGACTGCGCACGCTGCGCTTGAGTCGCCTCGTCACCGGGCCGGTGGTCGGGGTCAGTCATGATGAAGCGATGGTTGGTGGCGATGTCGGCGATGGCGCAGTTCGCGTGCGATTGCTGCATCGCGCGCGGCGCGAAGGTGAAGACGCCGCGCGGTGAGGTGAACGTCGAA
>CAYWON010000020.1:0-61777 GCA_964459885.1 uncultured Archangium sp.
GCTCGAAGCCATCGCGCAAGAAGAAGAGGACAGCTTCGTGCCGCGCTGGTCGATGACGGCGAGCGCGCGCGTCGGGTCGGTCGTCAGCTTCGATCCGCCAGCCTTCACCTTCGGCGGCTCGGTGGGCTTCCGCCGCTGGGTGAACCCCTTCCTCATTCCCGGCGCCACCATCGACGTGGAGCACGCGATTCAGGGCGGTCGCAGCTACGGCGCGGTAGCGCTCAATGGGCGCGCCGAGCTCTCGCTGTGGTCCGACGACAACGCGCGCTGGTTCAACGTGCCGCGCGTCAGCTTTTTTATGGGCGGCGGGCCGCTCGTCGGCATCGGCTTGACGGCAGCGCTCGGTGGTCGCGCGGTCGCGGGTGTTCAACTCAACCGGCTGGGGCCTTTTCCAACACCGGTCTTCTTCGAGTTCGGCTTCCAGGTGCTCGACCTCGACCGGAAGAGCGTCACCGGTCTGCGCGTCTCGTTGGGCGCGGGCTTCTGACGGCATGCGTCAAACGGGGCTGTTTGCCTCACGCAGTTTCACCACTACAACGCGCGGGTCTTTTCAGTCCCACCTCAATTTCCCCAACGAAGGAGCAGTCCTCAAATGCGCGTCTCGAACGCAGTCTGGATGTCCGCGGCTCTCGCCGTTTCTGGTTGTGCGACGACGTACGAAGCGAAGTGGGACGAGAAGCCCGCGGCCACGGCAGCGAGCGAGACCGACGCGCTGATCGCAGCGACCGCCGAAGGTGACGCCGCGTGGGACGCGCGCGCTGACAAGGCGAAGCTGCAGGAAGCCATCACCAAGTGGGAAGCCGCGTTCGAGAAGGGCGGCACGGGTGAGCTGGCGGCGAAGCTGGCGCGCGCGCACTACCTGCTGGGCGACGGCTACTACGCGCTCGAGAACAACCAGGAAGGCCGCGACGCCGAGTACCAGAAGGGCCTCGACTGGGCGACGCGCGCGCTCAAGCTGTCGGCGCCGGAGTTCACCAAGGCGATGACCGAGGGCAAGAAGCACGCGGAAGCCATCACGCTGGCCCCGAAGGAAGCCGTGCCCGCGATGTACTGGTACGCCACCAACCTCGGGAAGTGGGCGGCGACCAAGGGCTTCGCCACGCGCCTCCGCTACAAGGACGACATCAAGGCGACGATGCTGCACGTGAAGGCGCTCGACGAGAACTTCTTCTACGCCGCGCCCTGGCGTTACTTCGGCGGCTTCGAGGCGGCGACGGCCGGCCTCGCCGGCGGCTCGCTCGAGAAGTCGGAAGAGAACTTCAAGAAGTCGGTCGAGCTGGCGCCGGCCTACCTCGGCACCAAGGTGCTCTGGGCCGACTACCTCTGCACCAAGAAGCAGGACAAGGAGACGTTCAAGAAGCTGCTCGAAGAGGTGATCGCCGCCGACGCCAAGGCCGACCCGGCCATCGAGCCTGAGAACAACATCGAGCAGCAGAAGGCCAAGAAGCTGCTCGCGGAGATCGACGAGAAGTTCTGAAGCACCCTTGCGTCTCTCCACCATCTCCCACCCTTCCAAGGAGCCCTCATGCTTCGTCGTTTCCTTTCGCTCTCGCTCGTCCTCTTCGCCCTGCCGGTCTTCGCGCAGGTCACCGCCAAGGTCGGCTCGGTGGCCCCCGAAGGCACCCCGTGGGACGACTGGCTCCAGGGCGTGCGCAAGCGCATGGACAAGGACACCGAGGGCAAGCTGAAGCTCAAGGTGTTCCTCGGCGGCAAGCTGGGCGGCGAGAAGGAGATGGTGGAGGAGACCAAGAACGGCAACCTGCAGATCTTCGGCGGGTCGACCGGCGCGGTCGCGACCTACGTGCCTGAGATGAACGTGCTCGAGCTGCCGTTCATCTTCAGCTCCGACGCCGAGGCCGACTACGTGCTCGACAAGACGCGCGACCAGTTCGGCAAGCTCATGGAAGCCAAGGGCTTCGTGATGGTCATGTGGGCCGAGAACGGCTGGCACGGCTACGGCGTGAAGGGGAAGTGCCTCGAGAAGGTCGAGGACATGAAGGGCCTCAAGATGCGCAGCCAGGAGTCGTACATCCACATCGAGACGTACAAG
Source organism: uncultured Archangium sp. (assembly GCA_964459885.1). Classification (GTDB taxonomy): domain Bacteria; phylum Myxococcota; class Myxococcia; order Myxococcales; family Myxococcaceae; genus Archangium_A. Next base: position 2,051 of record CAYWON010000020.1, read on the forward strand.
GCGTTCGGCGCCGCGCCCGTCGAGATGGCCGTGCCTGAGGTGCTGGGCGCGCTGCAGACCGGCACCGTCGACGGCTACTCGAACACGCCGCTCTTCTCGTTCGCGACCAGCTGGTACAACGGCATCTCGCACTACACGTACACGAAGCACATCTACCAGCCGGGCATCATGGTGCTGTCCAAGAAGTGGTTCGACGCGCAGCCCGAGGACATCAAGAAGGCGCTGATGGTGCGCAGCGACGAGCGCGCCGGCATCAAGGGCGTGCGCAACCTCACCGAGCCGCTGCTCGAGAACTTCCGCGCCGCGGGCAAGACGGTCTGCACCATCACGCCGGAGGCCTCCAAGGGCTTCGCGTCGAAGGTGAAGCCGGTGTGGGACGCGTTCTCGAAGAAGTCCAAGGGCAACAAGGAGATCCTCGACGCGGTGCTCGCCGCGAAGAAGGACTTCGCCGCCGGCAAGAAGTAACCGCTTCACGCTCGCCTCTTCGCGAGGGGGAAACACATGGAGTCGCTGCGCCGCACCGCCAACAAGGTGGACGACGTCGTGTTCAAGGTCGAGCGGCTCCTGCTGCTCGTGTGTCTGGCGGCGATGACGGTGCTGGTCTCGCTCGACGTCGTGCAGCGCACCTTCTCTCGCCCCGTGGGCAAGACCGAAGGCGCGCTGCTGGCGGTGTTCTACACAGCGCCCACCGACGCGCAGGTGGCCTTCGTCACCGGCACGCTGGGGCCGGTGCTGTTCGGGCTGTTCGCGTGGCTGATGTGCGTGCTGGCGGTGCAGAGCGCGCGCAGCATCGCCGCCGAGCGGGCGCAGCAGCCGCTGCCGAAGTTCGGCCGCTCCATCGCGGTGGGCACGGGCGTCCTGGTGGGCCTCACCGTCTTCGTGAAGGGCGTCTTGTGGATCTTCCCGTCGAGCGTCCCGGGCGCGCAGAAGTTCGCGCTCGGCTTCATGCTGTGGGCTGGCCTGCTGGGCGCGTCGCTGGCCACGCGCACGCGGCGCCACATCATCCTGGACCCCATCAAGAAGAAGCTCGACGAAGCCACGCTCAAGCCGTTCTCGCTCATCGGCGGCGTGGTGACGTTCTTCTTCTGCGGCACGCTCTCCATCCTCGGGTGGATGCAGCTGCACGAGCAGTTCACCGAGTGGCGGGGTGGTGACGGCGTGGGCGTCTACGACGCGCTGCCGGTGCCGCTGTGGGTCGGCACGCTGTCGATCCCCGTGACCTTCGGCGTCATGGCGCTGCGGTTCCTCGCGCAGGGCATCAACGACTTCAAGTGGGGCCCGCCGAAGGGCGGCGCCGACGCGCACGGCGTCGACCTCGAGGCCCTCGAGAAGGAAGCGCTCCCGATGTCGGAGGCGAAGTAAGTGAACTGGGTCCTCTACCTCGCCACCATGGCGCTGGCCGTCGCCGCGTACCGCAAGCGGAAGTTGGGCCTGCTGGTCTGGGTCGGGCTGCTCTCGGCCGCGTTCTTCTTCACCGGCAAGACGGCGTTCCTGGTGCTGGGCTGTATTTCGGCCGCGCTCTTGCTCGGGCAGCCGCTCTTCGTGCTCATGGGTGCGCTGGGCATGCTGCTGCTGGCCACGGTGTCGGGCTACAGCACGCTCGAGCAACAGGTGCTGGTGGTGCGCCGGTTGCTGGAGCTCGCGGGCAAAGAGGTGCTGCTCGCCATTCCGTTCTTTGTCGTCGCCGGCGAGCTGATGACGCAGGGCAGCCTCGCGCGCCGCCTCATCGAGTTCATGAAGGCGGCGTTCGGGTGGATCCCCGGCGGGCTCGCGGTGTCGGCTGTCGCCGGCTGCGTCTTCTTCGCGGCCATCTCGGGCAGCTCGCCCGTCACCGTGGTGGCCATCGGGTCGATCATGGTGCCCGCGCTGGTCAAGGCGAAGTACCCCGAAGGCTTCTCCATCGGGCTGCTCACGAGCGCGGGCTCGCTGGGCATCCTGATTCCGCCGTCGATCCCCATGATCGTCTATTCGATCATGGTCTCGTCAGCGACGCCGGTTGACCCGACCGACCTCTTCATCGCCGGCGTCATGCCCGGCCTCTTCATCGGCTCGATGTTGGCGGCCTACTCGATCGCGCAAGGCGTCCGCTTCAAGGTGCCGCGCGAGCCGTTCAGCGGCGCCAAGCTGTGGCAGGCGACGCGCCAGGGCTTCTGGTCGCTCTTGCTGCCGCTCATCATCCTCGGCGGCATCTACTCGGGCATCTTCACCGCCACCGAAGCGTCGGCGGTCTCGGTGGTCTACGCGCTCGCCGTCGAGTGGTTCATCCACGGCGAGATGGACAGGAAGAAGCTGCTCACCGTCGCCGAAGGCTCGATGACGGTGATGGGCAGCATCCTCGTGATCATCGCGCTGGCCATCGTCCTCAACTACTTCCTCGTTGATCAGCAGGTGCCCGACCTGATGGTCGAGTGGCTCAAGACGCTCGACCTCACGCCCAACACCTTCCTCATCATCGTCAACATCCTGCTGCTCATCGTCGGCTGCTTCATGGACATCATGAGCGCCATCCTCATCATCGCGCCGATGCTGGCGCCGATGGCGGCGGCCATGGGCATCAACCCCATTCACATGGGCATCATCTTCATCGTCAACCTCGAGATCGGCTACCTCACGCCGCCGGTCGGGTTGAACCTCTTCGTGTCGAGCTCGCTCTTCAAGAAGGGCCTGGGCTTCGTCATCAAGGCCGTGCTGCCGACGCTGTTCATCATGCTCTTCAGCCTCATGGTCATCACCTGGTGGCCGGGGTTGTCGCTGGGCCTGGTCGAAGCGCTCAAGGCCAAGCCGCCGCCGCCCACCACCGCGCCGGTGACGCCGAAGCCCGACGCCGCGCCGCAGCCCACGCCCGGCAAGGTGAAGAGCCTCGAAGAGATGATGCGCGAGGCGAAAGAGAAGGCCGCGCAGGGTGAAGGTGGCGGCGAGCCGCCGCGCGTGAAGAGCCTCGAGGAGATGATGCGCGAGGCGAAGGAGAAGGCCGCCGCGGAGGAGGGCGCCGAAGACGCCGCGCCTGCCCCGACCGAGCCGCCGCGTGTGAAGAGCCTCGAAGAGATGATGCGCGAGGCGAAAGAGAAGGCCGCTGCGGAAGAAGCCGCCGCTGCGACCGAAGACGCCGGCGCCGAGTAGCGGCGGCTACCAGCGCGGGCGGAGCGTGGTGGTCCAGATGGCCATCACGCGCCAGTCGAACCCCGTCGCCACCTGCGAGTTGAGTGAGCCGCCGGTGAAGTCGGCGCCGCTCGACTGCAGCGGGCCGCCCGCGAAGATGAGGCCCGCTTCGGTGGTGCGCTGGCCGCGGTCGAGCACCGTGCTCACGGTGAGCCCGTAGCGGTTGACCCGCTCGGTGCCGAGGCTCGACTCTTCCAGCGACGCCACGTTCGAGAAGTCGGTGAAGAAGCCCGCGCGCCAGGGCCGGCCCGCGAGGTACAGCTCGCCGCCCACGCTGACGTTCACCACCGTGTTGAGCGTGCGCGTCTCGAGCGTCTCGCCGGTGTCGACGTCGCGCACCGAGATGTACCGGTACGGCGTGTAGACGTTGACGTCGAAGGCCACCGCCCACGCGCGGGGCATTTCCCACGCGATGCCGCCGTTGATGCGCCACGGCAGCTCGAAGCGCGGGTCGATCTGTCTGTCGATCGCGGCGTGGCCGAAGTCGCCGGTGGGCTTGTAGAGCAGCCCGCCACGCACGTGCTCTTCGCCGAAGCCGAAGACGTGCTGCAGCGGCAGCCGCACCGACAGGCCGCTGCGGAAGCCTGACAGTGGCTTCCACTGGATGCCGAACGCGAGCGCGTGGCCCAGCGTCTGTTCTGAGCGCGAGTACGAGATGGCCTCGAAGAGCTGCTCGGTGTCGTGGTCAGACACGGTCGTGGTGCTGAAGCGCCGGTACATCGCCACCACCGACACGCCGAGGCCCAGCGCGGGCGTCACGCGGTACGAGGCCGTGTTGTAGATGGTGTAGACCGACTCGGTGGTGGTGCCCGTCACCAGCGTGTTGTTCGCCTGGCTGTTGATGAGCGTCTGCCGCGACTGATCGAACGGCGAGAGAATGCTGACCGCCAGGCCCCACTTCTCGGGCAAGCGGAACGGGCCCAGCTCGAGGCCGTGCACTTCGTAGGTGATGTTCGAAGGAATGCTGGCGAAGCCGAAGCGCGTGTACGTGTTGCTGTCGCCCACCGAGCCGCGCAGCGCGCCGCCGTTGATGGAATAGACGCTGCCCGAGACGTCGACGGTGAAGGCGTCTCCGAAGGCCAGCGCCGCCGGGTTGTAGAACGTGTTGCTGCCGCCGCTGCCCAGCGCGGTCGCCGCGCCGCCCATGCCCGACGCGCGCGGCGCCACCGGATACGCCTGGTAGTTCTGCGCCAACACCATCGCCACCAGCAGCGCGCTCATCGGAACCTCAAGAGGAAGCCGATGCGGCCGCCGCCGTACACCATCGGCTGAAACCAGCTGCGCTCGTCGCTGCGGAAGTACGGCCGCAGCACGGGCACGAAGAGCTGCGCCGACACGAAGAGGCCCAGCACCGAGTTGCGCGGCCACTCGACGCTGACGCGGCCACCCGCCGACGCCGTGGGCTGCCAGCCCGAAGGGTTCACCGTCTCGTCGTTGCGCGGGCTGATGAGCAACGCGCCGCCGCGGCCCAGCAGACAGCCCGAGAGGTCGACCGTCGACACCACCCACTGGCCACACACCCCGCCGATGCCGCCGACCGCGAACGCGTCGACGCTGCCGGTGGCGCTCACCTCGACGGCGGTGGGGAACACCGTCCACGCCTCGAGCAGCCCCGACCAGGTGGCGTTGCCCACGCGCAGCGCCACCGTCGCGCCCAGCAGGCTCTCGGGGAAGACGCCCCACTCGGCGTCGAAGCCCACGTTCATGCGGACCTGGGCGCCGGTCGAAGGGAAGGGTGACGGTTCGTCTGGCGTGAGGCGCTCGGTGACGGCCTCGTCGCCCGCCGCGAGGCTCAAGAGCAGCAACGTCGTCAGCATCAGCGCCCCCTCATCACAACGAACGTTCCAGGTCCCACGACGCCACGGTGAAGCCGTGCTGCTTGTACAACGCGCCGTCGGCCCCGGCGTCGGCGCGCAGCGACGTCACCATCAGCCGACACCCGCGCGACTTGAAGTAGGCCTCGGCCTCTTTCAGCAGCCGCTCGCGCACGCCGTGCTCTCGCCACGCGGGCGCCACGGTCAGCACCTCGAGCACGCCGTACTCGACGCCGGTGACGGGGTGCGCGCCGCGCACGCGCGAGATCGCCGCGCCGATCGCCCGCCCGTCGAAGTCAGCGACCAGCAGGCCCTCCGGCTCTTCCGTCAGCGCCCGCTCCAGCAGCCCGCGGAACGTCTCGAGCCACCGCGTGCGCTGTGGAAAGTGCCGCACCGTCTCGGCCTCCAACGTCTCGAGCACCTGGAGGTCCTGCACTTTCACGCGTCGCACCGAGAGCGGCATGGGGCGCGCCTCGTACAGCATCGGCCGAGAAGTTGATGCGGGTAGACAGTGTGCCTACACTCTGCTACCTGCGCCCACCATGCGATCAATCCTGTTGGTGGGGGCAGTGATTTTCGCCGCTTGCGGCGTGACCGAAGCGGAGATCAACGAGACCAGCGACGTGACGACGGAAGCGTCGGACGAGCTCGGCACCTCGACGCGCAGCTACGTGACCTTCCGGTACGACCTGTACCGCCGGTGCGCGTGGCCCCGTTGCGGCGGCCTGTTCGTGCACGACGTCAACCGCGCGACGGTGCGTGAAGAGTACGTGCTGGGCTGGGACTTCTCGCAGTCGGACCTCTCGGTCGAAGCGCAGGAAGACGTGCGCGGCGCGGCCGGTGGCGAGCTCATCGTCTACGGCAAGCTGGGTCGCGTGCAGGCCAACGGCTTCCGGTACTTCGTCGTCACCAGCGCGTGGCGCGGCATGCCGGGCGTCACCGCGGGCGCGAACGACACGTACTACCGCGTGGGCGACTCGAACGTGCGCTGCATCACCACGCCGTGCCCGTCGCTGAAGGCCACCAAGCTGCACACCACCAAGAGCACCGTGTTCCACGACCTCGACGTCAGCGGCGCGGCGCTCACGGCCGTCGACACCAACTGGCTCACGGGCCGGGTCGTCAACGACGACGCGCTCGTCGCCGGCGCCATCACCCGCGTGGGCAACGAAGACGTGCTGGCGGCCAGCCAGGTCTTCATCAAGCTGCCTGACATGGTCCGCTCGTGCGGCCGTCCGTTCATCCCCACGTGCCCCGAAGGCCAGACCGTCATCTGGTCGCGCGACGCCGATCGCTGCCTGATGCCGGCCGGCTGCGGCGGTGGCGGCGCCTGCACTGCGCAGGTGCCCGCGTGCGCCGACGGCTACGAGCTCTTCTCGTGGACTGGTGGCCCCTTCGCCTGCACGCAGCACGTCTGCGACCCGGCGTTCCTCTTCAACTGACGTCATCCGCCCCGTCCCCCGGGGTGAAATGACCCGAACGCCGTGCCGTGGCCCTCCCCCGGCGCGGCGTTTGTTTGTTTGGAGGCCCGGGGCCTTGCACACCTCGGCCTCGCCGTGTGTCGATCTGCCGCTCACCACCCTCGCTGGAGTCGTTCATGCCTGGTCGCGTTGATTCGTCGTCAGCCACGCTTCGCCCGTTGCCGCAGCCCGCCGCGTCGTCAGTCACCGTGAAGTCGGGTGACTCGCTCGGCAAGATCGCCCGCGCCAACGGCGTGTCGGTCGACGCGCTGGTGGCCGCCAACGTGGGCCGCTACCCGGGCCTGGCGACGAACCGCAACGCGATCCAGATCGGGTGGAACCTCGCGCTCCCCGGCGCGTCGACGCCGCAGCCGCCCGCGCCGACGCAGCCCACGCGCCCGCAGGGGTGGCAGGCCGGCACGACCACGCAGACGACCCAGACCACGCAGGTCGGCACCACCACGCGGCCCAACGACTTCGGCGCGCGGCTGGCGGCGGGCGGCGCGCAGTCGATTGAAATGCGCAGCAAGCAGCACCTCGACGCCATCGAGCGCACGGGCGTGGGCACGTACTTCGGCGATCATTCCGAGTGGAAGAAGATGACGCCGCAGCAGAAGACCGACTGGCTCGCGGCCAACACGAAGCCCGGCGTCACGCCGCCGGCGGCCAGCACCATCAAGGAGAGCAGCTGCATCGGCTGGGCGCTCGAGAACGTCGGCGCGGCCTACGCGGCGGCCGGCAAGTCGGAGCGCTGGGCCGAGATTCAGCGCACCGTCATCAGCAAGGGCAGCAAGGGCACCGACCTCGCCGCCGAGCTGAAGAAGGACGGCTGGCAGTCGATCTACTGGAACCCCGACGCCAAGAACCCCAACGACGGCAACGCGGAGCACAGCTTCTCGGCGGTGCAGGTCGCGCGCGGCAAGGGCTACTACGGCATCGCGGTCGACGCGCAGGTGCTCAACTACCGGCCCACCGACGAAGCCAAGACCAAGACCGACATGTCCGGCATCGAGAAGCTGCGCGAGGTGCCGTTCTTCTTCGGCCTCGCCAAGGGCGGCATGCACACCTTCGTCGGCCGCAAGGGCGAGGTGAACGAGTTCCACTGGGCCGAGATGCCGAACTCGACCAACGCGGTTGAGCAGACGCCGCTCGAGAAGTTCGGGTGGAACTCGGGCCTCATCATGGTGCCGCCGGGCACCTGGCCCACGGGTCAGTCGGCGACGTCGGGCCGCTGAAACCAGTCGAGCATCGCGCGCGGCGCGGCCTGGTCGTCGACGGCCAGGTTGAGCGCGGCGAGCCGGTCGAGCAGCGCGTTGGTCTCATCGGCGGGCTGCTTCAGCGGGCCGGTGACGCGGTGACAGAAGAACGTGCGGCAGCCGAACGGGCGCGCTTCGTAGACGCTGCAGCGCTTGCCGGTACCGTCGAGGAACGGGCACGCGCCGTCGTCACGCACGGCGGGCAGCGCGCGCTTCTCTCGCTGCAGGTGCGCCAGCAGCAGCTTCCATTCGCTGGGCCACAGGTACGGCTGGCGCTTCGTCACCGAGAGCTGGCAGCACTCGCCTGACGCGGGGCACCCGTGGCGGCTCCACGCGGCGGCGGCCTTCTGCAGCACGGCGCGCGTCTCGGTGACGGCGCGACGCCACGCCACGAAGTCACCGGTGTCTGAAGTCTCGTCTGCTACCTTCACGCGCCTCTCTCGTAGCCCAAGGAGTTCCCCCGATGCAGCCCGCTCCCGCTGGTGCCCTCTGTGCGCAGCACCCCGGTGTCCCGGCGTCGATCACCTGTACGCGGTGCGGCAACTTCATGTGCACCACGTGCAGTGAAGGCGGCGCGGCTGCGGTGTGCCCGCCGTGCCGCGCGCTGACCGCCGACTCGTTCCCCTTCAAGGCTGACGCGTCGCTGGGCGACCTCTGGAACCACTGCGTCGAGGTCTTCAAGCGAGACCCGGCGATGTTGGTGGTGGGCGCCGTCGTGTTTTTCGGCATCACCATGGCCGGCAGCATCGTCGCGCAGATCATCAGCACGGTGGTCAACGCCATCGGCGGCTTCACCGTCGATCAACGCAACCCGGGTGCCGACTGGGGCAAGTTCGCCATCAGCCTCGTGGTGGCGCAGGTGGTCTCGACGCTGGTGCAGGTCGTGGTGCAGGCCATCGCCATCAGCGGCTACTACCGGCTGTTGATGGACGCGCTCATCGGCCGCAAGGCCGACATCGGGCGCATGTTCAGCACGCTCAAGGACCTCGGGAAGTACGTCACGCTGCAGGTGTTGCTGTTCGTCGCGGTGACGGTGCCGTTGATGGTCTTCGTCGCGCTCGTCACCTTCGTCGGGCTGCGCAGCGCCGGCTTCGACTTCTCGCACCCGTCGTCGTTCAAGCCTGAAATGTTGTTCACGCCGGCGGTCATCGGGTTGCTCGCGGGCACGACGTTGATCCTCGTGGTCCTTGCGGTGGTCCTCTTGCCGGTGACGCTCTTCGCCGTGCCCGAGCTCATCGTCGGCAAGTGCACGCCGATGGAAGCCATTCAGCGCACGTGGGCGCTCGGCGACGGGCAGCGGCTGCGCGTGCTGGGCTACAGCTTCGTGATGGGCGCGGTGGTGCTGGCCGGCGTGATGGCGTGCTGCGTGGGCGTGCTGGCGGCGATGCCGCTGTCGTACATGCTGCTGCTGGCGCTCTTCCTCGCGCTGCGGAACAGCTCCAACCTGCCGCCGGCTGACCACTCGTAATCAGAGCACGCGCAGCACGAAGCACTTGAGGTAGCGCGTCTCGCGCAGCCCGAGCAGCACCGGGTGATCCTTCCCGGCGCCGCGCTTCTCGACGATCTGCACGCGCCGTTTGGCGTCGGCCGCCGCGGCGTCGAGCATCTCCTCGAAGCGGGCCTCGTCGACGTGGTGCGTGCAGCTCGCGGTGATGAGGATGCCGCCGGGGTTCAGCAGCTGCATCGCGCGCAGGTTGATCTCCTTGTACCCGCGCACCGCCGCTTCGATGGCGCCCTTGTTCTTCGCGAACGAAGGCGGGTCCAGCACGATGGTGTCGAACTTCTTTCCTTCGTCGAGCGAGTCGCGGAGGAAATCGAAAGCGTTGGCCGCCACCACCTCGACGTTGTCGAGCTTGTTCCGCTTCGCGTTGGCGGTGATCTGCGCGCACGCGGCTTCGGAGATCTCCACCGCCGTCACGCGCTTCGCCTTGAGCGCCAGCTGCAGCGCGAACCCGCCCGCGTAGCTGAAGCAGTCGAGCGCCTCGCCGTGACCCCACTCGCTGGCCATCACGTGGTTGTCGCGTTGATCGAGGAACGCGCCGGTCTTCTGACCGGTGATGAGGTCCACTTCCATCGTCACGTGACCTTCGCGGTAGGCGATGGGGCCGGGCAGCTCGCCGTACAGCAGGCCCTTCTCGGGCTCGAGGCCTTCGAGCCGGCGCACGTTGGCGTCGCTGCGGTTGACGATGGCCTTCGGCTTGAAGTGCTGCTGCAGCAGCGACGTCAGCATCGCCTTGCGCTGCTCGGTCGCCTTGTGGAGGAACTGCACCGAGAGGTACTCGCCGAACCTGTCGACGACGAGGCCGGGCAGCAGGTCAGCCTCGCCGTGCACCACGCGGTACGCGGTCTCGTCGGGCAGGGCGCGGCGGCGCAGCGCATCGGCGGCCTCGAGGCGCGCGCGGAAGAAGTCTTCGTCGACGGCCACGTCGTCCCACGCCAGCCAGCGCAGCGAGATCTTCGAGTCTTTCGAGAAGAACGCCTGACCGAGGAAGTAGCCGCGGCCGTCTTCCACGCGCACCACCTCGCCGCCCGTCAGCTCGCCAGGAATGCGCTCGAGGTCAGCCTGGTAGATCCACGGGTGGCCGGCCTTCCAACGGTCGACGCCTTTGCGGGTGATGCGGATGGTCGCGGTGGTCACCCGGCGGCCAAAACCCGATCGACCACGATCTGTCCAGAGCCATCGTCTTTGACGGTGCAGACCGAGACGGCAGGGTCTCGTGAGAAGAACAGCTGCCAGCCTTCCTCGAGGGCCTGCGCGAGCAGCTGCCGTTTCTCTTCGATCGCCGTCAGCGGGTAGAGCGCGTAGGCCGACACCCACGGCGCGTGCAGGTGCGCGGTGGTGGGAATGAGGTCGCCGCAGAACACCAGCGTCTGGCCGTCAGCCTCGAGCCGAACCAGCTGCATGCCGACGGTGTGGCCTTCGCTGACCACCACGTTGACGCCCGGGTAGAGCTCCGTCGCGCCTTCCAGCAGGTGCAGCTTTCCGCTGCGCTCCAGCAGCGCGAAGTCTTCGTGCCGGAAGCTGCCCTGGTCTTTCTCTGACGGCTGGTGCGCCCACTTCCAGTGACGGCGCTGCACATGCACCGTCGCGTTGGGAAACGAGAGGCGCGGCTCGCCGCCTTCTTCGCGCGTGGTGGCGCCGGCGACGTCGAAGTGCAGGTGGCTCAAGACGACGTCGGTGATGTCGTGGCGCGAGAGCCCGGCCTGTTGCAGCGCCGCGTCGAGCCCGCCCGACGAATGATCGATGGCGTACATCGCGCGGTGCTTGCCGTCCCACCGGGCGCCGAGGCCGAGGTCGACCAGCACGTTGCGGCTGCCGGTGCGCACCAGCATCGACCGGGTGACGAGCGTGACGCGGTTGCGCTCGTCGGCGGGAAAGCGCCGTTCCCACAGCGGGCGGGGCACGACGCCGAACAGCGCGCCGCCGTCGAGCGCGAACCGGCCTTCCACCAGCGGGTGCACCGTCATGCTTCCGAGCTGCAGCGCCATGGCGGAAGTGTGAGGCCTCAGGGCGGAAAACGCACGTAGACTGTGAGCGTGCAGCGCTCGTACGACTTCGTGTTGCAGGCCGCGACGCAGGGCGACCCTGCGCCGCTCGATGGCCTCGTGGTGGCGCTCAGCGGCCGCGGCGCCGAGCTGACCGCGCAAGGGCAGGGCGTGCTGAAGGTCGCTGGCGGTGAAGCCACCGTGCAGCCCGTGCTTGAGAACGGCGTCACCCTCGGCCTCGACGTGCGCGTGCCGTTTCACGAGAAGACCGAGCTGCTCGAAGCCGTCTTGAAGGTGCTCGTCGACGTCGCCGAGGTGAGCCAGGCGCGGCTGCTCGACCCGCAGCGAGGCGAGACCGCGTCGCTGGGAAACTTCGCGTCGATCACCGACGAGTACCTGCGCATGGCCCGCTACGCCGGCGAGTACGGCGGCGTCAGCGAGGCGCTGGGACTCTCGACCGTCGCGGCCGCGCCCGACGAAGACACCGGCGCGTCGGTGAAGTGGCTGCTGTTGCTCGCGGCGTTCCTCGTGGCGCTCTACGCCGGGTGGCGCACGGTCGTGACCTTCCGCGAAGCGCGCGAGCAGGCCGAGGCCGATCGTCAGGAACAGGAACAGCTGAAGCAGGAACGGGAAGCCGCGCCCAAGCGGTAGCTCAGGCCTTCAGGCGCCACGTGCGCTGCACGGCGCGACGGAAGTCCTCGGGGATCGACTTCTGCTCTTCGGCGTCGGCGAACTTCTTGTCGAGCGCGAAGGTCAGGAAGTTCGTCGAGAAGTAGAGCGCGCCGCCGGGCGCGAGCAGCCCGCGCGCGGTGTCCAGCAGCCAGCGGTGATCGCGCTGAATCTCGAAGCGCCGCCCCATCTTCTTTGACGACGAGAAGCTCGGCGGGTCGATGACGATGAGCTCGAACTGCCCGCGCGCGTTTGCCAGCCACGCCAGCACGTCGTCGCGCACCACGCGGTGCTTCGGGCCCGTCGTGAAGCCGTTGAGCGCGAAGTTGCGCTCGGCCCACTCGCAGTACGTGTTCGAGAGATCGACAGTGGTCGTCTCGGCCGCGCCGCCCGCGAGCGCGTGCACCGTGAACGAGCCCGTGTACGCGAACAGGTTCAAGAACCTCAGGCCCTTCGCTTCACTCCGCACCCGCGCGCGCGTGACGCGGTGGTCCAGAAAGAGGCCGGTGTCGAGGTAGTCCGACAGGTTGCACTCGAACTTGAGCCCGTGCTCGGTGGCGATGACCTTCGATGACTGCGCGCCGACGCGCTCGTACTGGCCGTCGCCCCACGCGCGCTTCTCGTGCGTCTTGGTGAAGACCCGCTCGGGCGCGACGTTCAGCGCCGCCGCCGTGGCCCGCAGCACCTCGGCGCGGGCTTCGTCGATGCTGCCGTCGCGCAGCTGCTTGCGCCGCGGGTATTCCATGACGTGCACCGCGCCGGCGTACCAGTCGACGGCGAACGGCCACTCGGGGATGTCGAGATCGTAGATGCGGAACGCGTCCGTCTTCTCGCGCTTCGCCCAGCCGAAGCGGGTCTTCGCGTTCTTCCGGAGCCGGTTCTCGAAGTCAGACATCGCGGCGTACGTGCCACACGCCGCCCCTCAACGCGAGAGCGGCAGCGCAGGCGCGGCGGCGGTGCGGCGCCGTCGTCTCCCGACGCTCGGCACCTGACTGCCGCACCGCAGACTGCGCTGTCTTCGTGCGTCGAGAGGCGCTATCCGCAATAACAGACAGGTGGCAGGGGCGCGCGTCCGCCAATGTTGACATGTTGTCCGCAATAACGGATAAAGCGATTGTGGAACTTCGCCCCGTCGCCCGTGCCCTCGTCCTGACGCTCGCCGCGTGCGCGCCAGAAGAGGCGCCGCTTGGTCCGGCGACGGCGGTCGAGCTCGCGGTGCGGTCGCGCGATGACTTTGCGGCGAACGAGGCAGGGCTGATCACGCCAGCGACGCTGGAGCGCTGGGCGCGTGACTGGACCGGTCAGCGACCGGCCGGCGTGGAAGGCGAGTTGATCGTGCTGCAGTTCGACGCCGCGGCGGGCGAGCTGCCGTGGCTCGCGAACACGCCGGGCGTGCGCGCGTACCACGCGGCCGAGTTGACCCGGCTCTCGGAGCCTCGCAACAACGGCATCGCGGCCATCGGGCTCGCGCCGTCCAACGGCATCCGCATCGACAGCTTCATGCGGCGCTTCAACATCCACCCCAACCGTGACCTGGTCGTCTTCGTCACCGGCAAGGCGACGCCCGAATCGTTCGCGGTCTTGTCGCGTGCGTGGCTGACGTTCCGCTACTGGGGTTGGGAACACTCGCGGCTCGCGCTGGTCAACGGTGACGTGGCGTCGTTGCCAGCTGCGCTGCGTGCCGCGAGCGTCGACGCGCACCCGTTCACGGGCGACGTGCGCATCGGCACGGTGACCAACGAGCACTTCGTGCTCCTGGCCGACCTCGCGGCGGTGCGCAGCGCCATCGGGACCTCTCCCATCATCGATGTGCGCGCGCCCGCTGAGTTCGAAGGCGCGGCGCTCTCGGCCACTCCGCACGATCTGACCTGCCTCGAGGGCAACGCAGCGTGCACGCCGACGTTCTCCGGGCGCATCGCGTCTGCGCGCAACGTGCCGGTAACTTCGCTGCAACACGCTGACGGAACGTTCAGAGCGCTCGGCGAGCTCGACGCCGCGACGGCGAGCATCGACCGCGCGCAGACGGCCTTCATCTACGACGGTGACGGCGACGACAGCGCCATCGCCACGTTCGCGCTGACGGCCATCGTGGGCCAACCCGCGCGCTGGTACGCCGGCTCGTTCCTCGAGTGGGGCGCGTTGAACGCGAGCCACCCGAACAGCGGCCTGCGCGCGTTGCCCACCGACAGCCCGTGGCGCACCGACACGTTCCCCGCGTTGACCGAAGGCGCGAGCGAGTGGTCGACCGTCGAGCACGGCGTGCGTCCCCTCGTGTTCGACCCGAACGCGAAGTCGTCCGACGGCGTCCAGCAGAGCGACGTCTCGTACAAGCAGAACCCGCCCGCGCTGCCGGCCGTCGGCGCAGGCGAGGGTGGCTGTTGACGCTCGCCTGACGCGTCACGCCCCCACCGCATCACCCCACTCACAACCAGGAGAGAAGCCATGAAGAGAAGTGTCTCGTCGTCCATCTATTCGTCCGCCGTCGCGCTGGCGGTGCTGACCGCCTGCGGCGCGCCCACTGAGCCCACGCCCGATTCCGGCATCACCGAGCCTTCGCTGCCCACCGCCGTCGGCCCGGCCGCGCTCACCAACCGCTCCGCCGACGACTACGCGCACAACCGCTTCGGCCTCATCGAGGCGGCGACGCTCGAGGCGTACGCGTCGAACTGGGCCACCGTCGACTCGGCCGGTGCGACGGCGGTGCCGAACGGTCGCCCGGCGCACCTGAGCGCCGACGCGCGCCTCGTGGTGCTGCAGATCAACGCGGCCAACCGCGCAGCCGGCGAGAACTACGTGCCCTCAAACCCGGCGGGCAAGGTCTACGTCTACGAGCTCGACGCCTTCCGCTTCAACGAGACGCGCGACACCGGCCTCATCTCGAACTCGGTGCGCTACCAGGCCAGCGGCCCCACCACCGACGACTGGCTCTCGCGCTACGGCATCGACCTGAGCCGCGACTTCATCGTGTTCGCGCAGGGTGAGAACACGGCGAACAACGGCGCCTACTTCCAGGAGATCGATCGCGCCATCTACTGGCTCAGCTACTGGGGCGCCGACCTCAAGCACCTCGCGGTGCTGAACGGCTCACTGCAGAAGAACTACACGGGCGAGCTGCGCAGCAACAAGGTCGCCGAAGGCACCGTGTCGAACGACGGCTTCTCGGTGAAGTCGCTGCGCGTCGATCACACCGCGTTGACGCTGCCGCTCGAAGACTTCCTCGCCATCGTCGACGGCCAGCTCGCCGCGACGGGCGTCGTGCAGGGCTTCGATCGCCAGTTCATCATCGACGCGCGCCCCACCAACCAGTTCAACCGCAGCGCGACCAACGCGGCGTTCTTCACCACGCACCCCGGCCAGTTCATCACCACCGGCTGGAGCTCGTCGGGCGCGCCGAGCGAAGACGCGACGGGTCAGGCCAAGAGCTACGTGCTGTACGAGGGCCACGTGAAGGGCGCCGTGAGCTTCCCGTGGGCGAACCTGGTCACCGACGTCGGCAACGCGAACTGGAAGTACAAGTCGCGGGCCGACCTCGAGGCGCTCTTCACGGCGGCGGGCTACGCGCCGACGGACACCAGCTCGAAGGTCGTCGTCTCGCAGTGCCGCACCAACTTCGAGGTGCAGGTGAACGGCTTCGCGTCGCGCGTGATCCTCGGCTACCCGACGGTGCACTTCGACGGGTCGCTGATCGAGTACCTGTCGCTGGTGTCGAACCACCCCGACGCGTCGCTGA
This sequence comes from uncultured Archangium sp., assembly GCA_964459885.1. Lineage (GTDB taxonomy): Bacteria > Myxococcota > Myxococcia > Myxococcales > Myxococcaceae > Archangium_A. The sequence continues at coordinate 17,625 of CAYWON010000020.1, forward strand.
ACCTCGCGGCGACCGACCCGGCCTACAAGTTCCGCACGGACATCCCCACGCGCGCGCAGCACTACGCCGCGGGTGTCGGTGACCTGGTGTCGACGACGGAAGACGACACCGGCGTGCCTGCGTACAACGTGGCGAGCGGCACCGGCGCGGCAGATCGCAAGATCGTCCAGGCGGTGGTGAACAAGAACGCCACCACCACGCGCAAGGCCGTCGACGAAGACCGCGAGTACAAGCGGCAGTGACGACTACTTGCCGCGGAGCTCCTTGCTCTTCGCGGTGCAGGTCTTCGTCAGCTCGGCCAACGTCATCTTCGAGTTGGCCACCGTGAAGCTGCGCTCCTTCAGGTCGGGGTAGCGCACGCCCACAGTGACGCCGGTGGCGATGCACTCGTCGAACTGGGCGAGCGCTTCGGGCTTCTTGCCCTTCGAGAGCAGCCCCACGGCTGCTTCGTACGCCTTCCGTGGGCCGTCCTCGAACGAGATGAGGCCGGTCAGCGGTTTGATGAGCGGCACCGTGGCGTCGTACTCCTGCGCGCACTGGCCGACGGCGTCCTTCAACGTCGCCGGCCCGTCGATGACGACGGCGAGCCTCGCGGCGGCCGGGTTGCCTTCAACGATGCGCGTGCCTTCGTCCTTGCAGGCCTTGAAGAGCTTGAGCGCCTTCTCGTAGTCGGCCTTCTGCTTCTTGAGGTCTTGCGACGCCGCGGCGGCGTGCGAGAGCGCGAGGCCCGGCACCAGCTGGTCGACGGTCGCCTTGCGCAGCTCACGTTCCTGCTGCGCGACGCCGAGCTGCTCGTAGCGCTTCATCAGCTCGTTGCGGCCCTTGTTCGCGGCCGACGCGTAGCTGCCCGCCTGCTGCTCGAGCGGCCCGTTGGTCTCAAGGAAGCTGTTCACGCCTTCCACGGCCTTCACCGCGGCGTCGAGCTCCTTGTCACCGGAGATGGGCTGGCGCGCAGCGTCGATCTTCGCCTTCGCGTCGGCGAGCGCGTCGGTCAGCTTGCCGCGCATGTCAGCGGCGTGGAGCTGCAGCTTCTTGTTGGCGATCTTCGAGTTGAACTCGTTGACGCGCTTCTTCAGCTCGCGGTCGTACGCGGCGTAGCCACGGTCACGGCCCGTCAGCTCGGTGCCTGACTCCAGCGCGGCGTTGACGGCCTTCACGGCCTCTTCGGCCTGCTTCACCGAGTCTTCACCCGAGTCCGCGTTGCCGAACGAGCCGACGATGGCGATGGCCTTGTTGCGCGCCTCTTCGACCTTCGCCTGCTGCGCGGCCACGTCGAGTTCCGTGCGCCGCTTGGTGATGGTGGCCTTGCCTTCACGCTCCCACGCGCGCGCGTCGGCGATGGGCTGCTTGAGCGTCGGGTCCTTCGCGTTCATCGGCTCCAGGGTCTTGGTGAGAATGGAGAGCGCGCTGTTGGCGATGGTGAAGTCTTCGTCGGTGGGCGCCTTGCGATCGAGCTTCGCCAGCGCCTGACGGAAGTCGCGCTGCGCGATGTCGAGCGCGCGCATCTGCAGCAGGTTCTCGGTCTCGACCAACGCCGCTTCGACCGTCTGCACGTACGCGCCGAACTCCGCGTTGCGCTTGGCTTCAGACGCGAACTTCTCGAGCAGCTTGCGCACCACGATGCTGGTGGTGCGCGCCTCGGCGAGCTGATCTTCCGTCGCCTTCTTGCTGCGCACGTACTTGAGCGAGTTCCGCAGCTCCTTCGCGGCCGGCTCAATCTCCGCCTTCAGGCGCGCGGGCCCGGTCTGGCTCCAGAGGTCGTCAGCCTTCTTCTTGTAGATGGCGAGCTCGGTGCGCGTCTTGGCGGCGTACGGGCCGTAGCCCTTGTCCTTCGACTCGAGGATCTTCCCTTCGTCGAGGCGCTGGCCGAGCAGCTTGCCGGCCGCTTCCGCATCGGAGAACTGCTGGTCCGTGGCGTTGGCGCTCAGCACGCCCATCTTCGTCACGTAGTCCTGGCGCGCTTCTTCGACCTTCGCGCGGTGCTTGCTGCCTTCGACCACCGCCCACTTCTCGTCGATGGCGTTGGAGGTCTTCGCCACGTCGGCGTCGAGCTTCTGGATGTACGTCGCGAACGAGGCCTCTTGCTTCGTGAACTGGCGCGCGGGCTCGACCACGGCCTTGAACTCGGTGATGGCGGCGCGCGCGTCTTCGAAGTCCTTCGCGCTGGGGTCCTTGCCTTCCGCGACCTTCACCTTCTCCTTCATCGTCACCAGCGCGGCGTCGATGGTGCGGCGGTGGTTGAAGATGTGCATCTTCGCGCGGCGGGCGTCGACCAGCTCCCGCTTCTCACGCAGCTCGCGGCGGGCCGAGAGCGCGGCGCGCGCGTAGTCGAGATCGTTCGGTTCCTGGCCGGCACCTGAATCGAGCGCTTCTTTGAGCGCTTCGAGCGCGGTGTGCGCGGCGTCGAGATCGGCGGCGTCGGGCGCGTCACCTTCGACCTTCTTCATGGCCGAGGCGACGTTGGCGCTCGCCTTGTCGAGGCCTTGCTTGGCGGCGGCGACGTTGGCGGCGGGGGAAGGCGCGGCGATGACGTGGGCAGGAACGAGCAGCAGGAGAGGCGCAAAGGCGTGTCTCATGCGGCGAGGTTCTACCAACCACCACACGCTTCAATGATGTGGTTCTTTTCCGCCTGTCTCACCCTGTTGCGGAACACGGCCCAGCAGCGGCGCGAAGCGACCCACCTTCGCGGCCCAGGTCGACCACGCGTCACCGTGCAGCGCGCGCAGGTACGGCTCTTCGACGAAGCGCACCTGCAGCTCGACGGCGACGAAGAGCGCGACCGCCGCGCCGAGCGAGAGCAGGTTCGGCCACAGCAACGTGAGGCCCGACGCGAAGAGCAGCATGCCGCTGAAGACGGGGTTGCGAACGAAGGCGAACACGCCGGTGGTGACGAGCGACGTCTGCTCGCGCGCGTCGACGCCGATGCGCCAATTCGCGCCCATGCCCGACTGCGCCAGCAGCGTGAAGAGCAGCCCGGCGACGGCGAGGGCGATGGCCAGCGGCGCTGCGGGGCTCTCGAACGCCGGCCACGCGAGCGCGAAGGGCGTCAGCACCATGGAGAGCACGAACGTCGCGCCGCCCCACCAGGCGAGGCTGCCGACGCGCCCCGAGAGGCCGTTGAAGCCCCAGCGACCCGTGCGGAGCCGATGCAGCAGCGGCCTGACGCCGAGCGCCGAGAGAAAGAAGAGGGTCACCAGCGCCGCAGAAATCGTGAGTCGTGTCATGCACCTGCAGACCTGCGCGCGAGCCTCCGCATTACGTGTCGATTTTCTGTAAGGCCCGCGCGGCCTGCCCGGTCTTCACGGCATGAACGAGACGACGAAGACCTGCGGCGGTGCCTGTCAGTGCCCGCCGAAAACTGAGGGGCCGGGCTGCTGTTGTGGCCAGGTGTGCAGCTGCGGCGCGAAGTGCGATTGTCCTCCCGCGTGTCAGTGCCCGAAGACATGAGCGACGCGGTTCCGCAGGCGCTCGCCGAACGTCGAGACGAGCTGGTGGCGTTTGCGCGCCGCCGCGTCGGTGATCGCGCCGAAGACGTGGTGCAGGACGCCGCGGTCCGGGCGCTGCGCCACGCGGACCAGCTCGGTGACCCGGCTGCGGCCCGCGCGTGGCTCTTCAGCATCGTGCGGCACCTGTCGAGCACCGCGCCCGGCCGCGCCACCGAGCTCTTGCCCGAGACGCTGCCGACGGAAGACGCCGACACGCCCGACGCGTGCGGCTGCGTGATGAAGCAGGTCGATACGCTGCCTGACGCGCAGGCCGCGTTGCTCAAGCGCGTCACGGACGGCACGCCGCTGCCTGACCTCGCTGCGGAGCTGAACATCACCGTCAACGCGCTGTGGGTGCGGCTCCACCGCGCGAGGTTGGCGCTGCGAGACCAGCTCAAGCAGCACTGCAACACCGACTCGTTCCGCGCCTGCTTTGACTGCGGTTGCCTCGAGCGCGGCTGCTGTCGCTGACGTCACTGCAGCGTGACGCGCACTTGCGCGACGTCGCGCTCGCCCTCAGCCTTGGACTCGTGAAGTTTCTCTTTCCGTTCGTCTGCTTGCTCGTCGCGTGCTCGCCGTTGCCGTCGCTGTCCGACGCTGGTGAACCTGACGCAGGCCTCGTCGACGCGGGGCTTCCCGACGCCGGCGTGTGGCGCTTCGAGGCCTTCAGCAGCCGCGTGGTGCCGGTCGGCAGCGCAGTGGCGCACGTGGAGCTGATCCGCGCACATCGTCCCGACGGTGAGCGGTCGTACCTCTTATATGTGCACGCGCTGGGCACCGACGGCGGCGTCGCGCCCGTGGTCATCGCCAACCAGCCGTACGACGGCATCGACTGGACGAACGAGCCGGTCGACGTGAAGTGGGCGACGCGCGGCGCCGGCACGCACGCCGACGATGACGCGCCGGCGTACAACGGCGTCGACGTCGCCGGGTACACGCCGCTCACGGTCGAGAGTCAGGTGAGCGGCGACGCAGTGCACCTGCTCAACGGCTTCGCCATCGTGCACGCGTACGGCCGCTTCTATGCGGGCGGCTCGGTGGAAGACGACATTCGCGACGCGACGGCGCCGTACCACTTCGTGCTCAGTCGCCCGACGGAGCTCGACCTCTCGCGCGTCGGCAGCTTCGGCGGGAGCTGGGGCGGGTTGATGGCCATCTTCGGTGCCGCGCGCGCGCCAGCCGGCCTCACGCTCAAGAGCCTCGTGCCTTTGACGCCGCCGAGCGACCTCGCCGGCATGCACGATTGGATCACAACCGACGGTCCCGCCGTGTTCATGCCGCCGGCGACGTTCACCTCGTTCTTCTCGCCGTACCGACGACGCATCGAAGCGGCGACGTTGGTCGATGGTGGCGTCACCACGCCGCAGACCGCGCCCGCTGCGTGGTCGCCGTACCAACACGCGGCGGTCTGTGCCGGGCTCCGCGCGACGCAGCCGCAGGTCAAAGTGCTCTCGCCGCACGATGAGTGGGACACGCTCGTGCCCGTCACGCAGACGCGCGAGCTCGTCGCTGCGTGCCCCGACCTGGTGACGCCGCTCTACTGGCCGCGCGACGGCGACCCGTCTTTCACCACGCTCGATCACGGCCCCATGGGCGCGGAGCCCGGGCTGCCATCGGTCTTCACGTTCGCGTACCTGCACCTCGCGCTGGAGCTGACGCGAGAAGATCAAACGGCGCTCACCGCTGGCGTGCCGGCGGCCATCGACAGCTACCTGACGCTGCTCGACGCCGAGCGCGATCGTGGCGGCGACGTGTCGCACGCGCTGCCGACGCTGCGGCTGCTGTGTCACCCACGCGCGCGCTACTTCGACGGCGTGACGATGACGATTCAGGACGGCGCTGCGCTGCTGTCTGGCTCGGTGAATCGGGTCCTGGGCGCTTCCACCACGCCGCAGACCGTGTGCGCGGTGTTGCAGAACGCGCTGCCGTGATGCGGTAGACGCGGGTGATGTTCCTCACGCTCTCGATGACGGCGGCGCTCGCGCTGGGCGCCGAAGGAAAGTGGACGCCGCAGCAGGTGCTTCAGCAGGGCCCCGCGTGGGTGAAACAGCAGGGCTTCGGGTTGCCGCTCTCGAAGCTGTGGGACGAGAAGGTGCAGGGCGGTTTGCTCGCCAACGCCGTGCAGCTGCCCGGCTGCAGCGGCTCGTTCGTCTCGAAAGACGGCCTGCTCATCACCAACCACCACTGCATCGTCAGCATCCTTCAGGAGCACTCGACGCCCGAACAGAACCTGGGCCGTGATGGCTTCCTCGCGAAGTCGCTGGCCGACGAGAAGGGCTCGAAGTCCTTCCGCATTCAGGTGCCGCGCCGCTTCGTCGACGTGACGAAGGAAGTGACCGCCGCGATGCCTGCCGACGGTGACGACCTCGCGCGCTTCAAGGCCGTCGACGCGGTGCAGAAGAAGCTCGTGGCCGAGTGCGAGAAGCAGCCGAACACGCGCTGCACGTTCGCCATCTTCGACGGCGGGCTCTTCTTCACCATGACCGAGTTCACCGAGCTGACCGACGTGCGCCTCGTGTACGCGCCGCCTGCGGCGGTCGGCGACTTCGGCGGTGAGGTCGACAACTGGATGTGGCCGCGCCACTCCGGCGATTTTTCCCTCGTGCGCGTCTACCAGGACGGCAAGCCGTACCAGCCGAAGTACTTCTTCCCGGTGTCGAAGGACGGCGTGAAGGAGAACGACGCCGTCGCGGTGCTCGGCTACCCGGGCTGGAGCTTCCGCGCGCAGCTCGCCGACGAGATGCTGGAGCGTGAGCAGCGCTGGTACCCCAACGTGCGCGCGCTGATGAGCGACTGGGAAGCCATCATGGAAGAAGAGAGCAAGCGCTCGCCCGACGCGGCCATCGCCTGCGCCGACGATCTCCGCGGCGTGCTCAACACGCGCAAGAACGCCGAAGGTCAGCTCGCTGGCTTCAAGCGCGGCCGCATCATCGCGAAGCAGCGCGCCGACGAAGAGAAGGTGAAGGCCTTCGTGGCGAAGAAGGCCGACCTCGCGCCGGCGCTCGATGCGTACCGCGGCCTGCAGGACCTCGCCGTCGAGCGCACGAAGACGTGGGACCGCGACTTCTTGCTCGACCTGTCGGGTCGTGGCGCGCGCGCCGTGCAGTGGCCGCTGTTGCTGGCGCGTCGCAGTCACGAGGGCAAGCTGCCCGACCTCGAGCGCGAGCCCGGTTTTCAGGACCGCGATCTCGTGCGGCTGCGTGAGCGCCACGAGCGCGATCAGAAGCGCTATTCGCCCGTCATCGATCGTCGACTCTTCGCCGCGTGGGTGAAGCGCGCGCTCGCGTTGCCGCAAGACCAGCGCATCGTCGTCATCGACCAGGTCTTCAAGGACGCGAAGGACGACGCGGCCATCCTCAAGAAGATCGACGCGCTCGTCGCCAACTCGAAGGTGTTCGACCTCGAGACGCGCAAGAAGCTGTTCGAAGAGACGCCCGAGCAGCTGAAGGCGCGCAAGGACCCGCTCGTGGAGCTCGGCCTCGCGCTCGATGTCGACCGCCGCGCCGTGCGGGACCGCCGTGACGCGTGGTCGGGTCGCGTGCTCAAGCTGCGGCCGGCGTGGCGCCGCGCTGTCATCGCCGCGGCCGGAAAGCCCGTCGCGCCTGACGCCAACTCCACGCTGCGCGTGACCTTCGGCCGCGTGAAGGGCTACTCGCCCAAGGAGGCCGTGCTGATGACGCCGGGCACCACGCTGGCCGGCATGATGGCCAAGGACACCGGCGAAGAGCCGTTCGACGTGCCGCAGAAGCTCCGCGACGCGTACGCGAAGGGCGGCGCCGAGAAGGTGCCCGTCGATTTCCTCTCTGACTGCGACACCACCGGCGGCAACTCGGGCAGCCCCGTCATCGACGCGAAGGGCCGGCTGGTCGGCGTGAACTTCGATCGCGTCTGGGAAAACGTGGCGAACGACTTTGGTTACAACCCCGAGGTCGCGCGCAACGTGGTGGCCGACGTGCGCTACCTGCTGTGGATGTTGCGCGACGTCGACGCTGCGCCCGAGCTGGTGAAGGAACTCACCGCCGCTCGGTGATGTGTGCTGAATGAAGCGCATGCGCTTCGACACACTCGCGATCCACGCAGGGCAGGAGCCAGACCCGACGACCGGCGCGGTGATGACGCCGGTCTACTTCACGTCGACGTACGTGCAGGCGGGGCCGGGTGAGAACAAGGGCTTCGAGTACGCGCGCTCGAAGAACCCCACGCGGCTCGCGCTCGAAGGCTGCCTCGCCGCGCTCGAAGGCGCGAAGCACGGCGCGGCGTTCGGGTCAGGTTGCGCGGCCATCGACGCGGTGACCCACCTGCTGTCGGCGGGCGATCACGTGGTGTGCAGCGACGACGTGTACGGCGGCACGTTCCGCTTGTTCGACAAGGTCTACTCGCGCCACGGGCTCACGTTCTCGTACGTCGACATGACGAACCCCGAGAACGTCGAGCAGGCGCTGCGCCCCAACACGAAGCTCATCTGGGTCGAGACGCCGACCAACCCGATGATGAAGCTCGTCGACCTCGACGCGGTCGCGGCCATCGCGAAGAAGCACCAGGTCATCAGCGTCTGCGACAACACGTTCATGACGCCGTACTTCCAGCGCCCGCTGGCGCACGGCTTCGATCTCGTGACGCACTCGACGACGAAGTACCTGAACGGCCACAGCGACGTCATCGGCGGCTTCGTGGCCACCTCGAGCGACGAGCTCGCGCAGCGCGTGCGCTTCATCCAGAACGCGGTCGGCGGCATCCCCGGCCCGATGGACGCGTTCCTCGTGCTGCGCGGCGTGAAGACGCTGCACCTGCGCATGCAACGCCACGCCGAGAACGCCGAGAAGATCGCCGCGTTCCTCGACGCGCACCCGAAGGTGAACAAGGTCATGTGGCCGGGCCTGGCGTCGCACCCGCAGCACGCGCTCGCGAAGCGGCAGATGAAGGGCTTCGGCGGCATGATGACCTTCGAGATGAAGGGCGGGCTCGATGAAGCGCGCCGGTTCCTCAAGGCCGTGAAGATCTTCGCGTGCGCCGAGTCGCTGGGCGGCGTGGAGTCACTCATCGAGCACCCGGCGATCATGACGCACGCCTCCGTCCCGAGAGAGAACCGCGAGAAGGTCGGCATCACCGACGGCCTCATCCGCCTTTCGGTCGGGGTCGAAGATGCTACCGACCTGATCGACGATCTGAAGGCGGCGTTCGACGCGGCCTGAACCGCCTGTTTGTGAGAGAGTGCGGCCGTGTTTTCGCTGGTCGTCACGCTCGTCCTCTCCGTGCCGGAGGTGCCTCCGCAATGTGCGGCGCCTCCGCAGCGCGACATGGCGCCGCTGACGCAGTTCGCCCAGACCTCCGGTTCGCTCTCGGTCGGGTTGGACAGCGTCGCGACGTGGTGCTTCGACTCAGGCGGCGGGTGGACCGGCGGCGGCAAGAAGGCCAACGCGAACGCCGCGCCGTCGGGTGACTGCAAGAAGGCCATCGCTGCGTGCGAGGGCTCGAAGTCGGCGATCTCCAGCGACGCGCGGCAGCTGATGTACGACACGCTCGCGGAGATCGATCGTCCGTTCCTCGGCGTGAAGTACACGCCGCGCCGCAGCGGCCTCGCCGAGCGCCCCACCGAGTCAGCCGAGTGCACCGCGAAGGAGCGCTCGACGTTGTTCGCGCACGCGCAGGCGCGCATGGATCTCGCGCGGTTGGCCAGCGTCACGCAGAACGAGTACGCGAACTTCCGCACGTGGCTGTTCTCGGAGGGCCTCAAGTGCGCGCAGGCCGTGGCGCGCGGTGAGACGGATCTCACGCGGCGCGGCATTGCGGTCGATGCGGTGGTGCAGGGCGGTGGTACGCAGAAGGTCCCGGGGTCGAAGCAGCCGCAGACGGGCGCGGGCACTGCGGGCACGGCTGGTACGTCCAACTCGACCGTCGGCGCAGCGAACGGCTCGACGGGCGGCGCGAACGTTGGCGGCGGTTCGGCGGTCGCTGGAAGCGGTGGCCCGAATACCGGCGCAGCTTCCGGCACGGCGGGGAGCGGCGGCACCAACACCGGTGCGACGACGGCTGGCAGTGGCGGCGTGAACAGCGGCGGGTCGGGTGGTTCGGCGACGGCCGGCAGCGGCGGCGCGAACAGTGGTGCAGCAGGCGGCGCGTCGGGCGGTTCGGCGACGGCTGGGAGCGGCGGCGCGAACAGCGGTGCAGCAGGCGGCGCGTCGGGCGGTTCGGCGACGGCTGGAAGCGGTGGCGCGAACACCGTTGCGGCCGGTGGCGCGTCGGGCGGTTCGGCAACGGCTGGGAGCGGCGGCGCGAACACCGTTGCGGCCGGCGGCGCGTCGGGCGGCTCCGCGACGGCCGGGACCGGCGGCGCCAACTCGGGCGGCGCGGGAGCGAAGTCGGCGAGCGTCACCGGCGCAGGTGTGACCGGTTCGGCTGGCAGCAAGAACGTCGGCGGTACGTCGGGTGGCTCGGCGACGACCGGCGCGGGCGGTGCGAACACCGCGACCGGCGGCACGCTCGTCGCCAGCGCAGGCACCACCGGCGCCAACGGTCCGCGCAATCCCAACACGCCGTTTCTCGGCGGCCCGACGGCGGAGCGCGAGAAGGCGCTCGGCTCGTCGATGCTGGAGAAGTGGCGCTACTTCCTCGGCGAGCAACAAAAGCTCGAAGGCGACATCGACTGGAGCGGCGGTTTCCTCGCGTCGCGTGAGCTGCGCGACTGCCGCTGCGTGCGTCCTGCGCCTGGCGAAGTCGTGCACAAGCTCGAAGCCAACCCGAAGGACAACGCCGTCGCCGCTGACGACGACAAGAACACGCGCTGCGAGCTGTGCCTGCTCGACGCGTACCCGCGCTGGAAGGTGCGGTCTCAGAAGCAGTGCGCGCTGGCGCTTGAGCTGACGGAGTACGAGTTGGGTGTGCTGCAGCGCAGCGATGACGGCAACGGCTTGCCCCAGCGCTGCGTCGACGCCGCGAAGGACAAGCTCGCTGGCAACAGCGGCCGCGCTGGCAAGGTGACCTTCGGCGGCGACGGGTCGACCAAGCCGGCCACCGGCGGCCACTTCATCATCATGAAGAACGAGCCCCCGGCCGCCACGCCTGCGCCGACGCCTGCAGCGCCAGCGGTGGCGGCCGTGGCTGCGATGCCGCCGCGCGAAGACGGTCGCAAGTACGTCCGCGTCTTCACCAGCAGCACCTGCGTCGCCGAGATGCTCCCGGGCCCGGTGGAAGCGCACAACGGCGACGTGCTGCCGGTGCCCACCACGGCGGGCGAGATCACCGTTCGCGGTTCCTGTGGCGGCATCGCCGAGCTGTATTTCGGCAAAGAAGAGAAGCCGCGCGTGTCCGAGCCGTTCTCCAAAGACAAACCACTCAAGCTCCAGTTCAGACGATGAGCACCATTCCAGGGAAGTTGGTCGAGGGGCTGTTCAAGAAGGTGTTGGCGGCCGACGTCAGCCCGGCGCTGATGGCGCAGTTGGCAGAAGCCGGCGTCAACCTGTCGGCGCCGCTGCCTGACTCACTGCCGCGCGCCGCGTGGTACCGCGCCATCTCGCTCACGGCGCAGACGCTGTTCCCCAACGACGCACCGCAGGCGCAGCTCAAGAAGCTCGGTCACCATGTGATGGAAGCGCTGCAGTCGCGCGGCATCATCAAGGGGCCGTGGCTCTCGATGGCGCGCCTGATGGGGCCGCGGCGCTCGCTGCGTCAAGCGATGGACTTCCTCGATCGCAGCCCGGTGAAGTTGGAGATCACCGAGCGTTCGAAGACCGAGTTCGAGATCTTCGTCGACGACCCCGAGCAGCCGGAGTTCCTCGCCGGACTCCTGCAGAGCGCCATCGGCGTGCTCGGCGGGAAGGACGCCGCGGTCTCGCAGTTGCCGCCGCAGCCCGGCGCCAGCCTGTTCCGCGCGACGTGGCGATGAGCGCGCTGTTTCCCCGGTTGGCGTCGCCGGGCGACGACGTCGCGCTGCGGGTCGGTGACGTCGCGCTGTCGACCACGCAGCTCGCTTCCGAAGCCGCCGCGCTCGTCGCGCTGCTCGCTCAGCACGCCGTGACGCCCGGCGCGCGCGTCGCCGTGTGGACGCAGCCGTCGGTCGAGACGCCCGCTGCGTTGGTGGCGCTCGCGGCTGGTGGCTTCGTCATCGTGCCGCTCGACCCGAAGCTCGGCCCGCTCGAACTCGGGCACATCGTGCGTGACGCCGCGCCCGCGATCGCGCTCGGGGCCGACGTCGCCGCGGTCGAAGGAAAGACGTCGCTCACCACGTTGCCGCTGACGCCCGCGCTGCGTGAAGGCCAGCCGCTGTCGACGCACCGCCAGGTCGACGACGCGCCGCTGCTCATCCTCTATACGTCCGGCACGACAGGTCTGCCGAAGGGCGCCGTCTTGAGCGCGCGCAACGTGGCCTTCGATGTCGACGCGCTCGCCATCGCCTGGAAGTGGACGCGCGACGACACCGTCGTGCACGCGCTGCCGTTGTTCCACGTGCACGGACTCGTCCTGGGCCTCTTCGGCTCGGTGCGCGTCGGCGGTTCGCTGCACTGGTTTCCGCGCTTCGAGCCTCGCGACATCGTGGCCGCGCTGGGCGTCGGCACCACCGTGTTCTTCGCGGTGCCCACGATGTACCACCGGCTGTCCGAAGCCGCGGAGCGCGATGGGTCGTTGTTGCCGGGCCTGCGTCACGCGCGGTTGCTGGTCAGCGGGTCGGCGGCGTTGCCGCAGCGCGATCAGCAGCGCATCGAGTCGCTCACCGGGCGTCGCGTGGTCGAGCGCTACGGCCTCACCGAGACCATCATCAACACGGCGGTGCGCGTCGACGGCGTGCCGTCACCGGGCTCCGTGGGCCGCGCGCTCGACGGCGTGGAGCTGCGGCTGGTCGACGATCAACGTCGCCCCATCGAAGGGCGCGATGACGCCACCCTGGGCGAGGTCGCGGTGCGTGGCCCGAACGTCTTCCTCGGGTACCTGAACCGCCCCGACGCCACGGCCGCGGTGAAAGACGCCGACGGTTGGTTCTTCACGGGCGACATCGCGTGCATGCGTGAAGACGGCAGCGTGCGCATCGTGGGCCGCCGCGCCACCGATCTCATCAAGTGTGGCGGCTACAAGGTCGGCGCCGGCGAGGTCGAAGCGGCGCTGCTGGAGCACCCGGCCGTGCGCGAGGCCGCCGTGGTGGGCCGCGCTGACGCTGACCTGGGTGAGAAGATCGTCGCCTTCGTCGTCACCGGCGCTGACGTCGCGCCACGCACGCTCGAAGACTTCGTCGCCGCGCAGCTCTCACCGCACAAGCGGCCACGCGAGGTGCACGTGGTCGCCGAGCTGCCGCGCAACGCGATGGGGAAGGTGGTCAAGGCGAAGCTGCCTTGACCTGCCGTTTCAGCGCTCCGCGAGGTACTCGATGAGATCGATCTTGGTGAGGATGGCCACGATCTTCTGGCCGTCGCGCACCACCGCCACGTTGTCTTCAGCGAAGACCTGACGGAGCTGCGGAATGGTCGAGTCGGCCGTCACCACGCCCTGCAGCGGGCTGATGAGCGCGTCGATGGCGTCCTGCAGCTTGTAGCTGCCGGCGATGAGGCCGTTGAGCAGGTCGTACTCGTGGATCATGCCGACCGAGCTGCCGTCGGCCGAGATCACCGGCATCTGCGAGATGCCGTGCTTCTTCATCGAGTCGATCACCGCGCCGATCTTCTGGCCCTTGCTCGTGGTGACGAGCTCCTGGCGCTTGCTGCCCAGCACGTCGCGAACCGTGCCCGGGCCCTTCTCTTCGATGAAGCCCAGGTCCTTCATCCACTCGTCCGAGTAGAACTTCGAGACGTACGCGTTGCCGCTGTCGGGCAGCAGCACGACGATGGTCTTGCCCTTGCCGACCTCCTTGGCGAGCTCGACGGCGGCGTGCACCGCGGCGCCTGACGAGCCACCCGCGAAGATGCCTTCTTCACGCGCCAGCCGACGCGCCATCAGGAACGACTGCCGGTCGTCGATCTGCCGCACCTCGTCGACCACCTTGAAGTCCATGGCGCCGCACACCATGTCTTCGCCGATGCCCTCGACCTTGTAGACGTGCGCTTCGCCGACCTTCCCGGTCTTGAAGTAGCCCGCGTAGATCGAACCGATGGGGTCGACGCCCACGTTCTTGATGTTGGGGTTCTTCTCTTTGAAGAACTTGCCGGCGCCGCTCATGGTGCCGCCGGTGCCGAGGCCCGTGACGAAGTAGTCGAACTTCCCGTCCATCTGCTCCCAGACCTCGGGGCCGGTCGACGTGTAGTGCGCCTCGATGTTGTCAGGCGTGTGGTACTGGTTCGGGTAGAACGCGCCGGGCGTCTCCTTCACCAGCCGCTTCGCCGTCTCGTAGTAGCTGCGCGGGTCTTCGGCGGGCACGTTGGTCGGCGTCACCACCACCTGCGCGCCCATGCCCTTGAGCCGGTTCACCTTCTCCGACGACATCTTGTCGGGCATCGTGAAGATCGTCTTGTAGCCGCGCACCGCGGCGATCATCGCGAGGCCAAACCCGGTGTTGCCCGAGGTGTTCTCGATGATGGTGCCGCCGGGCTTCAGGCGGCCGTCTTTCTCCGCCTTGTTCACGATGTGCAGCGCCATGCGGTCCTTGATGGCGCCGCCGGGGTTCATGAACTCGAGCTTCACGTACACCGTCGCGTCGTTCGGCCCGACGAGCTTGTTCAGCTTGACGATGGGCGTGTTGCCGATGGCAGAGAGGACAGAGTCGTGAACGTTTTTCGTGGCCATGGCGGCGCTCTACCAGAGCGCGCGTCAGATCGCCTTGCTGACCTGCTTGCCCTTCATCAATGACTCGATGCGGTGCAGCACTTCGGCCTTGTAGACGCGGGAGCCGCAGTTGGGGCACGCGCCCTGCGGGACGTCTGTCAGCACCACGACCTTCCCGTTGACCGTCAGGCGCACCTCGACGAAGCGGTTGTCGTAGATCCCGCTGCACGGGCAGCGCCCGTAGTCGCGCTTGGCGTAATCGGCCATGAAGTTGGCGTACCATAGTCAAACCCGTGACGACCCGCTTACCGCCGTCAACCAAGCCGCCGGAGATTCGCCAGGCCGAAGCTCCGCGGCGCAGCTCGCGCCCGGCCGCGAGCGACGACAAGCCCAAGCTGATCAGCCGCGAGGCCGACGAGCCGAAGTCCGCCGAAGCGCAGCTCTGGGCCGGCATGGACATGGACCGTTCGCTCGAGATCCGCGCCGCCGACGTCGACGCCCGCCTCGCCGAGGCCGCCGCGTCAGAGAAGGCCGACAAAGAAGAAGGCGGCGAGCTCGCGCAGGACCACCGCGACGAGGCCGAGAAGAGCGCCAAGGCGAAAGGGCTCCTCAAGGTCTTCGCCTGGCAGAAGCAGGGCTCCGGCAAGCCAGACCCCAAAGCGCAGCTCATGAAGAACGAGCAGGCGCGTCAGCAGGCGCTCAAGGGCAACGCGCCGGCCTTCACCCGACAGGGCCAGTCGTCGACAGCGACGTCCAGCGCGCGGCTCCCGACCGTGGGCGCGGCCAGCCTCACCGGCATCAGCGCGTCACGGCTCAACGCCGTCGGCGGCGTGCAGCAGGCGCTGATGGGCAACCTCAAGAACGAGCGCCCGCCCGACGCCTACGCGCTGCTCAAAGACGCGCGCGAGAAGGGCGTGCTCTTCGTCGAAGACTCGCTGGCTGAAGGCCACTCCGAAGAGCAGGAAGACCCGGAGCTCGCCGACGCCGTCGAAGAGTGCATTCGCCTGTGCTTCGGCGTGCGCGGCATCTTGCGCATCGGCCCGGGCCGCAACGACAAGAACGAGCCCATCATCGTGGTGGCCACCACCAACGGCTTCTCGGAAGCGTCGCTCGGCGTGGTGCCGCCGAAGGTGCATCGCTTCAACACCCTCATCGCCATTCCTTTTGAGCTGCTGCCGCTGAAGCGGGAGCGCTAGGAACCCTCGCCTCATGACTCTCGAATCGCAGCTGCGCGCTCAGGTGCAGCAGGCCACCGGCCGTTCGTTCGCCGACGCGCCCGTCACCAAGCTCAAGGGCGAAGCCTCGTCCCGTTCGTACTACCGCGTCGGCACTGCCCCTGACTCCTGGGTGGTCATGGTCATGCCGCCCGAGTCGCTCAAGAAGAGCGACGAAGCCGGCAGCGGCCCCGCGCCCACCGAGCTGCCCTTCATCAACGTGCACCGCTACCTCGACAAGTTGAACGTGCGCGTGCCGAAGATCCTCCGCTTCGACGAGCCCGCGGGGATGATGGTCATCGAAGACCTGACCGACCTCACCTTTGAGGCCGCGCTCACGGGCGGCGATCGCACGGCGCTGTACACGAAGGCCGTCCAGTTGCTCGCGCAGCTCAGGGCCCGCGCCGAGAAAGCGCACGACGCGCAGTGCCTGGCGTTCACGCGCGCCTTCGACGAAGCGCTCTACGACTGGGAACTCCACCACTTCCGTGAGTGGGGCCTCGAGTGCTGGAGCGGGCAGAAGCCCACCGACGCCGAGCGCGCCGAGCTCGACGCGATGTTCAAGGACATCGCGAAGCAGCTGGCCGCCGCGCCGCGCGGCTTCACCCACCGCGACTACCAGTCGCGCAACATCATGGTGAAAGACGGCGAGCTCATCGTCATCGACTTCCAGGACGCGCTGCAGGGCCCGCGGCAGTACGACCTCGTGGCGCTGCTGCGTGACTCGTATGTCGAGCTGCCGCGCGACTTCGTCGACGCGATGCTTGACGCGTACATCGCCGAGTTCGAGAAGCAGAGCGGCGAGAAGATCGACGCGAAGTCCTTCAAGGCCTTCTTCGACCTGCTGACGGTGCAGCGGAAGATGAAGGACGCCGGGCGCTTCGAGTTCATCAACCGCGTGAAGGGCAACCCGGGCTTCCTGGTGTCGATCCCCGCGTCGCTCCGCTACGTGAAGACCGCGCTCGACGCGCAGCCCCAGCTGGCAGCGCTGCAGAAGCTGGTCGGCAAGTACGTGCCCGAGCTCGCCTGACATGAAGGCCATGGTGCTGTGCGCAGGCCTCGGTACGCGGCTGCGCCCGTTGACGAACCGCTGGCCCAAGCCGGCGATGCCGTTTCTCGGCGGGCCGCTCTTCCGCTACTCGCTGGCGACGCTGCGCCGCGCGGGGCTCACCCAGGTGGGCATCAACACGCACCATCTGCCTGACGTGATGGAAGCGGTCGCGCGCGCCGAGGCTGGCGACGTCGCCGTCTCGCACGAAGCGGGGGAGATCCAGGGCACCGGCGGCGGCATTCGCGGGCTGCGTGAGTTCCTGCGCGACGACGACTTCGTGGTGCTGAACGGCGACGTCTTGTTCTCGGTCGACCTCGCGCCGGTGATCGCCGCGCACAAGGCGAGCGGCGCTGCGGCGACCATGCTGCTGCTGCCGATGCCGGAAGGGGAGAAGTACAACGCCGTCGAGGTGAACGACGCGGGCCACGTGCGCCGCATCGCCGGCAAGGGTCCGGGTGGCGAGCGCCTCGGCAACTGGCACTTCACTGGCGTGCACGTGATGACGCCCGCGGTGTTCGATTTCATGTCCGCCAGCGGCCCGGAAGACATCAACCGCGACGTGTACGTGCGGATGCTGGACAAGGGCCTCACCATCCACGGCCACGTGCTGAGGGATCGCAGCGCCTACTGGTCTGACATGGGCACGCCCGAGCGCTACGCGGCCACGCTGCAGCAGGTGTTGTTCGGTCAGGTCGTGCTGGAGCCCTTCGGCGATCGTGGCCCGCTCGCCGGCGCGACCCGCGGCACCGGCAATTTCTGGCAGCACCCGACGGCGTCGCTCGACGCCGACGTCAAGGTCGCCGGCCCCGCGTACTTCGGAGAAGGCAGCGTGCTCGAGGCGGGCGTGCGCATCGGCGCTGCGGTGTCGGTCGGTCGCGGCGCGAAGGTGGGGCAGGGCGCTCGGCTCAATCGCGTCGCGGTGCTCGACGGCGCCGAAGTGCCTGCGGGCGCGCAGCTGACCGACGTGCTCGTCGGGCCCGGTGGGGCGCTGGCCCCGACCGCCGCCTGACGGTCGGAAATCGTTGACGAACCAACGAGCCTGCGCGACGCAGCCGCATGCCTCTGAGTCGAGAAGGTAAGGAGCGGTCGTTTCGCGAGAACCTCGTGCTGGCGAGCACGCTCCCGGCCGTCGCCGGCATGGTCAACGTGCTCGGCTACATGCACCTCGGCTTCTACACGAGCCACATGACGGGCCGCGTGAGCGGGTTCGGCGTCGACCTCGCCAAGGGCCTCTACATCGAAGGCACGCACCTCCTCGAGATGCTCTTCGCGTTCATCTTCGGCGCGATGCTCGCGGCGGTGTTGATCGAGATCGCCAAGGCCGTGCACTGGCCGCGCTACCAGCTGCCGTTGCTGCTCGAGGCGTTGTTGCTCTCGGTGGTGCTGCTCTTCGAGGTCTTGAGCGACGTGCCGGTGACGCAGCTGCCTGAGAGCAGCAAGACGGTGTTCGCCATCTTCCTCGCCATCAGCATGGGCCTGCAGAACGCGCTCGTCGCGCGCTTGTCGGGCGCCGTCATTCGCACCACGCACCTCACGGGCCTCTCCACCGACCTCGGCGTCGAGCTCGTGCGCGTCACCAAGTGGTTCCTCGACACCACGAAGGGCGAGTCACTCGGCCAGCGCCTGCGGCACCTCGGCGTCGTGCGCAAAGACGGGCAGCTCTACAAGGTGCGCCTGTACGTGACGATCCTCTGCACGTTCATGTCGGGCGCCATCATGGGCGGCTTGCTGACCAAGGCCGTCGGTGTGCTGGGCATGGTGGTGCCCGTGCTCGTGCTCGTGTCGCTCGTGCTCTACGACCGCTTCATGTGGGTGTCTGAAGAAGACCTCGAGCCCGACTTCAACCCGGCGTACCCGGCGAAGACCGACGCCGCGGTGGCGTCACCTGCGCCGGCGCCGGTCGCTGCGGAGCCCGCGAAGTAGTTCAGCGGCGGTACTGCGCGAGGATGCAGGTGACGTTGTCGTTGCCACCGTTCGCGTTGGCGGCGTCGATCAACATCGCGCAGGCCTTGTCCAGGTCCGGCTGGCTCTGGAGGATCTGCTCCATCTGCTTGTCGGGGACCATGCCTGACAGGCCGTCGCTGCAGAGCAGGAAGATGTCGCCGTCCTTCGGCTCGACACGGTTGATGTCGACGATGACGTTGTCCTTCATGCCCAGCGCGCGAACGATGACGTTCTTGTGCGGGAACGCCTCGATCTCCTCGGGCGTGAGCTTCTTGGCCTTGAGGTAGTCGTTGAGCAGCGAGTGATCTTCCGTCACCTGCCGCAGCGTGTTGTCGCGGAAGTAGTACACGCGGCTGTCGCCCACGTGACCGACGACCACCTCGCTGTCCTTCGCGAAGAAGACCGTCACGATGGTCGTGCCCATGCCCTTGTATTTCTGCTCGGCGGCGGCCTTCTCGAAGATCCGCATGTTCGCCAGCTTCACGCCGGTGGCGAGGCGGTTCTCGTCGTAGTTCTTCTGCTTATCCATCTTGTACGGCCAGGTGATCTCGAGATCCTGGCTCGTCATGCGGAAGAACTCGGCCACCTCATCGACTGCGATCTTCGAGGCGATCTCACCGGACGAATGGCCGCCCATGCCGTCGGCAACCACGAAGAGGCGCTCCTCAGGCAACAAGAGGAGGTTGTCCTCGTTGTGGTTGCGCTTCATTCCGACGTGGGTCTGGCCCGACACTGCGATTTTCATGGGCGTCGCGAGGCTCACGGAAAGGTCGTGACTGAATCAAAGCCAGCGCGCCAGGTAAAGCGATTCACGCTGCCTCCGGCGAGAAGTCGAGTCGATCTCCGGCTTCGGTCTTGCTGGCGGCGGCCGTGCCCGCGGGCAGCTCGAGCACCGACTTCGCGTTGAAATAGACGCGGCTCACGCGCCAGGGCGCGATGGCGTGCGCGATGTCGATGACCTGCCGCGACGCGTCGAGGAAGAGCACGTCGATGGGGATCTTCATGAAGAAGGTGTGGACGCTGTTGCACGGCGCGATGTGCAGCCCGTCACCCAACGGCAACTCGGCCACGCCCATGAGGCCCTTGAAGCGCGCCATGAAGGTGTCGGCGTTCGACGCGCGGTCGGCCAGCAACGTGTTGCGCGTCAGGTTGGTCACGCGGTAGCGCATGCGCGTGCAGCCTACTTCCCAACTCATTCCGCCGGAGCGTCCATTCACGTTGGTGCTGGTCTCTCCGCAGATCCCGCCCAACACCGGCAACATCGCGCGGCTGTGCGCGGTCACTGGCTGCAAGCTCGTGTTGATCGAGCCGCTGGGCTTCTCGATCAGCGACAAGGACCTCAAGCGCGCGGGCCTCGATTACTGGGACAAGGTCTTCCTCAAGCTGTACCCGAGCTGGAGCGCGTACATGGAAGCCACTCCCGACGCGCGACGCTGGCTCTTCACCGCGCGCGCGGGCACCGGGCTGTGGGCCGCGCGCTTCGAGCCCGGCGACCACCTCGTGTTCGGCGCCGAGCCCACGGGCCTGCCTCCCGAAGTGCTGAACGGCGGAGCAGGTGAGAAGGTGACGATTCCCATGTTGGAAGAGCGGCGCTCGCTCAACCTGTCCACCGCCGTCGGAATCGCCGCTTACGAGGCGCTTCGGCAAACCCGGGGTACAGTCGCGCCCTGAATGGGCAACTCGCAGGTCGTCGAAGCGCTGTACCGGGCCTGGGTCGATCGTCAGACCGGCTGGCTGACGTGTACGGCGCAAGGTCGTCAGACGCGCATTCCGTTGCGTGAAGGCAGCGTCGTCGGGAGCGCGCTCGACGCGGGCTTCGGCTGGCAGGGCCCGGTCTCGGCGCTGGTGCAGAACGGTCGCGTCGGCCTCGGCCAGTTGGACGCGCTGTGGGCTCGCGGTGAAGCCGCCGCTCAAGACGCTGACACGCTCGACGAGCTGGGCATCGTGCCCGCAGAGGTCGAGTCGGCGCGCGTGCTCGCGAGCATCCGCGAGACGGTTCGCGCGGCAGAGTCGGCGCAGTTCGAGTCAGGTGACGTGGGCAGCGGCGAGCTGGTGAGCGGCGCGCGTGTGGTGCGCGAGGCGATGGCCACCATCGCTGATGGCGACGCTCAAGAGCCGGCGTACTTCCGAGCGCAGGATTTCAACGAGCTGGCTCGTTGGGAAGTGAGCGCAGAAGACGAGCAGTGGCTCGTCGGTTTCCGTGAGTGGACGCAGCCCACTGGCGCGACGCCGCAACAGCGCGCGTTGCTCGAGGTGCTGGCGCGCAGCGGTGCGTTTGAGTCGCTCCCTGCCGTCGAGATGCGGCGGCGCATCGAGGAAGAGCGGCTCGAGCAGGAGCGCATCGAGAATGAGCGCCGCGAGCAGGAACGGCTGGAGCAGGAGCGCATCGAGGCCGAGCGCCGCGAGCAGGAACGGCTGGAGCAGGAGCGGCTCGAAGCTGAACGCCTCGAGCAAGAGCGCCTCGCTGCCGAGCGCGCGGAAGCTGAACGTCTTGAGCAGGAACGCCTCGCCGCCGAGCGCGCCGAAGCCGAGCGTCTTGAGCAGGAACGCCTCGCCGCCGAGCGCGCCGAAGCCGAGCGTCTCGAGCAGGAGCGCCTCGCCGCTGAGCGCGCCGAAGCTGAGCGTCTGGAGCAGGAACGCCTCGCCGCTGAGCGTGCCGAAGCTGAGCGTCTGGAGCAGGAACGCATCGCTGCCGAGCGCGCTGAAGCCGAGCGCATCGAACAAGCGCGCCTTGCCGAAGAGGCTCGGCTCGAGGCTGAACGCGTCGAAGCCGAGCGCATTGAACAAGCGCGCCTTGCCGAAGAGGCTCGGCTCGAGGCTGAACGCGTCGAGGCCGAGCGCATTGAACAAGCGCGCCTCGCGGAAGCAGCGCGGCTTGAGGCGGAACGCGTCGAGCAGGAGCGGCTCGCGGAAGAAGCGCGGCTCGAAGCCGAACGCGTCGAGCAGGAACGCCTCGCCGCTGAGCGCGCCGAGGCTGAGCGGGTTGAGCAAGCGCGCCTTGCCGAAGAAGCGCGACTCGAGGCTGAACGCGTCGAGCAGGAGCGTCTCGCTGCGGAGCGCGCCGAGGCCGAGCGCGTCGAACAAGCGCGTCTTGCCGAAGAAGCGCGGCTCGAGGCTGAACGCGTCGAGCAGGAGCGTCTCGAGGCCGAGCGCCTTGAACAGGCGCGGCTTGCGGAAGAGGCACGGCTCGAGGCTGAACGTGTCGAGCAGGAACGTGTCGCCGCTGAGCGAGCCGAGGCCGAGCGCCTTGAACAAGCGCGCCTTGCGGAAGAAGCGCGACTCGAGGCTGAGCGTGTCGAGCAGGAGCGTCTCGCCGCTGAGCGGGCTGAGGCCGAGCGCCTTGAACAAGCGCGCCTTGCGGAAGAAGCGCGGCTCGAGGCTGAGCGCGTCGAGCAGGAGCGCCTCGCCGCCGAGCGCGCTGAGGCCGAGCGCCTTGAACACGCGCGGCTCGCCGAGGAAGCCAGGCTCGAAGCGGAGCGCCTCGAGCAGGAACGTCTCGTCGCCGAGCGCGCCGAAGCTGAGCGTCTCGAGCAGGAACGCCTCGCCGCCGAGCGTGCGGAGGCCGAGCGCGTCGAGCAGGAACGCCTCGCGGCCGAGCGCGCGGAAGCCGAGCGGCTGGAGCAGGCGCGACTCGAGGCTGAGCGCGTCGAACAGGAGCGGCTCGCCGCCGAGCGTGCGGAGGCCGAGCGCGTAGAGCAGGAACGCCTCGCGGCTGCGCGCGCCGAAGCGGAACGTCAGGCGGAAGAAGCACGCCTCGAAGCCGAGCGTTTGGAAGAGGCCCGCGTGGCCGAAGCCGCCCGCCTGGAAGCGGAGCGCGTGGAGGCCGAGCGGATCGAGCAGGAACGTCTCGCCGCCGAGCAGGCCGAAGCGGAGCGCGTCGCCGAAGCAGCTCGCGCGGAAGAAGCACGGCTCGCTGCTGAGCACGCAGAGGCGGAGCGCGTCGCCGCCGAGCGCGCGCGCCTCGAAGAAGCCCGCCTCGCCGAAGAGCGTCGCGACGCCGACGCGCGCGCCCGTCTCTTCGAAGAGGCCCGCGCGCGCCACGACGAGGAGAAGCGGCGCCGCGAGCAAGAAGAGGCCGACCGGCTGGCGAGCGAGGAGCTCCGGCGCGCGGCTGAGGCAGCGGACGCCGAAGAAGAGTCCGAAGCGCTGCGTCGTCAGGTGCAGCTCCGCGCCGAAGAAGACGCCCGCGGCACTGACGACTCGCACGAGCGCGATGAAGAGGAACGGCTGCTCGCGGCGGCCCAGGCGGCGCGCGTCAAGGTCGAGGCCGAGCGCACGCGCTCCGGGCTGCACCCGATTCCGTCTGAGCTGGTGCCTCCGCCGTCGCCTTCGTCTCCGTCCAGGGCGAAGAACGATCAGCAGTCGCTGCTCGAGCGCATGAACGCGGCGCTGCGCCAGGCCACGTATGTCGGCCCTGCGCCGACCAGCCGCGCACGCGAAGAGAAGACCGATCCCCACATCGTCGCCGCGCCGCCCGACACCAGCCGCAAGCCGCTGGTGTTCGTCGGCAACGAGACTTCCGGTGGCGCCGATCTCTGGTCGACCGCGCAACCGGCGAGCATCAACGCGCCTCCGCCCGGCGGCGTGGAGTCATTCGAAGAGGCGCTGCGCCGCGTCGACTCGAGCCTCGAAGCCCTCGTCGGCACCGGCAGCACGGCCGCGTCGGAACCGCTCATCGAGCCCATCATCGAGGCGGAGGTCGTCTCGACCGGCGCGACGAGCACGTCGAGCTCCCGCCTCGAAGCCATCGAGCAACCCGCTGGCAGCGACTCGGCCGAACAGGCGCGCTTGCGCCGTCAGCGCCTGCTCAAGCGCGCGATGGAGAACCTCAGCAGCATGCCGTCGTCGTCAGGCTCGGGCCTCAACAGCTCCGGGTCCGGCATCACGGTGCCGCCCTCGTCGCCGTCGTCATCAGCGGTGCCGGTGCCGAGCGCCGCTGATCAACAGCTCGCCGCGCAGATCGAAGCGCGCTTCTCGCAGCTGAGCCGCAAAGATCACTTCTTGACGCTCGGCCTCGCGCCCAACGCCACGAAAGACGCGGTGAAGGGCTCGTTCCTCAACCTCGCCAAGATGTTCCACCCCGATCGGCTGCCGCCGTCGCTGCCGCATCTCTCACAGAAGATGAGCGCGGTCTTCGAGGGCATTCGCGAGGCGTACGAGACGCTGTACGACGATCAGAAGCGCGCGGCGTGGCTCGCGGCGCGCGACGCGAAGCAGAGCAACAAGCTCGACCCGGCGATGGCGCAGCAGGCCGGCGACCTCTTCAAGATGGCCGAGGTCTATTTCAAGAAGCGCGACTACCGGCAGGCCGAGGCGCACTACGCGCGCGCGCACGCCATCGACAAGGGCGCCACGAGCCTCGCGGCCCAGGGCTGGGCCATCTACATGGACCCCTCGCGCAAGGCGGAAGCGCCGCAGGCGCGGCAGCTCATGCAGAAGGCGCTCGGCATCGACGCCAACAATGATCGCGCGCACTACCAGCTGGGCGTCATCGCGCGCGTCGAAGGCGACATGGACCGCGCTGAACGTCACTTCCGCGAAGCGGTGCGCTTCAACCCCAAGCACCTCGAGGCCAACCAGGAGCTGCGGCTCATCGAGATGCGGAAGAAGAAGGCCGAGGCCGCGCCGAAGAAGGGCGGCGGCTTCTTCGGCTGATCAGCGCTCGGTCAACCAACGGGCGATCGACGCGCGCGTCGCGTCGCTCAGCCCGATGAACTCCACGCCCATGCCGGCCACCTGACCGGCTTCGGGGAACCGGCGCACCCACGCCACGCGCGCCTGCGCTCGCACCGGGCCTTCGTCGGGCACCTCGAACTCCAGCGACATCGTCTCGCCTTGTTCGAGCAACAGCTCTGACTTCAAAAAGGCACCGCCCGTCGACACGTCGTGCGAGACGAATGTCAGGGTTCCGGCGCCGCCGGCATCTCTCGCCGCGAATCGGGCTTGCACGCTGCTGCGCTCCTCTCTGCGCTGATCAGGCATCAATGCGCATTCGAAACGTTGACACCCCGCTGAGCAAGGCCAAACATCCGCCCGAATTTCCGAGCGAAAGGGCGTATTCCCGTGGCGAAGCAGCACCTGCTTTTGGTCGATGCTGATGCGAAGAGTCTTCGCGTCATGGAAGTCAGCCTCAAGAAGGCGGGCTTCCAGGTCACCACGGCCATTCACGGGAAAGACGCGCTCGAGAAGGTCCAGATCAGCCCGCCGGACCTCGTGCTGTCAGAGACCCGCATGCCGGAGCTCGACGGGTTCGAGCTGTGCAAGGTCATCAAGAGCGACGATCGCTTCCGCCACATTCCCTTCGTCTTCCTCACCAGCCAGAAGGCCGTCGAGGCGAAGGTCAAAGGTCTCGAGCAGGGCGCCGACGACTACCTGACCAAGCCGATCTACATCAAAGAGGTCGTCACCCGCGTCCGCATGATCCTTCAGAAGGTCGAGAAGGAACGCACCGACCGGAAGGAAACGAAGAACGGCTTCGTCGGCAACCTCGCCGACATGGGCGTCGTCGACCTCGTGCAGACGTTCGAGATCGGCCGCAAGACCGGCGTCATCAAGCTCGAGGGCGAGCGCGCCGGCGTCGTGTACTTCAAGGAAGGCCGCGTCATCGACGCGGAGCTCGGCCGGTTGCGCGGAGAGAACGCGTTCTACCGGATGCTCAACACCTTCGAAGGCAAGTTCGAGGTGTCCTTCGTCACCATCGATCGCCCTGAGCGCATCGAGGTGTCGACGCAGGGCCTGTTGATGGAAGGCATGCGCCGCCTCGATGAGTGGGGCCGCATGCTCGAGCAGCTGCCGCCGCTCGAGACCATCTTCGAGCTCGACTACTCGCAGCTCTCGGATCGGCTCGCGGAGATCCCCGACGAGGTGAACGGGCTGCTGCGCCTCTTTGATGGTCGCCGCAACCTCTCGCGCGTCGTCGACGACTCCGACTTCGAAGATCTCGCGGCGCTCGGCATCATCTCGAAGCTCTACTTCGAAGGTCTGATTCGCGAGGTGGGCACGCCGCCCACTGAAGGTGACGACAAGCCGAAGAAGCCGGGCATCGAGGAGTGGCTGAACACCGGCCCGGCGCCTGCTGGTGGGGAGCCTGCGCTCGCGCCCGCCGTGACGCCGGCCGTGCCCCTGCCGCCCGCGCCGCCGCCCATCGTCCCGCTGCCGGGGCCGTCGTACCCGTCGGTCGAGGAAGAGATCGACGCCGCCGAGCCGGAGATCCCCACCGCGCCGACCGAGATCCCCATCGAGGTCGCGCCGCCTCCGCCGGAGCCGCCGCCCAGCATCGCGCCAGTGATGCCGCCGCCGCCGAAGGCCGACGTGCATCGCTTCGAGCCAAAGCCGAAGAGCGAGCGCCCGGAGCCTCCGCCCGCCCCGCCTGCCAGCTCGCAGTTCCTCGTGGCCGAGCCGCCGCGCGAGCTGGAACGCGCGCGTCAGCGCTTGCTCGATCAGTGGTCGGCCATCGACGGCGACGGCTTCCAGGGCGAGTCGGGCTGGGGCGCGACCTCGTCGTGGAACCGCTATGAGCCGCGCACTTCGCCGGTGCCGCAGCGCGCGCCAGAGCCGCCCAGCGCGCCGCCCGTGTTCGGAGGCGCGGCGCTCGAGCGTCGCGACATGCCGGCGGCCAAGCCCGTCACGCCGCCGCCGCCCGTCAACCTGATGCCGGCCGAGGATCTCGTGCCGGTCGAGCCGGTCTCGGAGACGGTCACCGCGCCGGAAGCAACGCTGGCGCCGCCGACGCCCACGCCGCCGACGCCTCCGCCCGCCGCCGCGCAGGCGCGCAACTCGCCGGTGCCACAACCGCCGCCGGCGCCTGCCGTGCAGGTGCGCAGCTCGCCCGTGCCGCAGCCGCCGCCGCCCGCGGCGCCGGTCGTCAACGTCTCGCCGTCGCCCGCTCCGCAGCCGATCGCGCGGCTGTCGGCGCCGAAGCCGCCGGCCGATGGGCTTGAAGATGGCTTCTTCAACGACGCCGAAGGCCGCGATTCAGAGCCGATGTCGATGGAGAACCCGTTGCCGATTCGCAGCAACCGCACGTTGCCCGCGGTGCTCATCGGCGGGCTCGTCGTCGGCATCGTCGGCGCGCTCATCTATTCGAACTGGTCGGGTGACGAAGCGGGCACCGCCGTCGACTCGGGCGTCACCGTGGTGCAGGCCACGCCCGACGCGGCGGTCGACGAGCCCGAGGTCGATGCGGGCGACGCCGTGGTGGTGGCCGCCCTCGACGTCGACGCCGGTGAGCCGACTGAAGACGACGCCGGTCTCGTCGCCGAGGCGCCGTCGGTCGTCGACGCGGGCGGCGCGGTCGCGCCGGTGGTGGACGCTGGCGTCGCCCCGCCGCAGGTCGCTGTCGTCGACGCAGGCGTCGCTGCGCCCCAGGTCGCGGTGGTGGAC
This sequence comes from uncultured Archangium sp., assembly GCA_964459885.1. Taxonomy (GTDB): domain Bacteria; phylum Myxococcota; class Myxococcia; order Myxococcales; family Myxococcaceae; genus Archangium_A. The sequence goes on from CAYWON010000020.1 coordinate 44,384, forward strand.
GCCGGCGTCGCTGCGCCGCCGACGGGCGACGCTGAGTTCGAGAAGCTGGTCGCCGACGCCCGCGCGGCGTTGGTGGCGAGCCGCTTCCGTTCCGCCACCAAGCTCTACCGTGACGCGCTGAAGCTCCAGCCCGATGACGTCTCGCTCAAGACCGGCCTCGGCATCGCGCTGGTGATGTCCGACAGCTCGTTCCGCGAAGCGGTCCCGTACCTGAAGGACGGCGTCAAGGACGACCCGAAGAACGCGCAGGCGTGGCTGGCGCTGGGCATCGCGCTGCAGAACCTCGGGCGCGACGGCGAAGCGAAGGCCCCGTACCGCGAGTTCCTCAAGCTCAAGCCTTCGGGCAGTCAGGCCGAGGAAGTGCGTGCGGCGTTGCAGGCGATCCCTTAGAGCAAAGGGCGCGTGCTGTGCCTTGGCATTGAGACCTCTTGTGATGAAACGGCGGCGTCGGTCGTTCAAGACGGCCGCGTCGTCTTGTCAGACGTCGTCTCGACGCAGATCGACATTCACCGTCGCTGGGGCGGCGTCATCCCCGAGCTGGCGAGCCGCAACCACGTGCAGCAGGTCATGCCCGTCATCGACGAGGCGCTGAACCGCGCCGGCAAGTCGCTCGACGAGCTCGACGTCATCGCGGTCACGAGCGGCCCGGGGCTGCAAGGCGCGCTGCTGGTGGGCCTGCAGGTCGCCAAGTCGCTCGCGCTCGCCGCGGGCAAGCCGCTGGTGGGCATCAACCACCTGGAAGGGCACCTGCTGGCGATTCGCCTCGCTGCCGACGCGCCGGAGCCGCCGTTTCTCGGCCTCGTGGTGTCGGGTGGTCACACCACGCTCTACGACGTGCCGGCGTTCGGGACGTACCGACGCATGGGCACCACGCGCGACGACGCTGCGGGCGAGGCCTACGACAAGGTGGCCAAGCTGCTCGGCCTGCCGTACCCCGGTGGCCAGCCCATCGACGAGCTCGCGCAGACCGGCGACCCGAAGGCCATCCGCTTTCCGCGCGCGCTCCGCGGCGACGACATCCTCGACTGGAGCTTCTCGGGCCTGAAGACGGCGGTGCTCAACCACGTGCAGCAGCACGGCGTGCCCACCGGTCAGGCGCTGAACGATCTCTGCGCGTCGTTCCAGGAAGCCGTCGCCGACGCGCTCACCAGGAAGCTGATGCTGGGCGCAAAGAAGGTGGGCGCGAAGCAGCTCGTGCTGTGCGGTGGCGTGGCGGCCAACTCGCGGCTGCGTGGCCTCGCCGAGGAGCGCGCGCGCGACGCGGGCCTCAAGCTGTACCTGCCGCCGAAGCGGCTGTGCACCGACAACGGCGCGATGATCGCCGTCGCGGGCACTGAAGCGTTCCGCCGCGGCGTGCGCGCTGACCTCTCGCTCAACTCCGACCCTTCCTGGCGCCTCTAAGACATGGCCGATCATCCGAAAGACCTGCTCCGCAAGCTCGGGCTCTCGCCGAAGCACAGCTGGGGCCAGAACTTCCTCTCTGACGAGGTGGTGCTCGAGCGCATCGCTGAAGAAGCGCTGCTGCGACCGGGCGAGCCCTGCGTCGAGCTCGGGCCCGGGCTCGGGCACCTCACGCGCTACCTGCTGGCGACGGGCGCGAAGATCACCGCGGTGGAGCGCGATCGCGACATGGTGCGCGCGCTCAACTTCCAGAAGATCGAAGGGCTGACCATCGTCGAGGGGAACGCCGCCGAGACCGACTTCGCGAAGGTGGCGAACGCCGATCAGGTGGTGGTGGTGGGCAACCTGCCGTACCACCTGTCGTCGCCCATTCTCTTCGAGGTGCTCGAGCAGGCCGCGCACGTGCCGCGCGCTGTCTTCACGCTGCAGAAGGAAGTCGTCGAGCGCCTTGCCGCCGAGCCGGGCAACCGCGACTACGGCGTGCTGACGGTGCTGCTGGGCCTGCGTTTCCGCATGGAGAACGTCTTCGACGTGCCCGCGCACTTCTTCCACCCGCCGCCGAAGGTGGACTCCGCGGTGCTGAAGCTGACGCGACTCGAGAAGCCGCGCGCCGAGGTGAAGGACGAAGCGCGCTTCCGCAAGGTGGTGAAGGCGGGCTTCGCGCAACGGCGCAAGACGCTGTCCAACTCGCTCAAGAGCGAGAAGTCGCTCAACTGGGACGGCGTGCTGGAGCGCGCTGGCATCGACGGTGGCCGTCGCGCCGAGACGCTGGCGGTCGAGGAGTTCGCGGCCATCGAGCGCGCGCTGGGCTAAGCAGCCCCGCATGAGCCTCGAACGCGCGCTGAAGCACTTCTCTGACAAGAAGAACGAGTACCTCGAAGACCTCAAGACGCTGGTCCGCATTCCGTCGGTGTCCTTCGACGGCTTCGACCCGAAGTTCGTGCGCCAGAGCGCCGAGGCCACCGCCGAGCTGCTCAAGAAGCGCGGCTTCGACAACGTGCAGCTGCTGGAGATCGAAGGCGCGCACCCGTACGTGTACGGCGAGATCCTCAAGGCGCCGGGTCAACCGACGCTGCTGCTCTACGCGCACCACGACGTGCAGCCCGCCGGCGACGCCGACGCGTGGAAGTCGCCGCCCTTCGAGCCGACCGAGCGTGACGGTCGCTTGTTCGCCCGTGGCGCCGCTGACGACAAGGCCGGCATCGTGGTGCACACCAGCGCCGTCGACGCGTGGCTCCAGTCGGGCACGCCGCTGCCGCTGAACGTGAAGGTCGTCATCGAGGGCGAAGAGGAGATCGGCTCCGACCACCTCACCGAGTTCCTGCAGAAGCACCGCAAGATGCTGTCGGCCGATGCCATCGTGCTGACCGACACCACCAACTTCGAGACGGGCCTGCCGTCGATCACCACGGCGCTGCGCGGGCTCGTCACCGTCGACGTCGAGGTGCGCGCGCTCAAGCAGTCGCTGCACTCGGGCATGTGGGGCGGCCCGGTGCCCGACCCGGTGATGGCGCTCAACAAGATGCTGGCGTCGCTCACGCACGCTGACGGCACCATCGCGATTCCCGGCGTGCTCGAGCAGGTCAAGCCGCTCACCGACGCCGAGAAGAAGTCGATTCAGGCGCTGCCCGGCGATGACGACACGTTCCGCAAGCAGGCCGGGTTGTTGCCGGGCGTCGAGCTGATGGGCGGCGGTCGCCACCCGTGGGAGACCAACTGGCGCCAGCCGTCGCTGACGGTGAACGCGATTCAGGCCAGTTCGCGCAAGGACGCCCGCAACATCGTGTGCGAGTCGGCGTGGGCGCGCGTCGGCATTCGCATCGTCCCCAACCTCGACGCGAAGAAGGTGCAGGAAGCGCTCATCGACGCGCTGAAGAAGGCAACCCCGTGGGGCCTCGAGTGCGAGGTGCGCGCCGATTCAGCCGCGGGCTGGTGGTACACGGACCCGTCGGGCCCGGCGTTCCAGGCCGCGTTCACCGCGCTCGAGAAGGGCTACGGCGTGAAGTCGGTGGCCATCGGCTGCGGCGGCTCCATCCCCTTCGTCGAGCCGTTCAGCAAGGAGCTCGGCGGCGTGCCCGCGCTGCTCATCGGCGTCGAAGACCCGTACACGAACGCGCACTCCGAGAACGAGAGCCTGCACCTCGGTGACTGGGAGAAGTCGGTGAAGAGCGCGATCCACCTCTACGCCGAGCTCGCGACGGCGCTGAAGAAGTAGCAAAGAAAAACCCTCTCCCAGCGTGAGCCGGGAGAGGGCGGGGGCGACTTGCGCGCTCGTGGTTACGGCGCGCAGACGCAGGGGTTCGTGGGGTTCGTCGGCAGGCAGTAGCCGATGCGGCACTCGAGGCCCGAGCCGCACTGCGACTGCGTGGTGCACGCGTCGCGGCAGTTGCCGTCGACGCAGTCCTGGTTCGCGCTGCAGTGCGCGCTCGTGCTGCAAGTGCCGGCAGGGCGCGGCTTGCACAGACCGCCCTGGCACGAATCGGTCGCGCCGCACTGCGCGTCGGTGGTGCAACCCGAGACGCACGCGCTGTTGATGCACCACGCGCCCATCGCGCAGTCAGCGTTGCGCGTGCAGGTGCTCACGCCGCCGTCGGTGGTGCCCGTGCCGCCGCCGGTGGTGCCGGTGCCGCCACCCGTGGTGCCGGTGCCGCCGCCCGTGGTGCCGGTGCCGCCGCCCGTGGTGCCGGAACCGCCGCCCGTCGTGCCAGAGCCGCCGCCCGTGGTGCCGGAGCCGCCGCCGGTGCCGCCGTCGGGGATGACGCCACCCGCGCAGAAGCCGTTCTCACAGACCTGGCCGCCGCTGCAGTCGACGTTCGTGGTGCAGGGCCGCACGCAGTAGCCGTTGATGCAGGTGTCGAGGCCGCACTGGTTCGACGAGGTGCACTCGTGCGAGCCGGGCGGCACGTTCGTGCAGGTGCCCGCCTTGCAGAACTGACCGGCGCCGCACTGGCTGTTGTTGCTGCACGCCGCCTGGCAACGCCCGTTGCTGCAGACCTCGTTGGCGGAGCAGTCGTCGGTGTCGTCGCAGCGCGCGCGGGGCTCACACTGGCCAGCGCGGCACGAGCAGCTCGAGTGGCAGTCTGAGTTGTCGGTACACGCCCACCCCGGACAACCGAACGTACACTCGGAGAACTCGCCTTCAGTGTTGATGATGGTGCAGCCGCTCACCGCCAGCAGGGGCAGCGCGAGCAGCGTCAGGCTTCGGATCGATCGCAGGTTCATGTCGGTGTCTTTCCCGTTGGTGGCGGCGCTCTCTCATCGCCGCGACACCTGCTTTCGATGCCGGTGCTTTTGAAAACGATCATCGGCGCGTGGCGATGATCGAAACGCGCCGCTGCGGCACCGAAAGGAACATGACCGCGCTGGGCAGCTCCAACCGTGCAGTTTCGCGTGAATACGCGAGCCGGGCGCTCCGTCTCGTTGACCAGCCTCGGAGGTCCACCGTGTCTGCAGAAGCGCTCCCGCTCCCGAGGTTGGTGCCGACGCCGCCTCCGACCGGTCAGTCGGAAGCGCGGCTGCTGCGCCTGGTCGACCGCATCAAGAAAGACGACGTGCTGGCGTTCGAGGAGCTGTACCGCCTCACGCGCGACGACGTCTCGCGCACGCTGTTTCATCTCGTCGGTGCGCGGCCGGATCTCGAAGACATGATCCAGGAGACGTACCTGCGGCTGATCAAGGCGGTCCCCAGCTTCCGCGGCGAGTCCCAGTTCCGCACGTTCCTCTACCGGGTGTGCTCGAACGTGGCGTTGATGAACCTGCGCTGGTGGCGGCGCCGCAAGGAAGATCCGACCGCCGAGCTGCCTGACGGCGTCGACTTCGGCGAAGACCCGGAGCGCGCAGCGCAAGCGGCGCAGGCCTCGCGCCTGGTGCACCGGGCGCTCGAGAAGCTCGGCGCCAAGAAGCGCATCGTGTTCGTCTATTACGAGCTGTGCGGCATGCCGCCGGACGAGATCGCCCAGGTGGTCGGCGCTTCGTACAACACGGTGCGTTCGCGGCTGCACCACGCCCGCATTGAATTCGCGGCGGCGCTCAAGGAACTCACGCGCGTGGAGGCCGCATGACGAGCCACGACACGCAGCTGTGGGCGTTCGCTTCGAAGGAACTTGAGCTGGGGGATCACCGCTACCTCGAGTCGCACCTCGAGGACTGCCCTGAGTGTACGGAGCAGCTCGAGGCGATCCGCATCGCGAAGGATGCGCTCGACCTCGCGCGCGACGTGAAGCCAGTGCAGCGCTGGGAACGCACTGACGCTTTCGTCGGCGCCCTGGTCGAGAAGCGGCTCGCGCGGCAGGCGCGTCGGCCGATGTTCCTGCGGCTCGGCGTCGTGGGCGGGCTCTCGCTCGCGGCCGCGGCGCTCGTGTTGTTCCTCACCCGGCCGGTGCCGGAGCCGCTTCAGCTGGTGCCGCCCGAGACCTCGACGCCCGAAGCGTGGGCGCGCGTCGATCGCGCTGATGGGCTGTCGTTGGTGAACGGTGGCGGAGAGATCGTCGACGGCACCGAGCTGCGCGGCGGCGACGTGCTGCGTACGTCGATGGTGGGCCGCGCTTTCGTGCACCTGCCCGACATGAGCCACGTGCGCGTCGGCGGCGGCTCTCAGGTGACGTTGACCCGCGCGCAGGCCGATGACGTGGCGCTCACGCTCGAGCGCGGCTCGGTGGCGGTGCGCGCGTCGCACCAATCGCGCAAGGGCTTCGTGGTGCACACCGGCGGGGTGTCGGTGTTCGTCGTGGGCACGGTGTTTGGCGTGGCCAACGACGCTGAGAACGTCGAGGTGTCTGTCACGGAGGGCAAGGTGCGGGTCGAGTTGCCCAACGGTGAGTCGACCTTCGTCGAGCCGGGGCAGCGCCTGCGCGTGGATTCCCGCTCGGGGAAGGTGAAGCGCCTCAAGGTCTCGACGGCCGCGCAGCGCGAGTTGACTGAAGTGGCCGCCGTCGCCGACGCGACCACGTCGGTCGAAGCGCGCGCGATGAAGCCCGCCGCCGGTGGAACGCCGAGTTCGCCGCCGATGCTCGCGGCCCAGGGCACGCCGCGCACGTTGCCGCGCTTGTCACCGGCCGAGGCACGCGCGCGGCAGGTCACCGCGCCCGAGCCGATGGCGGCCGAAGAGCTCACGTCGTTGCCGAAGCTCGCCGAGCAACCGAAGACGGAGGTCATCATCGAAGCGCCGGCCGACGTGTGGCCGACCATCGGCGGTGGTGAGGTGATTCGCGGGGTGCCGCCGCGTCGCGAGACCGACGCGCCACCGGCGTCAGCGCCGACGGAGTGGGCTGCGGCGCCGACCGCGGTCGTGACGGCCGAAGACGACTGGGCCGCGCTGCCCGTGAAGTCGGTCGCGCGCCTCGAGAACGAAGAAGAAGCGCCTGCACCGAAGGCGGTGGTGACGCAGCCCTCGAAGCCGCTGGCGACGGACCTCGAGGCCATCTTCATGAAGCGGGCTGACGAGGCGCTCACGAGCGGTGGGTGCGATCGCTTCCTCCTCGGCCTGGAGGACATCGCACAGGACGGGGAGCGGTCGAACCGCTCGGAGTTTGCCCGCGTGCTGCGCGCGCGCTGCTTCGATTCACAGTTCCGCCCGCGTCAGGCGATGAACGAGTACCGGAAGTACGTCGACGAGTACCCGCGTGGGCAGTACCTCGCCGAAGCCCGGCACGCGCTGGGGCACTGACGGTCACAGCCGCTCGTGCACCCGCACCAGCTTCTCGCGCACCTCCGCGGCGAGGCCCGACAGCTCCGGCGAAAGCGCGGACGCCATGGTCTGGGTGGGATCGACGATGCGCACCAACACGCCCTCGGCGTCTTCCGACAGCGTCACGTTGCAAGGCAGCAGCAGGCCAGCGGCTGGCTCAGCGGTCAGCGCGCGATGCGCGAAGCCCGGGTTGCACGCCCCGAGAATGAGGTGCCGGGGAAACTCGACGCCCAGCTTCTCTTTGAACGTGGCCTGCACGTCGATGCGCGTCAGCACGCCGAAGCCTTCCGTCTTCAGCGCGGCCTGAACGTGCGCTTCTGCGTCGGCCCACGGCACCGACAGCCTCTTTTCCATTCCGGCTTTCATGTGGTGTGAGAGCCAGTGGGTGCCGTAAACGGTTCGTGCGAATCGTTTCTGCGCGCCCCGGCTCTCAAGACGCATGTGCTACCGAACGACCTGTCCGAAATGTCAGAAGGCCACGTGGGGCGGCTGCGGCCGTCACATTGAGTCGGCGCTGGCCGGCGTGCCCGCTTCAGCGCGCTGCACCTGCAACGAGAAGGCGAAGCAGTCAGCGCCACCGCCGCCGCCCGCGCAGCGCCGCAGCTTCTGGCCTTTCGGCAAGTGACGATGGACGTCGTCACCCGACACCACCAGGGCACTGGCACGCTGACGCACCTCGTGTGCGAAGGCGCCGACGCGGTGTTGATCGACCCCGTGCTCGAGTTCGATGCCGTGACGGGCACCACGTCGACCGCCGCGCTCGAGGCCTGGGCGTCGATGGTCGAGGTGCGGGGCCTCACGGTGCACGCGGTGTTGGAGACGCACGTCCACGCTGATCACCTCTCGGGCGCGCGCTGGTGGGCGGCGCGCTTCGGCACGCCCATCTTCATCGGCCACCGCATTCGCGAGGTGCAGGCGACGCTGCGCACGGAGATCGGCCGCGAAGACCTCGTGGCCGACGGGCGCCACTTCGACCGGCTGCTGCATGACGGTGAGGTGCTGCAGTTTGGCGCGCTCTCGGCGCGCGTGCTCGAGACGCCGGGCCACACGCCTGCGTGCGTGAGCTACGTGATTCAAGACGCGGTCTTCACGGGTGACGCGCTCTGCAACCCCGACAACGGCGTCGGCCGCTGCGATTTTCCCGGGGCCGATGCAGGCGCGCTCTACGAAGCCATCACCTCGAAGCTGTACGCGCTGCCGCCCGATACGCGCGTCTTCCCCGGCCACGACTACCCGGTGGCGGGCCGCGCGGTGCGCCACTGGGCCAGCGTCGCCGAGCAGCGCGCCGCCAACGTGCAGCTGCGCGATGGCGTGGCCAGAGACGCCTTCGTGACCGCCCGGCACTCGCGCGACGCGACGTTGTCGCCGCCAAAGCTGCTGTGGCAGTCCTTGCGGGCCAACATCGACGCCGGCGCGCGTTAAGACTGGTGTCGTGAGCGACAAGACCGAGGCAGAGCTGGTGAAGGCCGCGCAGCAGGGCGATCGCGGCGCGGTGGACACGCTGCTGGCGCAGTACGAGCCGCGCATCTACCGGTTCGGGTTGCGCCTGTGCGCCAGCGAAGACGCCGCGCGCGAGGTGTTGCAGGAGACGTTGCTGTCTGCGTTCCGGAACCTCGCCAGCTTCCGTGGCGACGCGCAGCTGTCGACGTGGCTGTTCCAGATCGCCCGCTCGTTCTGCACCAAGCAGCTCCGGCGCCGCGACGGCGAGCCCGTGGCCCACGAGCCGCTCGACGCCGCGGCGGCGGTCGAGGCGTCGCAGAGCCGCAGCGACGAACAGGTGCACGCGCGCATGGTCGGTGAGGTGATCCAGGCGGCCATCGCCTCGTTGCCGACCGACGCGCGGGAGGCGCTGGTGCTGCGCGACGTCGAGGGCCTCGACACGCGCGAGGCAGCCGACGTGGTGGGCGTCGACGAGGCGGCCTTCAAGAGCCGGCTGCACCGGGCGCGCCTGCAGCTGAAGCAGAAGTTGGGCGCGGTGCTGGACGAAGGCGCCGAGGTGGTCGAGTGCCCGGACCTCGCGCACGAGCTGGCCGCGTACGCGGGGAGCGACATCGACGAGGCGGCGTGTGCGCGCATCGAAGCGCACCTCGCGCGGTGCCCCCGCTGCACGGCGGCCTGCGAGTCGCTGAAGAAGACGGTGTCGTTGTGCCGGGCCATCCCCGGCGGGGAAGTGCCGGCGCCGGTCAAGGCGGCGGTGCGGCGCGCGTTGGGCTTTCACTGAAGAGGAGAACGACGATGTTCAGGATCCTGGCTTTGACCGTGTTGTTGGCCGGCTGCGCGAGGTCGGCGTCGCCGACGGCGGAGGCCGACGCGAAGGCCGTCGTCGCGAAGGGCGGGCTGTTGCTCGACGTGCGCACGCCCGAGGAGTTTGCCAGCGGTCACCTCGAGGGCGCGGTGAACGTGCCGGTACAGGCGCTCGACGCGAAGTGGGCGTCGCTCAACGTGCCGGCTGACCGGGAGGTCGTGGTGTATTGCCGCAGCGGCGGTCGCAGCGCGCGCGCCAGGGCCATACTGGAAGGCAAAGGCGTCAAGCGCGTGGTCGACCTCGGCGCCATGTCGAACTGGAAGTGACGTGGCCGCGCCGCTCGCGCTCGTTCTCGGTGTCGTCCTCGCGCTCACGGTGAAGAACCCGTGGGCCGCGCAGACCAAGAAGCTGCAGACGTGGCTGCTGCAGGGCTCGGTCGTGGCGCTCGGCGCGGGCATGAACCTCGGCGTGTTGCTGCGCGTGGGCGCGTCGGGCGTCGGCTACACGCTGCTGGGCCTCGCGGCGACGTTCGCGCTCACCTGGGCGCTCTCAAAAGTGCTGCGGACCGATCGCGTCACCTCATTGCTCATTGGCACCGGCACCGCCATCTGCGGCGGCAGCGCCATCGCGGCCGCGGGGCCCGGCATCGGCGCCAAGAGCCACCAGATGAGCGTGGCGTTGGGCGTGGTGTTCCTGCTCAACGGGCTCGCGCTCGTCATCTTTCCGCCCATCGGCCACGCGTTGAACCTCACGCAGGCGCAGTTCGGCCTGTGGAGCGCGCTGGCCATTCACGACACCAGCTCCGTCGTCGGCGCGTCGATGCAGTTCGGCGCCGAGGCACTGGCGCTGGCGACCACTGTGAAGTTGGCGCGCGCGCTGTGGATTCTGCCCGTCACCGCGGTGCTGGCGCGCGTGGTGCCGCACGAAGGCGGCGCGGCGAAGCGCAGCTACCCGTGGTTCATCGGGCTGTTCGTGGCGATGGCGGCGCTGGTGACCTTCGTGCCGTCGCTGCAGCCGGCGGGGCAGCAGCTCGCGGCGGCGGCGAAGTGGGGCCTCGTGGCCAGCTTGTTCTTCGTGGGCCTCGGCGTGTCGCGCGAGGCGCTGCGGCAGGTCGGCGTGCGGCCGCTGGTGCTCGGCGTAGTGCTCTGGGTGCTGGTCGCCGGCGGCACGCTGGCCGCCATCGTCATGACTTCGGCGTAGCCAGCACGGGGCGTCCGGCGTGGGCGATGATCTCCACCGTCGATTGATCGGTGAGGGCGCGGCCGTCGCCACGCTCATCGGTCGCCGTCACCCGCAGCACGTCGCCGCGCGTGGCCATGAGGAACAGGCGGTTCTTCTCGGTCTCGTGCTTGTCCTGCATCGCGAGGCCCACGCGGCCTTCCGGTCCGCAGCCCATCATTCGGCTGCGGCCCTTCCCAGGCAGCGGCTCCGACACGATGCGGAAGAGCTGCCCTTCCGGCACCGCCGGCCACGCCTCGCCCTTCGGCGCGACGATGAGGTAGCTCATCTTGAGCGACTCCTTGTGGAGGCCCGCCGCGCGCGCGAGCTCTTCGACCAGCTTCGGCATGCGCCAGCTGCGCTCGGCGTGACACCAGTCTGAGTCCTTCACGAGGGCAGGGCAGGCGCCGCGCCACAGACAGGGCGCGCGAATGGCGTAGCCCTTTTCGACCAGCACATCGCGCACCTGCAGCAGCGCGCGCGAGGTCTCGCGAAGTGCGGGCTCGAGCACCACGAGCGAGCCGTTGGCGTTGACGCGCTCGAGGATCTTCTCGAGCAGCGCGGCACGCGGGAGGATCTGCCCGTTGTAGAGCTCGTTCACCACGTGACCCATCGTGATGAGGTCGAACTTCCCGTCGGGGATCGGCTTCTCGGGGCTCCACTCGCGCGTGGCGAGGCCTTCTCCGGCTTCGGTGGCGAGCGCGCGGGCGAGGTCGAGGGCGGGCTTGCTGCGATCGGCGGCGACCACCGACGTGGCGCCGGCGTCGAGCGCGGCGAAGGCCAGCGGGCCCGGGCCAGAGCCCAGGTCGAGCACCGCGCGGGGGCGCGACGTCAGCTCTGAGAGCGTGCTGCGCGCCTGCGCGTAGCTGACGGGCCAATAGAAGAGGAGGTACGCGCCCAGCAGCTTCGGGTCGTCCATGTACCGCGCGCCGGCGAGCTGGCGATCGCGCGTGAGGCCGAGTGAGAGCTGCTTCACGCCGGCGGCGACGTCACGCAGCTCGTCGCGCGTCAGCGTGTTCTCAGGCAGCTCGTCGTGCTGGGAACGATCACGACCGCGCTGTTGCGGCTGCTTGCTGCGCCGCTGACGTCGCCACACGGCGAGGAGGCGCGGAATCCACTGCTCGAGATCTCGGGTCGGGTCACCCATGGCCCGAGGCTCGTAGCACTTCGGCCGTCAGTCGGAGCCGATCAACGTCCAGTTGCCGCGCACGTCTTTGTTGGGCGTCTGGCACGTCATCACCGACGTGCCGCTGATGTTGGCGATGTCGTCGAAGGTGTCGTTGCTGGTGGTGGGGCAGAAGCCCGTCGGGTCGTTGTCGGGAATGCGCCAGTCGACAGCGGCGCTGTGCGTGGTGGGGCACGGCGGCGTCAGCGCCGGGTCGATCTTCGTGCAGGTGAGGGGGATCTCCGCGCTGCCGTACACCGTCAGCTCGACCTTCTTGCCGTCGCCCACGGTGCGCAGCGAGCCGTCGGTGACCTGGCCGGTCGTGGTGCCTTCGCAGATGCAGTTGCCGTCGCGCCGCCGCACCTTCAGCGAGGTGATGGTGCCGTTCTCGAGATCGTAGCTCGACGCCGTGCCCGACGTGGAATTGAGCGAGAAGTTGGCCGTGCCGGCCACGTTGTACTTGAGGTACGTGCCGTCGCCGTTGTCGTTGTCGTCAGACCAGCCGAACTGCGCGGCGTACGTGGTGGGGACGCCGGCGATGGTGATGTTGGACGTGAGGATCACGCGCTCGTTCGACCCGAGCCTGATGTAGTGCACGCTGACTGCAACGGGGTTGCTCGTCGGCTTGGAGGACGGCGCGGTGTAGACGCCCGAGAGCTGCCCACCGGCGATGGTACCCACGCTGGCGTTGCCGCCGGGTATCGCGTTGACCGACCAGTTCTCGAGCACAGGACCGAAATCGGTGTCCTGACACGGCGCGATGAGCGGCCACAGCTCGGCGTCGTTGCTCGGGAAGTTGCAGAACTGCAGCGTCAGGTTGACCGTGTCGCCGAGGTCAGCGCGTGCCTGCCCGGGCTTCAGCGCGAAGCCCGAAGCCATCGCCCAGTCCGACAGGTGCGGCGTCTCGATGGTGATCGACCGGCCGTCGATGGTGCTCGTCGGGCTGAACGCCCAGGTGCCGTTCTCTTTCTGGTAGCCGACGTGCATCGCCTTCATGTCGGTGCCGAGCAGCTGCGCTTCGGTCGCGGTGATCTTGATCGACGCTGGCTTGGTGAAGGTCGTGCCTTCAGGCCCGAGTCGCCAGGCGACGAGCGCGCCGGGCGCCTTCAAGGAGATGGGCGTCACCGTGAACGCCGTGTCGGCGGCCACCGCGCCCGCAGGCACGATCAACGACAGCTGCCCGTCGTCACTCGAGATGGTGCCGCCAGCCGCGCCGATGGTGACGGTCTTCGTGGCGCCCGTGACCTCACCTTTCGCCGTGACTGCAGGCTCACTGTTCAACTTCGGCTCTGCTGCACAGCCCACCACCACCACTGCTGCGACCGCGATCATCACCCGCTGCATGTGTGCGCTCCTTCCCCCGGCCGAAATGGCTTTGGGGACAACTAGGCCGGTCAGAGCAACCACGCAAGACCACAGGGCCGTGCCGAAAACTCGCGTGGTCTTTTCGTGCTGGTACCTTGGTGTGCAACAGGTTGCTTCAGCCCCGTCGCAGCACGGAACGGCACTCCACACATCGACGACTCGGCACACGCGGGTGCGCACACGCACACCCGAAGGGACACGTCATGCTTACGCGCCTCTCTGTCGGCTTGATTCTGTTGCTTGCCACCGGCTCTTCCGCGGTGTCGACGCGCCGGGTGTACGCGGTCTCGTGGGCGCGTCAGGCCGAGAGCAGCGCGCTGGTGAGCGAGCTCGATCGCCAGCTGCGCGATGAGCTGGTGCGTCGCGGCGCGTCGGTCGTCGAGAAGGTCGGCCCCACGACCGTGGTGCTGAAGCCGAGCCTGCAGGTGTTGCCGGGCGCGCTGCGGCTCGACGTGCTGGGCGTGCGCGCCGTCGATCAACAGCTGTTGGGCACCATCAACGCGAAGGCCAGCGGCGCTTCACGCACGGCGCAGCTCAAGGCGTTGGTGAAGCACGTCGGCGCTGAGTCCGAGGCGTTGGCGCGCTGACCGTCTGGCCGAGTCACGTCGGCGGAATGACTCGCAACGCGCACGCGAGGCGGTACAAGCCCGCGCATGATCCGCGTTCGAGGGCTCAAGAAGCACTACCGCGTACACAAGCGGCCGCCAGGCATGAAGGCGGCGTTCCAGTCGCTCTTCAAGCGCGACTACCAGGTGGTGAAGGCCGTCGACGGCATCGACTTCGAGGTGCAGGCCGGCGAGCGCGTCGGTTTCCTCGGGCCGAACGGTGCGGGCAAGACCACCACGCTGAAGATGGCGTCGGGGCTGCTGCACCCCACTGAAGGTGAAGTCACCGTCGACGGGCACGTGCCGCAGCGGCGCGAGACTGCGTTCCTCAAGAAGATCATGTTGGTGATGGGGCAGAAGCAGCAGCTGCTGTGGGACCTGCCGCCGTCCGAGACGTACGAGCTCAACCGCGCGGTCTACGAAGTGCCGCGCGACGAGTACACGAAGCGCCTGAAGGAACTGACTGAGCTGCTCGAGCTGGGCGATCTCCTCGGCAAGCCGACGCGGCAGCTCTCGCTGGGCGAGCGCATGAAGTGCGAGTTGGCGGGCGCGTTGATCCACGGCCCGAAGGTGTTGTTCCTCGACGAGCCGACCATCGGCCTTGACGTGTCGATGCAGGTGGCGATGCGCGACTTCATCCGCCGCTACAACGAAGAGCACGGCGCGACGTTGATCCTCACCTCGCACTACATGGACGACGTGGCGGCGCTGTGCCCGCGCGTGGTGGTCATCGACAAGGGCGCGCTGTCGTACGACGGCACGCTGGCGGACCTCGTGCAGCGCGTGCGCCCCGAGAAGCGGCTGGTGCTGCGCTTCTCGCAGCCGGTGCCGGCCGAGCGCGTGAAGGAGTTCGGCAACGTGGTGAAGCACGAAGCCGCCGAGGCCGTGCTGCAGGTGGCGCACGACGCGGTGAACAAGGTCGTCGCCCGCGCGCTCGCCGAGCTGCCCGTGCGCGACCTCAACGTGGAAGACCCGCCGCTCGAAGAGGTCATGAGCGAGCTGTTCGCGCGCAGCCGCGCCGAGCGTGAGGCCGCCGCATGATGCGGGCGTTGAAGGTCGTGCCCACGCTGCTGCGCGTGGGCTTCGCGGAGGCCATCGCCTACCGCGCGGAGATGGTCATCTGGGTGCTCGCCACCACGATGCCCTTCGTGATGATGGTCTTGTGGACGACGGTCGCCGAGGCCGCGCCGGTCATCGGCCAGGGCGGCCAGCAGTGGGGCAGCGACTCGTTCATCGCGTACTTCTTGTCGGTCTTCGTGGTCAGGCAGCTCGCGTCGGCGTGGGCCTCGTGGGAGATCAACTTCGAGGTGCGCGGCGGCACGCTGGCCATGCGGCTGCTCCGCCCGATGCACCCGGTGCTGGGCTACGCGATGTCCAACCTCGCCTACATGCCGCAGCGGTTCCTCATCTCTCTGCCGGTGGTGGCCGTCTTGCTCGCGGTCTACGGCGACTTCATGACGCGCGACGTGGCGCTGTGGGCGACGTGGTGCGTGGCGATGTTCGGCGGCTGGCTCATCACGTTCTTCGTGAACGTCACCATCGGCGCTGTCAGCTTCTTCCTCGAGAGCAGCCTGCGCATCATGGACGTGTACCTCGCGGCGTTCTTCGTGTTCTCCGGGTACATGTTCCCGCTCGATCTCTTCCCGCCGTGGCTCCGCGCGGTGACCGAGTGGCTGCCGTTTCGCTACCAGATCGCGCTGCCCGTCGAGGTGATGACGGGGAAGCTCGCGCTGGGCGACGCGTGGGTGATGATCGGCAAGCAGTACGCGTTCGCGTTCGGCTTGTGTGCGCTCGGCCTCTTCATCTGGAACCGCGGCGTGAAGCGCTTCCAGGCCTTCGGAGGCTGACGTGCTGCGCTACTTCCGACTGCTGTTGTTGCAGCTGCGCACGTCGATCCTCCTCGCGGCGCAGTACCGGTGGGACTTCTTCCTCGATGCGGGCATCGGGCTCTTCTGGACGGCCGCGGCGATCATGCCGTTGTTCGTCGTGTACGGCGGTGCGAGCCGCGCGGGCGTGCCGGGCTGGAGCTTCGGCGAGACGCTGGTGGTGGTCGGTTGCTTCATCACGCTGCAGGCGGTGCTCGACGGCGCCATCAACCCGGGGCTGCAGGCCGTCATCGATCACATTCGCAAGGGCACGTTGGACTTCGTGTTGCTCAAGCCGGCTGACGCGCAGTTCCTGGTGTCGACGGCGCGCTTCCAGCTGTGGCGCGGCGCGGGGCTCTTGCACGCGGCGGTGGTCTTCACGCTCGCGTTCCGGGAGCTCGGGCGCGTGCCGACGGTGACCGGCGTGCTCACAGCGCTGGTGCTCCTCGGCATCGCCGTGGCGCTGCTCTACTCGCTGTGGATCCTCATCATCTCGTTGGCCTTCATCATGGTGAAGGTCGACAACCTGACGTACCTCTTCACTTCCATCTTCGACGCGGCGCGCTGGCCGGCGAGCGTGTTTCGCGGCCCCGTGAAGTTCGTCTTCACGTTCATCATTCCCATCGCGGTCATGACCACGTTCCCGGCGGAAGCGCTCCTGGGGCGGCTCGAGTGGGAGACGCTCGCGTACTCGATGAGCGGCGCGCTGGCGTTCGCGATGGTGGCGCGGCTGGTCTGGCTGCGGTCGATTTCCCGGTACACGTCGGCGGGGGGCTAAGGCTTGAAGATCGTCACCTGGAACATCAACTCGGTGCGCGCGCGGCTGGAGCGCCTCGTCGAGTTCCTCAACACGCGCTCGCCCGACGTGCTCTGCCTGCAGGAGCTCAAGTGCACCGACGAGCAGTTCCCGCGCGAAGAAGTGAAGGCGCTCGGGTACCACGTCGAGACGTACGGTCAGAAGACGTACAACGGCGTGGCGATCCTCTCGAAGGCGCCCATCACCGACGTGGTGCGCGGCGTCGGCGATGGTGACGAGCAGGCGCGCGTCATCGCCGGCACCACCTTCGGCGTGCGCGTGGTCGACATCTACGCGCCCAACGGCCAGTCGCTCACGTCGCCGGCCTACGCGTACAAGCTCGAGTGGTACGCGCGGCTCTCGCGCTGGCTGCGTGGCGCGACGCGGCCGGTGGTGTTGCTCGGCGACTTCAACGTGGCGCCGACCGAGCTCGACACGTGGGACCCCGCGCTCTGGGACGGCCAGGTGTTGGCGTCGGCGAAAGAACGTGAGGCGCTCTCCGCATTGATGCAGACCAACGCGCTGACCGACTTGTTCCGCAGCAAGCACCCCGAAGGCGGGCGCTTCTCGTGGTGGGACTACCGCGCCGGCGCGTTCCACAAGAACCAGGGCCTGCGCATCGATCACCTGCTGGTGAGCGACGACCTGCTGGCGCGCTGCACGGAGGTCGAGGTCGACCGCGAGGCGCGCAAGGGCAAGCAGCCGTCCGATCACGCGCCTGTGTGGGCGCAGTTCGCGTAAGGTCCGAGCCCTCTCAAGGGGAGGGCTCCACACATGGAAGGCAGCTTCATCTCGGTGCCGGGCTTGTTCTTCGGCGCCGTCGGCTGGTTCGTACTCCGCTACGTCATCTTCGGCTTCTTCACCGTCAACCAGAACGAGCGCGCGGTGAAGACCTCGTTCGGTCGCGCGGTGCGGCTGACGACCTCGACGCTCGACAACCCGATGGCCGAGTACCTGCGGCCCGACGAGCGCGAGCGCTACAAGTACCCGCAGCTCTCGGTGATTCCGCCGGGCGGCCCGTACTTCAAGTGGCCGTGGGAGAAGGTCT
>CAYWON010000021.1:0-27997 GCA_964459885.1 uncultured Archangium sp.
AAGGCCATCGACGCCGTCCGATGCGCGTCGGCCGTCGTCGCGAACAAGACGACGCCCGACGTGTCGCGATCGATGCGGTGACACACCCAGATCTGCCGACCGAGCTGCTCGGCCAGCATCACCTTGGCGCACGGCTCGCTCGGGTCACGACCGGGGATGACGAGGAGGCCCGGCGGCTTGTCGATCGCCACCAGGCCCGGCCACTCGCCAAGAAGACGAAGGGTCACTCGAACTGCGACGGCTTCCACACCGTCACGGGGCCGTACTTCGCGACCTTCGACTTGAGCTGCTCGGCGTTGCCGACGAGCACGATGGCGCGGTCTTTCCCGAAGAGGTGCGCCTGCGCGGCGGCGGCGGCCTGCTTCACGGTCACGGCGGCGATGCGCTCGCGGTACTGCGAGATCCACTCGTCCGAGAGCCCGTAGTGCACCACGTCGGCGATGGCGCCCGACACGTTCTCGTTGGTCTCCAGCCGCGCCGGGTAGAGCCCCGAGATGTAGCGCTGCACGGTGGACAACTCGGTCTGCGACGGGCCCTTCTCGCGCATCTTCTTCACTTCACCCAACGCCACGTCGATGAGCGTGTTGATGCTCTCGGTGCGGGTGAACGACGACACGGTGAACGTGCCCGCGGCGCTCATCATGTCCCACGAGCTGCCGGCGCCGTACGAGAGGCCGCGCTTCACGCGGATCTCGGTGACGAGGCGCGACGTGAAGCCGCCGCCCAGCACCGTGTTCATCGTGACGAGCGGGAAGTGATCGGGGTGCCCGCGCTTCACGCCGACACCGGAGATGCGCATCTGCACCTGCGTCTGCTCGGGCTTGTCGACGATGATGACCTCGCCGGTGCGCGCCAGCCCCGACCACGTGGGGATCTCGGGGATCTCGTCGGGCCCGCCCTTCCACCCACCGAGCGTCTTCTCGATGGTCTTCATCACTTCGTCGACGTCGAACGCGCCGACGACGTAGAGGTGCGAGACCTTCGGCCCGAGCCGGTTGCGGTGAAACGACTTCAGGTCGCCGATGGTGAGCGCCTCGACGTCTTTCTTCCCGGCCACGAGCTCGTGCGCGTACGGGTGATCACCCCAGGTGACCCGCGCCAGCGCGCGGTCGGCCAGCGAGCCCGGGTCGTCGAGGTCGTTCACCAGCGCGGCCAGCATGCGGCGACGCGCCAGCTCGACCTCGCTCTCGGGGAACGTCGGCTCGAGCAGCACCTTGCCCATCACCTCGAACATCTGCGTGAAGTGCTTCGACGGCGTCGACAGCGAGACGATGACGTTCTCTTCGTTGGCGAAGCCGCCCACGCTGGCGCCGACGAACTCCACGGTGTCGGAGATCTGATCGGCGGTCATGCCGCCCGCCCCGCGACGGAACAGCCGGGCCGCGAAGTCACCCACGCCCAGCTTGCCGACGGGGTCGAAGGCCGAGCCACCGCGAATGACCAGGCGCACGGCGACGAGCGGCAGCGGGCCGCGCGGCACGAGGTGCACGGTGAGGCCGTTGGGCAGCACGCGGACCTCGTGCTTCGGCAGCTTGAGCGGGCGCAGCGACGGAGACTTCAGGGACTGCTTCTTCAAGCCGCGACCTCCTGCTGCTGCTGTTCCTGCAACGGCACCAGCGTCACCACGGCGCGCTTCTCGGCCGACAGGTACTTCGCCGCCGCGGCGCGCACCTGCTCGCCAGTGACCGACTCATAGCGCTCGGGCAACCGCAGCCCTTCGCGCCAGTCGCCCAGCATCAGCTCGTACGTGCCGAGCGCGTGGGCGCGGCCGTTGTTGGTCGCCAACTCACGCAGCAGGTGCGCCGACAGGTTGTTCTTCGCCTTCTCCAGCTCGCGGGGCTCGAGGCCCTTCTCGGCCACCTTCGCCAGCTCGGCGTAGAGCGCGGCCTCGGCCTTCTTCGGGTCACCGTCCGGCTTGAGCTCCATCACCACCGTGAAAGCGCCGGGGTCGAAGCGCCACGTCCAGTCGACGGAGATGCCGACGGCGATCTCCTGCTCGAAGACGAGCGCGCGCGTGAGACGTGAAGACTGGCCGACCGAGAGCGCGTACTGCAGCACGTCGAGCACCAGCGTGTCGTTGTCGGTGGCCGCCGGGCCGCGCCACGCGATCATCAGCGACGGCGCCTGCGCGGGGTGCCGCACGTCAGCGCGGCGCTCGCCCTTCTGATCGGGCTCCGCGTCCATCACCGGCGGCACCGGCGGGCCGGCCTTGATGTTGCCGTAGTACTTCTTGATCAACGCCAGCGCCTGCTTGGGGTCGAAGTCACCCGACACGTACAGCGTCGCGTTGTTCGGCGCGTAGAACGTGCGGAAGTAGTCGAGGCAGTCCTCGCGCTTGATGTTCTCGATGTCCTTCATCCACCCGATGACCGGCCAGCGGTACGGGTGCGCCTTCCACACCAGCGTCGAGAGCTCTTCGTCCATCAGGCCGCCGATCTCGTTGTCGACGCGCAGGCGGCGCTCTTCCATGACCACCTGACGCTCGCTCTCGAGCATCTTGGGCGTCACCTGCAGCGAGCGCATGCGATCGCTCTCGAGGTCGATGACCTTCTCGAGCGCCTCGGCCATGAAGTCTTCGTAATAAACGGTGACGTCGTTCGACGTGTACGCGTTGGACGTGCCGCCGTTCGACTCGAGCACGCGGTCGAACTGGCCCGGGCCGTACTTCTTCGCGCCATTGAACATCATGTGCTCGAAGAGGTGGCTGATGCCGGTGATGCCCGGCCGCTCGTTGCGCGCGCCCACCTTGAAGAACGTGTACAGGCTGCAGGTCGGCACGGCGTCCGACGGCATGAGGCGGATCTTCAGGCCGTTGGGCAGCTGGGCCTCGATGACGGAATCAGCGATGGCCTTCAGCGCAGGCGGCAGCGAAACAGCGCGCTTGCGCTTCGGGCGGGACGACGAACGGGTTGCCATCAAGGCTCCTTGCGCGCGTGGCGATCGAAGAAGTCCAGGACCTTCGACCAGACCTCACCGGCGGCGCGCTCACCGATGACGAGATCCATGTGACCGTACTCACCGCGGGTACCGTTCGCCCGAGTAATGAGCAACCACTCTTTCGGGCCGCCCAGCGCCCGGAAACCGTCCTTCACGGCAGGCGCCATCGCGATGCGGTCGAGCCGCGCGGCCACCACCAGCACGGGCGTGGTGATGCCGGCCATGGCGGCGCGAAAATCGATGGCCCCGTCCGCCGACTGAAAGGCGCCGGTCTTCATCAGCACCGCGAGCTGCTCCGAGACACCGCCCGCCATGTCGGCCGTGCCGTACAGCATCAACCGACGGAACGCGTCGGGCCGGGTGGACTGAGGGTTGTAGAAGAAGCGCTGCAGCGGCCCGTCGTCGACGGCCTCGATGAAGGGCGCCGCCAGCTTCGAGAGCCCTCGCGTGGGGATCACGCCTTCACGGCTGATGAGCTTGCCGCCGAAGTCGTTGGTGAGCGCATCGACTGACGACCCGAAGTCGAGCCGTGACGGCGTGCCCAACGTCGCCGCGGCGTGGACGCCCTGCCCGCCCTGCGAGAGGTACGCGTACAGCACCATGCCGCCCATCGAGTGCCCGGCGTAGTCGACGGCGTCCGCGCCGCTGACCTCGCGCACGTAGGCAATCGCGGCCGGTAGATCGTGCCGCCAGTAGTCGTCGAAGGTGATGATCTTCGGCGTGTCGCTGGTGCCGGTGCCGCGCAGCGACAGCGTCCACGCCTCGCGGCCTTGCGCGGCGAACCAGCGGGCCATCGAGACCTCTTCGTCGAGGTCCATGTTGCGCGCGTTGGCTGAGATGCCGTGACACAGCAACACCGGCAAGCCCTTCGACGCGCCCACCGGCAGGTACCGCGTGAGCTCGACCTCGACGCCGTCATCGGTCCTGGCGCGGTGCGACTGCGCTTCGGGCGGCAGCGCTTCACCGCGCACATGCGCGCACCCGACGAGCACCAGCGCGAACAGCGCGAAGGCCCTCATCGAAGGAAGTCCTCCACGTCGCGGAACACGAAGTCCGTCGCGCTGAGGCCCATGAGCGACGTGACGTGCGCCAGATCGTCGCCGTCAGCGAAGCGACTGAAGCTGCGCAGCTGCACCGGAGCCTGCGTCTTTTCGCGGAGCAGCACGCACGCCTCGCTCGGCGCCCACGCGTTCGCGAGGCCAAGGAAGACGCGCGTCGGCGCACGCAACTGGGTGAGACGAGCGATCACCGACGAGCCGTCGCCCAGCGGCAGATCGCCCACGCGCAGCCAGGTCAGCAGCTCGTTGCCGATGTTGGGCCCGAGATCGCGCGTGCCGGTGCGCTGCAGCTCGCGGAGCTCGCCCGCGTGCACGCGAGAGCCGAGCACGAACAACTGCGAGAAGATCTCCGCGCCCTGCGGCGATGCGCCCAGGGTCGAGAAGCGACCACCGTCCGAGAGGAACCACGCCTGCAGCTCCGTCGGTTGTTCCGGAGCGAACGGCGTCGAGAGCCCGACGATCTTCCTGACCTCGAGCCCGTGACCAACCGCCGCCGTGGCCAGCGTGCCGGCGTAGCCGTGGGCGATCAGATCGACGGGCCGGCCAATGACGCGCGCGACGGCTGGCACGTCACGAAGAACAAGGTCACGCAGCGAGGTACCCGCCGATGCCACGCCCTGCCCGCGCAGCTCGGCGACGTAGACCACGCGCCCACGCCCAGCGAGGAAGCGCGCCAGCGGAGCGGCGAGATCGCGCCCAAAGCCAAGGTCGACCACCATCAACACCGGAGGGGCCTCGGGGCGGCCGTCGTTGCCCGGCGAATACCGGTAGAGCGCCAGCACCGCGCCGTCGTCGGCGACCACCTTGCGATGCGCAGTGACGACCTCCGCAGGCGTGGCGGCCAACACCAGCGACGCCACGACGGCGATCACAGCTCGACGATCCCCGCCTTGAGCGCCAGCACCACCGCGTCGACGTGCGAGTTCACGCCCATCTTCTTGTAGATGTGCGACAGGTGCGTGCGCACCGTGCGCCGCTCGAGGTTCATCACGCCGCCGACCTCGGCGTTCGAGAGCCCCTTCGCCACGTACTTGAGGACGTCGAACTCCAGCGGCGACAGGCCCCAGGGGTTGTCCGGCTGTTCCTTCTTCGTCTGCAGCGAGTGGAAGTAGTTCCAGAAGCGCCGCGCGATGAGGGCTTCCAGCACGGTGCCGCCGGACATCACCTCGTGAATGCCGTTGCGGATCTTCTCGGGCCCCACGCGCTTGACGAGGTAGCCCGACGCGCCGGCCTGCATCGCCTCATAGACCTTCTGCTCGTCATCGAACGACGTCAGGATCAGCACCTCGATCGACGGCGCGCGCCGCTTGAGCTGCTTCGTCACCTCGATGCCGTCGATGCCCGGCAACTCGAGGTCGAGCAGCACGAGGTCGGGCAACAGCTTCACCATCTCCTCGACGCCGGCTTCGCCTTCCTGCGCCGTGCCGACGACCTCCAGCTCCGGGTACAGCGCGAGCGACTTGAGGAGGTTCTTCAGCAACTGCGGCTGATCCTCGACGACGTAGACACGGACTCGCTGAAGCTCGCTCATCGGTTCGGGAAGATCGGCGTGATGGTGAGGGTCTTGCCCGCCTCGAAGCGGTTCGACGACACGTACTCGCGCTTCGTCTTGAGGTCGACGATCTCGATGCGGTGCAGGCCCGACGAGACCGCCACCTTGCTGAGCCCGGTACACACGCGCTTCCCGTCGATCTCCACGCGCACCTTCGTCGACGCGCGCACCGACAGCGCCGCGAGGCCCTTGCTCTTCGGCGCCTGGTAGCAGTCGCCCGAAGGCTTCGGCGCGGGGTCCGGCTTCTCCACGACCACCACCGGCTTCGGCGGCGGATCTTTCTTCTCGGGCGGAGGCTTCGGCGCGTCGGGGTTGGGGTTGAAGGCCTTGTCGGGGTGCAGCTTGTCGAAGTCGGCCAGCTTGAGCTGCTTGCCCGCGGGCGGCGGCGGTGGCGGCGGCCGGTTGTCAGGCGCCACCACGCGCTCGATGGGGTCCGGCAGGTACGAGATGAGCGTCGACTTGCTGGTGGTCTTGAACACCGCGTAGCTCGAGCCCGCGACCACGCTCATCAAGACGACCGCGGCGAGGAAGCTGACGACGCGCACCGTGCGCGCGCCGCGCTTGTTCATCTCTTCGTACGAAGGGATCGACGGGTCACCCTCGCGCTTGAAGGGCACCGCGAACGTCATGATCGTCTTGGCGGCCTTCTGTTTCTCTGGCGCGCGGGGCGCAGGCTTCGGCGCACCTTCGAGCGCGGCGAAGTCTTCGACGACGCGAACCCGGTTCTTCAGCGCCTCGGACACCTGCGGCGTCGGCCCGGCCTTCGCTTCGGGCGCGCTCATCGGTGCCGCCGGCGCGTCCCACTGCGAGACCACGCGCCGCTCGACCGCCTGCACGTCGGGCTGCGTCGTCAGCGCGTCGCGCTGCGAGGTCGGGGCCACCGCCGCCGTCATCTCTTCCTGCGTCAGCGACGCCTCGCCCGCGAAGACCGGCAAGCCGTCGCTGGTGGGCGTGCGATCGTCGACCTTGCCACCCGAGAACGACGCGCGCTCATCGGCCTCGACGTCGTCGGCTTCGATGACGCCGACCCCCGAGATGTCGGTCAACTCGAACGCGCGCTCGATCGGCACCGGGCCTGACGTCGAGACCTGCACCTCGTTGGGGAAGAGCTCGCCCACGAACTTCTGCAGATCTTCACGAGGCGGAATGCCGCCGCTGGCCACCAGGAACTCGCGGAGCCCTTCGGCGAAATCGGCGCACGACTTGTGGCGACGGTTCGGCGCGGCCTCGAGCGCGCGCATGATGACGGGGTCGACGCGCGAGTGGAGCCGCCGCACCAGCCGCGACGGCGGCGGCAACCTTTCGCCGCGCGTGCTCATCGCCGACGCGCCGAGCGACGCCTCGCGCAGCGTCAGCAGCTCGTAGGTGATGGCGCCGAGCGCGTAGAGATCGCCTGCGATGCTGGGCGCGCCGCCGGTGCCCAACTCTGGCGCGCGGTAGCTGCTGCGGCCGCGCGCGCCGAAGCTCTTCTTGAGGGCCGGTGACGCCTGCAGCGCCGTCAGCGCGCCGAAGTCGGCGACCGACATGCGGCCGTCTTCGCCCAACATGATGTTGCCGGGCGTGAGCGCGCCGTGAATGACGCCAGCAGCGTGCGCCGCGGCCACCACGTCGAGCAGCTCGATGCACATCGCCAGCGCCAGCGTCGGCGGCAGAAACACCTCGCGCGTGTTGAGCCGCTGCAGCGCGAGGCCCAGCGTGTACTTGCCGGTGTGGCGGCGCACGATGGCGAGCTGCCCGTCGACCATGCCGACGTCCAACACCCGCGCCACACCTTCGTGCGTCACGCCCTGCAGCTGCCGCGTCACGTCGGCGATGGAGCGCGCGTAGGCCGCGTCAGACGTCTTGAGGTGGAAGAGCTTGATGACGACGGCTTCGCGGGCGTCGCCGCGCTCACCGAGGAACAGGTCGGCCAGCTGGCTCTGCTCGAGACGACCGGTCAGCCGATACACGCCGCCGGTTATAGCCGCTCACCGCGGGCGCGACGGCCGAAACGGCTTCACCGCGCGGAAGTCGAACCCGCAGTAGATGCAGTTCTGATCGCGCTGCCCTTTCGGGACCTCGGCAAAACAACCGGGGCACCGGGGCCGCTGCGGCCCTTTGGGCTTTGGCGGCGGCTTCACCCTGGCCGCCAGCGCGACCTTCTTGAGCTTCCGCTCGAGCCACTGCACACGCGCTTCGAGCTCGGTGACGCGCACCCGCAGCTCCTGTTGCACGTCGTCGTTGCTGCGACGCGAGACCATCGTAGGTAGAAATGTCGCACGCGCTCCCCGCGAAAGGAAAAACTTGGACTCGATTCACGGCAGCATCAGCGCACCACTCGATCGCGAACGCGCCATCGCCGCGCAGGCCCGCGCCCAACAGGTGCTCGACGACGCGGAGCTCAAGCGCATCTTGCAGTTGCCGCCGCAGAGCGACACGCCGGTGCCGCGGCAGGTGTTCGTCAACCGCAACCTGCACCTGACCAACGTCGCCATCATCGGCTTCGACATGGACTACACGCTGGCGATCTACCACCAGCGTCGGCTCGAGCAGCTCTCGTACGATCTCACCGTCGACCGCCTCGTCACGCGCTACGGCTACCCCGAAGAGGTCCGCAGCATTCCGTACGATCACTCGTTCATCTTGCGCGGGCTCTTCGTCGACAAGCGCCACGGCAACCTGCTGAAGATCGACCGCTTCGGCTACGTGGGCCGCGCGTACCACGGCCGCCAGCGGCTGCCTGACGAGGAGATCGACAGGCTGTACCGCAACGAGCGCATTCGCATGAAGAGCACCGACTACGCGTGGATCGACACGCTCTTCGCGCTGCCCGAGGCCTGCCTGCTGGCCGGCATCATCGAGCTCTTCGAGACGAAGCTGTCGCGCGCCGTCGACTACACGAAGCTGTACGACGACATCCGCGAGGCCATCGACACGGTGCACCGCGACAACTCGCTCAAGAAGATCGTCCGCGCCGACATCGGCAAGTACATCTTCAAGGACGCTGAGCTGGCGCCGGCGCTCCACAAGCTGCGCTCGGGCGGCAAGAAGCTGTTCGTGCTGACCAACTCGCTGTGGGACTACACGAACGCGGTGATGTCGTACCTGCTCGACGGCGAGATGCCGGAGTACCCGAGCTGGAAGAACTACTTCGACTTCATCATCACCGGCGGCGCCAAGCCGGCGTTCTTCTCGGAGCGCAACCCGTTCCTCGTCATCGACCCCAACACCGACGCCAACACGGTGCTGGGCGAGGCCACCGAGCTCGAGCGCGGGAAGATCTACCAGGGCGGCAACCTCGCCGACTTCGAGCGCTACAGCGGCTTCGGCGGCGACAAGGTGCTCTACGTCGGCGATCACATCTACGGCGACATCCTCAAGTCGAAGAAGACCTCGATGTGGCGCACGTGCATGATCGTGCAGGAGATCGAAGACGAGCTCGCCTACCTCGAGTCACGGCGCGGCGAGGTCGACCGGCTCTCCGAGGTCGAGCAGCTGCAGGTGCGCATCGACGACGAGATCGGCCCGCGCAAGACGCGCCTCAACCAGATCGAGCGAAAACTCGCCCGCGACAACCCGGCGCCTGAGCTGAAGGCCGAGCTGGAAGACGAGTTCAAGCGCGTGAAGGCCGAGCTCGATCAGCTCCGCAAGTCGATGCGTGAGTGCGTGGAGATCGTGAAGACGCTCGAGAGCGATCTCGAGCTGGGCTTCAACCCGTTCTGGGGCCTGCACTTCAAGGAAGGCAACGAGAACTCGCGCTTCGGCGAGCAGGTCGAGCAGTACGCGTGCCTCTACACGTCGCGCGTCTCGAACTTCGTCTTCTACTCGCCGCTGCACTACTACCGCAGCCAGCGCGAGCTGATGCCGCACGAGCAGGCCTCGGCGTTCCGCGTCGGCACGCTCGGCAGCGAAGGTCTGCCCAAGGGCACGCTGCGCGCGGCCGACATTCCCTAGATCGGCGACAGGCGCGCCCACTGCAGCGGTGACGCGCGCCTCACCTGCACGCGCGGCAAGCGGAGGCGGTTCAGCTCGGTGCCGCGGCGGCCGCCCTTCACCACCACCCAGCGCCGTGCCACGCGGCGCGCCAGCTCGACGGTCTCCAGCGTCAGCGGCTCATGCACGGCGTAGCCGCGTAGCGCCTCGAACTGCACCGACGCGCGGTTGGGCTCGTCGAACATCGGGTCGAGGATCACGCAGTCGAAGCTCTTCGGCCCCACCTCGCGCAGCACGTCGTCGGTCTTCGCGTGCCGCACCTCGATGGCAGAGCCCAGCGCCGCGAGGCCTTCCTTCGCGAGGATCGCCAGCGCCCGGGAACCTTCGACGCCCAGCACGCGCCCCGACGGCCCCACCACGCTCGCGCACACCAGCGCGTCAGCCGCGAGCCCCAACGTGCCGTCGAGCAGCGCGTCGCCCGGCTGGAGCTCGCACAGCCGCAAGATCTGATCTTCGTTCTGGTCGGCCGACGCGAGGCGCCGCAGCCGCACCTGCGCCATGCCCGGCGAGAACGCGAGCGCGCCCGCAGTGTTGTGGAGCGACCACCCGTCGCCGCCCAGCACGAAGAACGCGTCGGCCAGCTCGGCCAGCATCGGCTCGAGCGGCGAGCGCAGTGTTCGGTCGAAGTACGGGAGCCCCCACTCGTCGGCCTTCGCGCGCGCGGCGGCGGCGTAGCGCCCGGGCTGCTTGGGCGAGACGGTGACTGCGAGCGGCAGCTTCACGGCGTCAGTTCAGCGGCGACGGCGCGCACTTCGTCGTACGCGCGATCGTTGGCGACGGTGAAGCCGTTGAGGTTGAGCGGCCCGAGGATCTCACGGCCCGCACGATCGCGCCCGTTCAGCGGCAACAACGCCGCGGTGATCGCCTCGGCGACCTCGGCGGGCATGGTGGGCGGCACGCAGAAGATGTCGCGCGGCGTGCGCGAGGTCTTGGCGATGATGCGGAAGGTCAGCGGGTCGACGCCCTTCGAGCGCCGCAGCGCCGCGAACGCGCCCTGGTAGGTGGCGCCCGCGTCGACGCGCCCTTCCAGCACCGCCAGCAACACCGCCTCGTGGTTCCCGAGGTATTCCTGCCGGGCGAAGTCGCGCGAGAGATCGAAGCCGGCGTCCTTCAGCACCTTCTTGGCGAAGAGCGAGCCCGACGTGGAGCGCGGGTCGACGAAACCGAACGACGCGCCCTTCAGGTCTTGAATGGTCCGCCGCGGGCTGTCGTCGCGCACGAAGATGTAGCCGGACGCGGTGGCCGAGCCGTCGGCGATGGTCTGCACGAGGCAGTTGAGCTTCATGCGCTTGGACGCCTCGGCGTAGACGAGCGGGCTCAGCTCCACGAGGTCGAACTCGCCGCGCTCCATACGATCGATGGCGTCGCCGTAGTCGTCGGCCGCGATGATCTCGACGGGCACCGCGAGCGACTTGCCCAGGTACTCACCCAGCTTCGCGTGCGCGGCGCTGATGGTGTCCTTCGAGAGGAACGGCACGAGCCCCAGCCGCAGCTTCGTGAAGCCAGCAGGCGGCGAGAAGACCGGCGCCGAGGTGACGGGCCGACGCGTGGGCGGCTGCGGCACGGGCGCCGGGTCGACGCAGCCGGCCAGCAACACCAGCGACAGCAGCCACGCCCTCATACGTGCCCACCCCGCGCGCCCACGACGCGGTTCCGCCCGGTGCGCTTGGCGACGTACATGGCCTGATCGGCTGCGCTCAAGACCGCCTCGGCCGCCTTCCCGTCTTCGGGGAACGTGGCCACGCCCACGCTGATGGTGACCTTCTGCGGCCACGACGCGTCTTTGTTGATCAGCTCCTCGACCTGGCCGCGCATGCGCTCGGCGACCTGCATCGCCTCGCTCTTGGTGGTCTCGGGCAGCAGCACGGCGAACTCCTCGCCGCCGTAGCGCGCGATGAGATCGGTCTGCCGGAGATCAGCGCCCAGCACCTTGGCCAGGCGCCTCAGCAGCTCGTCACCCGCAGGGTGACCCATCGCGTCGTTCACCTTCTTGAAGAAGTCGACGTCGATCATCAGCACGCCCATCGGCCGTTGGTGGCGCTCGGCGCGCAGCAGCTCGGCGTGCAGCGCTTCCTGGAAGCGGCGGTGGTTGAACACGCCAGTGAGCCCGTCGGTGACGGCGAGGCGCTCGAGGCGCGCGTTGGCGTCCTGCAGCTCGCGCGTGCGCGCTTCGACGGCGTGCTCGAGGGTCTCCCGCTGTTCCTGGAGCGCGGCGGCCATGCGGTTGATGGTGTCCGTCAGCTCTTTGAGCTCGGAGCCACGCAGCGGCGGCACGCGCGTCGACAGGTGGCCCTCGCCCATGCGTCGCACGGCGGTCTGCAGGGTGCGCACCGGCTTCACCACCAGCCGATCGAGGCCGATGAAGAGGAGCGCGCCGACGAAGACGAAGATGCCCAGCGAGGTGATGGCCAGGCGGTTGCGCGTGCGCACGTCGTGGGCTTCCAGCCGGTGCAGCGAGTACGTCGCGGTGACCGTGCCCCAACGAATGCCCGAGATGGCCGGCACCGACACGCGGTACTGATGACCGTCTCGGAGCCAACGCGGCCCGTCGGTGGCGACGGCGTCGAGGCTGAAGGCGTCGGTGACGACGGTGTTGAACTGCTCGGGGTTGCTGTGCGCCAGCACGCGGCCGTGCTCGTCGAGCACCGCGAGGTCTACGAGATCGCGCTCACCCATCGACTCGGCGAGGTGCGCCACCAGCGTGTCGAGGCTGCCCACGTCGTTCTGGGCGATGTGGACGGCCGCCGTGAGCCCGACGGCCTGCAGCACGCGCACGTTGCGAAACCGGAAGTCTTCGAGCGCCTCGGCGGACTCACGCCGCGCCTCGAAGAACGTCAGCGTGGCGAGCGCCAACGCCACGATGCCCGGGACCAGCAGCGTGAGTTGACCGCGAATGCCCATCTGGCCCCGATGCTGTCATTTCCCTGCGCAGCGCGCGGGAAGAATTCACCCTTCGACGGCGCGCGGCCCCTTGGCCTGCATCTGCGCGACGGTGACCGACTGATTCCGGCCGTGGCGCTTCGCGTAGTACAGGCACTGATCTGCGAGATCGATCAGCACCTGCTTCTCGGTCGACACCTCGGGGAAGGTCGAGATGCCGAGCGACATGGTGACCTTCAGCGGGCCCTGATCGGTCTGGAAGACCTCCTTCATGATCCGCTCGCGAATGCGCTCCGCGATGATGTGGGCGCCCTTGGCGTCGGTCTCCGGCATGATGATCGCGAACTCTTCGCCGCCGTAGCGGGCCACGATGTCGGTGTCGCGCGCCTGGTCTTTGAGGATCTTCGCGACGCCCCTGAGCACCAGGTCGCCCGTCGGGTGGCCGTAGGTGTCGTTGACCGACTTGAAGTGATCGATGTCGGTGAGGATGAACGACATCTTGCGCGAGTAGCGCCGCGCGGTGGCCAACTGCTCGTCGAACCGCCCCTGGAACGTGCGGTGGTTGAAGAGGCCGGTGAGCCCGTCCGTGGTGGCCATCTTCTCCATCGCCTCGTACAGCTGGGCGCGGAGCACTGCCTGCGCGGCCTGAATAGCGATCACCTCGAGCATGCGCAGCTCGTCGTTGTCGAACGCGGCCTTCTTGCGCGAGCCCGCGACGAGCGTGCCGAGAATGCGACCACCAGCGACGAGCGGGAAGATCTTGAGCGACTGCAGCCCGCGGATCTGCGTGTCGTCGTCGAAGATGATCTGCCGGTCCATCGCGCCGGCGTCGCGACCGGGCAGCGGCGCGCCGTAGCGCACCACGTTGGCCACCAGGCCGTTGTTGTCGGGGAACGTGGCGTTCTCGAGCGCACGGCCGGCCGAGGTGACGCCCGACATGCGCATGATGCGGTGCATGCGCTGACCGTTCTGCTCGCTCACCAGCGTCACCGCGCAGAACTCCGGCTGCGCGACCTGCCGCGACGCTTCCAGCACGGCGAGGAACACCTGCTCGGGTGAGCCAGCGCGGTTCAGCTCTTCGATGCCGCGGAAGAACCGATCTTTCTCGTCGCGCGATCGGCGGATGTACGACATCACGCGCTCGACCTCGATGGCGCGGAGCACCTCGCCGGCGATCACCTGCAGCAGCTTCTCGTCTTGTTCGCTGAACGGCTTGTTCTCGAGCCGATCGGCCACGAGCACGCCGCGCACCATGCCGCCACCTTCGAGGATGGGCACCGCCAGCAGCGCGCTCACGTCGGGGCCGCCTGCGTCGTAGTGCGTGACGCCCTTGAGCCCCGAGCTGGAGTTCATGCGCACCGGCACGCCGCGCTTGAGCAACGCGCCGAAGATGCCCTCGCCCGCCGCGAAGCGATCCCGCTGGATCTGCTCCGACGCCGAGCGGCAGTCGTGCAGCTTGAGGCTGCGGTCGTCGCTGGCCAGCATGAAGACGCCGACGGTGTGCGTGTGCAGCGCGGTCTCTGCGACCTCCAGCGCGCTGCCGGTGGCGCCTTCGATCTCCTTCACCGCGGCGACCAGCCACTTCTCCTGGTCCTTCACGCCGGGCATCGAGTCAGCGCCGCTCGAGACGAGGCGGAACGTGCGCGCGCGCTCCTCGAGCTCCTTGATCTTGTTCTTCACCGCGTCGTCTTCAGCGCGCCGGGCCGCAGCCAGCCGGGCCGAGAGCACGAAGTGGTAGAGCCCCGCGAACAGAGAGAGGAACGCCGTGCGACCCGCGAACACGCCCCAGCGCTCGGGCAGCGTGAGCAGCGCGTCGAAGAGGATCGCCGTGCCCAGCAACGTCGCGGCCGCCGGTCGCTGGAGGAACGTCACCAGGCACGCCATCAAGACGTACACGATCGGGAAGAGCTGCTCGCCGCCCAGCGCCACGACGACGAACGACGCGGCGACCATCGTGCCGCCGAACTCGAGCTCATCGCGCAGCGTGATCGGCGCACCGGAGATCGACCGACGTACGCGGCGAATGGTGGCGAGCGCACCGCCGAGCAGCAGGCCTCCGAACGCGGCCGCGTCAGCCCAGGTCAGCGCGTCGAGGCTGCGAAAGCGCCCGCGCGCGAGGAAGCCGAACACCGTCAGCACCGCGACGGCGGGCACCAGCCGCACCGCTTCGCGCGCCCACTTCCCCGGCGTGAAAGACAACGGCCGGGTGCTGCGACGAGGCACGACCGCGGGCGCTGGCGTCATGGGGTCTCCAGGTTGAAGACGATCTCACCGGGGCGCACGAGGCCCAGGCTCTCTCGCGCGGCGCGCTCGATGGCCGCCGGTTCGCTCTTGAGGCGCTGCGCTTCGCGCTTGAGGCGCTCGTTCTCGTTCCGCAGGCGCGCGTTGCGCTCTTCCAGCGCGTAGAGATCTCGCTTCAGGCGCGCGTAGCGACGGAAGCCGCCCTCGGCGGACAGCGAGCCGACGGCCAGCACCAACGCGATCGCCACCGCTCCCCAAACGACTTGTCGACGACGGTCCATGCGCGCCGGCAAGGTACCAGCGGCGATCGACCCCGCAAGAAAACCGCTACAGGTTGCAACGGGTGCGCAGACGCCCGACATCGCTGGAGATTCCGGCTCCGACAGGCGATCATCGCGACGCCCATGTTCGCCCCGCGCCACGCCGTCTTCATCGGCCCCGGAAAGCTGAACGACGAGCTCCGTCAGGTGCTCGCGCGACGCGCCGGGGCGCTGCAGCCCGACGTCGCGATTCAGGTGCCGCGGCTGCTGGCGATCTTCGAGAGCGCCGCCGAGGCCGAGCGCATCGCGTCACAGGTGCAGCGGCTCAAGCTGGGCGTGGCGGTCGCCGGGCCTGAGCAGCCGCCCGCGGAGCTCGGCTGGTCCGTGGCGAAGCACTTCGGCTACTTCGACAAGGCCTGGCGCGTGGTCACCGTCACCGACGAGATCACGCACTTCCAGGCGACAGACGTGACAGCGATCTCGTTGCTCGACTGGCGACCCGACGAGGGCGCTCCCGACCGCGCGGCGCTGCTGACGCTGCGCGAAGGAAAGCCGGTGATGCTGCGGGCGAGCGTGCTCGACGAAGTGTCGCGGCACTCGGCGCCGATGGAGGGCATCCGCCGCATCAACGAGTTCCTCGACGCGGCGGCGCTGGTGCTGACGCCCGAGACGCGCGTGCGATCGCGGCGGCTGAACGAAGCCGATTTTCGCGGCGGCGAGCTGACGGGCGATCTCTTGCCGCTGGTGCTCGCGGTCGTCGACGGCGTCGACACCATGCCCGGCGTGCTGCCGCAGCCGCTGCAAGGCAAGCCGGTGGCGCCTCCCGTGATCACGCCGCACCAGACAGGCCTCGCGGCGATCTGCGCGTGGGCGCTCTACGTCACCAGTCTCGGCGCCATCGTGGCGTCGCTCGCCTTCTTCACCGTCGCCGCGCTCTCGTTCAGCTTCTGGCCGTTCCTGGCGGGGCTCACGCTCGGCGCCTGGGGCACGCGGCGGTTCATGTGGGCGCGCTGGCTCGGCAAGCAGAACTGGGGCGAAGCGACGCGCATCCCTTCGTTCCCGATCGCGCCGAGCGAGCCCGGCATCAAGCCCAACGGGCTCGAACTGGTAATCGACGTGCTGGCCTTGGTGTCGGTCGGCGCCTGCGCGCTCGGTGACGGTGCGCTGCGCGCGATGAGCCTCGCGACGTTGCCGGTGTTGGCGACGGCGGTCTTGTGCAGCGCGGCCGCCGTCTACGAAGCGTGGCAGCGCGAGTGACTACTTCGCCGTGAGGTAGCCCTCGGCCTTGAGCAGCTCGGCGGTCAGCACTGCGCCACCCGCCGCGCCGCGTACGGTGTTGTGCGAGAGCGCGACGAAGCGCCAATCGAACACCGCGTCGGGCCGCAGGCGGCCGATGCTGATGCCCTGCCCGTTGCCCACGTCGCGATCGAGCTTCGTCTGCGGGCGGTTCTCTTCTTCGAAGTAGTTGAGGAACGGCGTCGGCGCGCTCGGCAGCTTCAGCGCCTGCGCCTTGCCCGAGTAGCTGCGCCACGCCGAGAGGATCTCGTCGCGCGAAGGCTTCTTGTCGAACGCCACGAAGACCGCCGCCATGTGCCCGTCGCTGACCGGCACACGAATGCACTGTGCGGTGATCGCCGGCCCCGTCGCGTTGACGATGCGACCGTCGACGACGTTGCCCCAGATCTTGAGCGGCTCCTGCTCGCTCTTCTCTTCCTCGCCCTTGATGAAGGGGATCACGTTGTCGACCATCTCGGGCCAGCTCTCGAACGTCTTCCCGGCGCCAGAAATCGCCTGGTACGTGCACACCGCGAGCTTCGTCGGGCCGAAGGCCTTCAGCGGGTGAATCGCCGGCACGTAGCTCTGGATTGAGCAGTTGGGCTTCACGGCGATGAAGCCGCGCTTCGTGCCGAGGCGACGGCGCTGCGCTTCGATCACCGCGTTGTGGCCGTCGTTGATCTCCGGGATCACCATCGGCACGTCGGGCGTCCAGCGGTGCGCCGAGTTGTTCGAGACCAGCGGCGTCTCACGCTTCGCGTAGTCCTCTTCCAGCTTCGCGGTGATGTCCTTCGGCATGTCGACGGCGCAGAAGACGAAGTCGACACGATCCGAGACGGCAGCGATGTCCGACGCGTCGACCACCGTGAGCGCGCCCGCGTTCGCCGGAACGCTCGAGGGCAGTGACCACCGGCCGCGCACCGCTTCGGCGTACGACTTGCCGGCTGACGACGGGCTCGCCGCGACCACGCTGAGCTCGAACCAGGGGTGATCGGCGAGCAGAGAAACGAACCGCTGGCCGACCATTCCGGTCGCGCCGAGCACACCGACTTTGAGCTTCGAAGCCATGCGCGGGCACATACACGCGGCCCAGAGGCTTCGCAAAGCGACGCTGGTAGAACGCGCGCCATGACGTCGTTGAAAGAGAAGATCGCCGGCAAGCGCGTCGGCGTGGTGTTGAGCGCGGGGTATTTCGGTTTCTACGGCCACGCTGGCTTCGTCGAAGGGCTGCTCTCGAGCGGCATCACCCCGGCGGCCTGGGCCGGGACGTCTGCTGGCGGCATGGTGGCCTCGTTCGCCGCTGCCGGCCTCGCGCCTGCGCGCATGGCGGAGCTGATTCTGCAGCAGCGCCGCGAGCACTTCTGGGACCCCGACTATTTCGGCATCGCGATGGACACCATGCGCAAGGGCCACCGCGCGAGCGGCCTGCTGAAGGGCGAGCGCTTCGTCGCGCTGCTCAAGCAGTTCCTCCCGACGCAGGACTTCGCGGCGCTGAAGACGCCGCTGCTGCTGGTCGCCACCAACCTCACCACCCAGGCGCCGGTCGTCATCACCTCGGGCGAGATCGCCACCGCCGTGCACGCCACGTGCGCGTACCCGGGCCTCTTTCAAGCAGTGCGGCGTGAAGGTCAGCTGCTGTGGGACGGCGGCATCGTCGACAAGGCCCCTGCCCTCGCGCTGTCCGAGTCACCCATCGGCACGTCACTCGACGCGCTCGTGGTGCACTTCCTGCCCAGCCGCGACGGCGCCAAGGAGCCCCGCGGCGCGCTCGCGTACGCCAGCGGCATGGCGAGCGGCTTCGCGGCGATCCGCAAAGATCACTTCCGGCTGCAGCTCGAGCTGCTCAAGGCGCGCGGCGTCGAGGTGCACGTCGTCACCTCGCGACTTCCGCCCGTGTCGCCGAGCGAGATGCACCGCGGCCCCGAAGCGGTCGCGGCGGGTCGTGAGTCGGCGATCGCCGCGCTGCACGCGCCATCGACGGGCTGGAACGGCGAGGACTAACGGGCGAAGCGCCGGTGGTCGACGAGCAGGCAGCGGTCCTGCACGACGTCGATGCCCGCGTCGATCAACCGCTTCGCCGCCGCGTCGTTGCGAATGCCCAGCTGGAACCACACGACCTTCGGCTTCTTGGCGATGAGATCGTCGACGTGTTGATCGATGTCCTGCGGCCGGCGGAACACGTCGATGAGATCGACCTCACCGGGGATCGCGCTCACGCTGCGGTAGACCTTCTCACCCAGGATCTCGGTGACGTCCGGGTAGTACACCGGCACCGGCACCACCTCGACGCCCTGCTGCTGCACGTACTCCGGCACTGAGAACGCCGGCTGTCCGCGCTGCGCTTCGGTCTTGATGCCCAGCACCGCCACGCGCTTCATGCTGCGAACCACCTCGGCGATGCCCGCGTCGTCGTCGATCTCTCTGGCCATGCGCGACGTCTAACCACGGCACACGGTGCGCGCAGCGGGCGACTACACTTCCGGCCATGCCCGTCGACGTCCTGACCGAGACCGTGATCAACAAGCCGCTCGCCATGGTCGCCGCGTTCGCCGGCACGCCCGACAACGCGCCGCGCTGGTACGTGAACATCAAGTCGGTCGAGTGGAAGTCGACGCCACCGCTGACCATCGGCTCGCGCGTCGCCTTCGTGGCGCACTTCCTGGGCCGGCGCATCGCGTACACCTACGAGTTCACCGAGCTGGTGCCCAACGCGCGCCTCGTCATGCGCACCAGTGAAGGCCCGTTCCCCATGGAGACCACCTACACCTGGGAAGCCGTCTCGCCGGAGTCGACGCGCATGACGCTGCGCAACCGCGGCGAGCCGTCGGGCTTCGGGAAGATCGCCGCCCCGTTCATGGAAGCCGCGATGCGTCGCGCCAATCGGGCAGATCTCGCGCGCCTCAAGTCACTGCTCGAGGCGAGTTCCGCTACCCTGTGACGCCATGCTCGTCACCCTCACCGCCCTGCTGCTGACCGCGACGCCTGCTGCGCAGCCCGACTCGGTCTACGCGCTCAACGAAGCCGCTTTCGTCGATACCGCCCGGCACGATCTCGAGACGCTCAAGCAGTTCGTCGGCGGCATGCGCGGCGTGATGACACAGCTCAAGGGCAACGCGGCGCTCTTCAAGAAGTCCGACGCGGTCTTCTCGCCAGATCAGAAGCAGACGCTGCTCTCGGCCTGGGGCTCGCTCTTCGGCTACTTCAGCGCCACCGAGGGCCTGCGCCACAAGTACTGGGCCTTCGTGAAGCTCTCGCCCACCGACCCGCGGCACGTCTGGGGCTTCATCGTCACGCACACCGCGCTGACGGCGCTGCTGGCGCATGGCCTCGAGTTCGCGTCGCTCGCGCTCAACAACAAACAGCTCGAGACGCTGCTCGACGAGTCCAACGAAGAGTACGGCGTGCCCCGCGGCGCCTTCGCTGACTTCAAGCTCAAGGCGATCCACATCGCGACGTCCACGCAGCTCTTCACCGGCGACACGTGGGCCGTGACCGCTGTGCCGTTCCTCAAGAAGCAGAAGGTCTCAGACGACTCGTTCGTGAAGTGGGCGCTGGCCGAGATGAAGGCCGACTCGAAGGTGGCGCGCACCGAGCTCGTGCGCCACGGCGGAAAACTGTACGCCGGTAACGCCAAGGACATCGCCGTCGACGAATCGCTGCGCGCGATCTTCCCCGCGCAGAAGACCTTCGCGGAGTGGATGGGCGACACCCGCGTGGCGCGCATCGGCCAGCCGCTCGTCACCGCCGACGATCTCGCGCGCGTCGTCATTCCCCGGCTGCTGCCCGGCGACGTCATCGTCACGCGGCAGAACTGGTTCCTCTCGAACATCGGCCTCCCGGGCTTCTGGCCGCACGCCGAGCTGTACGTCGGCACCGCCGCCGATCTCGCGCGCAGCTTCGACGCCGACGCTGACGTGTCGAAGTGGGTCGCCACGCAGCCTGAGAAGGTGAAGACCTTCAGCGCGTTGCTCGAGAAGCGCTACCCGAAGAAGTGGAAGGCGTACGCCGAAGGCTCCGATTTCCAGGGGCACGCGCCCATCCGCGTCATCGAGTCGATCAGCGAAGGCGTCAGCTTCACCGCCGTCGAGCACGCGTTCGGCGTCGACTACCTCGGCGCGCTCCGGCCGCGCATCGGCAACGCCGACAAGGCCCGCGCCATCGAGCGTGCGTTCAAGTACCAGGGCCGGCCGTACGACTTCGACTTCGACTTCTTCAGCGACTCGATGCTGGTGTGCACGGAGCTCGTCTACAAGGCCTACCAGCCGGCCGCCGACATGAAGGGGCTCTCGCTGGACCTCGTGAACGTCGCCGGCCGCCGCACGCTGCCCGCGAACGAGATCGTGAAGCGCTTCGACAGCGAGGCAGGCAAGCCCGACGCGCAGTTCGACTTCGTCCTCTTCCTCGACGGGCGCGAGAAAGAAGCGAAGGTGGTCTCCGCCGACGAAGCGGCCTTCCGCGCGACGTGGAAGCGCCTCAAGTGGGACGTCGCGCAGAAGTAGTCGTCAGCGGTCGTACGTCGTCTTCCAGTAGCCAGTGCCTTCCTTGCAGTACATCGCGGCCCAGTCGGCCTGGAACTGCGCGTCAGGCGGGCGCGTGTCGGCGCGGAAGTCGTTGAACGGCACGCGCGCCACCTCGCGGGCGGCGATCACGCGCTTGTTGAACTTGAAGACCATGTTGCTCGGCAACCGGAGCTCGCAGCCAGTCAGCGGCATGGGGTTCTGACTGCCCACCATCACGGTGCGACGACCACGGCTCGCGAGGCCGATGCGCACGTAGCCGTAGAGCTGCACCGGCGCATTGCCGGTCTTCACGGGCTCTTTCACCTCGGCCACCGGCTCCTTCACCGGCTCGGGCTCCTTCGTGGGCTCCGGGTCCTTCGTCGGCTCAGGGTTGGGCTTCACGTCGGTCGTCGCGACGGGATCCTTCCGCGGCGTGCGGTGCGTGCTGGGCGGCTTGCCGCTGACGTCGCGCGACGCGAAGACGGGGTTGGGCAGCGGCGAGTCGTCGTCGAACACCAACGTGGCGAGCGCGCCCTTGAGCTCGAACACCGCGCCGTGGCCGTAGACCGAGCGCTGGCCGTCCTCTTCGACCTCGCCGACGAGGTTGAGGCGATCGCCCTCGCGCAGCTTCTCACCAGAGCCCAGCAGCAGCAGGTCTTCGCCGCCCTTGCGCATCACCTTCCACACCTTGTCGGCCTTGACGCGATCGAGCACCACCAGCGGGCGCTCTTCACCGGCGTCGACCACCTCGGGCTCGGGGTCCGCCACGGGTGCGGGCTCGGTGTCGATGATGGGCTGCGGGTCCTTCGCGGCCACCGGCACTTCGGTCGTGGGCTCCTTCGGTGGCTCGGCCTGCGCGTCGCGCTGGTTGACGAACCACAGCCCACCACCCGCGAGCGCGATGAACGCCAGCAGCCCGACGATCACCAGCGGCGTGCGGCTCTTTGGCGCCACCATCGGCACGTCGGCGTCGGCGTCAGCCATCGCGACCGGCGCGACCGACTTGGCGCGCGGTGCGATCGACGGCGCCTTCGCGACCGGCGGCGTCGACGGCTGCACCATCGACATCGCCTTCTGCGCCGCCGTCATCACCTGCCCTGACGCGGTCTGCGCCGGCGGCGCGGGCGTGCGCACGAACGTGCCGTCCAGCTCCGGCTCTGCGGCGGGCACGATCTCCGGCGACGAGCCGCGCTTGCGCATCACCGACAGCCGCGACTGCAGCTGGCGCTCGGCCGCGAACTCCTCGGGGCACATCGCGCGCACGTAGTTGCCGACCTCTTCGGCGCCGGTCGTCATGCCCTCACGCACGGCGAACTCGTTCAACGCGCGCGCGAAGTCGTCAGCGCGCTGGTAGCGGGCCGACGGCTCTTTCGCCAACGCGCGCATGACGATCTGCTCGAGCGCCGCCGGCACCTCTGGCCGCGCAGCCGACAGCGACGGCACCTCGGCCACCGCCATCTGCGCCACCATCTCGGACATCGTGCCGCCCTGGTACATCGAGCGACCGGCCAACATTTCCCAGACGACGATGCCGGACGAAAAAATGTCGGAGCGGTGATCGACGGGCTTGGCCAGCGCCTGCTCGGGCGACATGTAGCCGAGCTTCCCCATCACGGTGGACGGCAGCGTGTGCTTGCTGCGCGCGCTCGACTTGGCGAGGCCAAAGTCGATCACCTTCACCTCGCCCTCGTACGACACCATCATGTTCTGCGGCGAGACGTCGCGGTGCACGATGCCCAGGGGCGTGCCGTCGGCGCCGACCTTGCGGTGCGCGTAGCCGAGCGCTTCGTTCAGCTTCTGGCCCATGTAGAGCGCCATCGGCACCGGCATCGCCGCCTGGCTGCGCTCGACGCGCGTCTGCACGCGCGAGAGATCGACGCCGGCCACGTACTCGATGGCCATGTACAGCGTGCCGTCGGCCTCACCCATGTCGTGCACCTGGGCGATGTTCGAGTGCGTCAGCTGCACGAGGACGCGCGCCTCGTGGTGGAACCGGTCAATGAAGTTCTGGTCGCCCATCAGGTTGGGCAACACGGTCTTGACGATGCACAGCTTCTCGAAGCCGGCGGCGCCGGTGAGCCGCGCCAGGTGCACTTCGCCCATGCCGCCCTGCCCGAGCATGAACAGCAACTCGTAGCGGCCCAGCATGCGCCTGTTGGAAGTCGTCATCGCGGGCACTCTACCCAGTGAAAGTCGGATCGCATGGTTTTGAGTCAGGACTTGCGGGGCCGTTGTGTGTATACGCGTGCGCGTCGCAGGTTGGTCCCGTAGCTCAGCTGGATAGAGTACTGGCCTCCGAAGCCAGGGGTCGCGCGTTCGAATCGCGCCGGGATCGCAAGAAGCCGCCGCACTCAACTGATGGGTGCGGCGGTTTTCTTTTGTGACTTCGCGCTCTTGCGGCGCGCCGCGTCACGCGAATCCCTTTGACTCGCGATGGTTCCACGGCCAAGTCCGCGACGCTTTTCAACTCACCAAGGAGCACGTCGTGATCGTTGGAGTTCCCAAGGAAATCAAGACGCGGGAGTACCGCGTCGGCATGACGCCGGCCATCGCGCAGGCGTACGTCAAGGCAGGCCACACGGTGTTCGTCGAGAAGTCGGCGGGCGAAGGCGCTGGCATCACCGACGTCGACTACGAGCGCGTCGGCGCGAAGATCATCAAGTCGGCAGACGAGGTCTGGAAGCGCGCCGAGATGATCGTGAAGGTGAAGGAGCCGATCGAGCCTGAGTACAAGCGCATGCAGGAAGGCCAGATCGTCTACACCTACTTCCACCTCGCGGCGGTGCCCGAGCTCGCGAAGGTGCTGGTGAAGAAGAAGGTCGCCGCGGTCGCGTACGAGACCATTCAGCCGGCCGACGGCTCGCTGCCGCTGCTCAAGCCGATGTCGGAAGTCGCCGGCAAGATGGCGATCCAGGTCGGCGCGAAGTCGCTCGAGAAGGCCCACGGCGGCAAGGGCATCTTGCTGGGCGGCGTGCCCGGCGTGCGCAACTCGAAGGTGGCGATCATCGGCGGCGGCGTCGTCGGCACGTGCGCGGCGAAGGTCGCGGTCGGCATGGGCGCTGACGTCACCATCCTCGACGTCTCGCTCAACCGCCTCACGTACCTCGATGACATCTTCGGCGGCACGCTCAAGACGCTGATGAGCGACTCCGAGAACATCGCGCGCTGCGTGCGCGAGGCCGACCTCGTCGTCGGCGCGGTGCTGATCCCCGGTGCGAAGGCGCCGAAGCTCGTCACCAAGGAGCTCATCAAGGAGATGAGCAAGGGCTCGGTGATCGTCGACGTCGCCGTCGACCAGGGCGGCTGCATCGAGACCATTCACGCCACCACGCATGACAACCCGACGTACGAAGTGTCGGGCGTCATTCACTACGGCGTGGCCAACATGCCCGGCGCGGTGCCGATGACCTCGACGTTCGCGCTCACCAACGCCACCCGCCCGTACGGCCGGAAGATCGCCGACATGGGCCTCAAGGCGGCCGTCGAGTCGGACATCGCGCTCGCCCGCGGCCTCAACACGTTCGGTGGCCACGTCACCTACGAAGCCGTCGCGCGTGACCTCGGCTACGACTACGTGCCCCTCGCCGACGCGATGGCGGGCACCGTGAAGAAGGCGAAGAAGTAAGCGCAGCGCACTTCAGGGACTTCTCGGGCGTCGGAGGCGTTGCTTCCGGCGCCCGTTGTCTTTCTGACACCTGCTGCCGCGCTGACACGGTTTCTGCGCTGCCAGTGCGTCAATTCACGCGCAGCGGGTCACGACTCTTTCCAGTTCTTTCAGCCGGTTAGAGAACTTTTGAAATAGGCACGGCACGTGCTCGTGGACATCTTCGTCGTGAGAAGGAATCCACAGGCGGGGCCAGACGTTCCCCGCCGCTGCAAAGGAGCCTCGAGTGTTCGGCCTCAAGAAGAGCAACCAGAGTCGCGCGCAGTTTGAAGCGCTGGTGGCCCCGTGGTTCGACGCGCTGTACGCGTCGGCGCTGCGGCTGACGCGCAACGAGCGCAACGCTGAAGACCTCGTGCAGGACACCGTGATGCGGGCCTGGCGCTTCTTCGACAAGTTCGAGCAAGGCACCAACTTCCGCGCGTGGATCTTCAAGATCCTCACCAACACCTTCATCAACAACTACCGCCGCAACACGCGCGAGCGCGCGCTGCAAGACGAGTCGGAGCGCCAGTCGGTCGAGGCGCGCTTCTTCAGCGCCGACGTCACCGAGCAGACGCAGAACCCCGAGGAGTACCTGCTCGATCGCGTGATGAGCGAAGACGTACTCAAGGCGATCGACGGGCTGTCGATCGACTTCCGCATGGTGGTCATCCTCGCGGACCTCCAGGAGTTCTCGTACAAGGAGATCGCCGAGATCCTCGACGTGCCCGTGGGCACCGTCATGAGCCGGCTCTTCCGCGGTCGGAAGCAGCTGCAGAAGGTGTTGCTGGCGCGTGAGGCAGAAAGCCCCGGCCAGGCGATCGACTTGAGCGCGTGGCGGGAGCGGAAGAAGCTGGCGTAAGCCGGTGTTGAACCTTCGAACTGCATGAACTGTCGCGAGATCGATACGCAGCTGACGCCGTACCTCGATGGAGAGCTCATCGAGGAGGCCCGGGTTGCGTTCGAGGGCCACGTGGTGACCTGCGACCCCTGTCGCACGCGCGTCGAGTTCGAGCGCCACAACCTCTCGGCCATCCGCGAGGCCGCGCGCCGTTCTGCGCCGACCGCACCTGAAGCGCTCAAGGCGCGGCTGTTCGCCAACATCCGTCGCGACGACACGCACCGCAAGACGGCGCGCCTGGGTCGCGCGATGGCGGTGGCCGCGGGCTTCACCGTCGCCATCGTCGTCAGCCACTCCGCGTGGAAGGGCTACCAGCGGCGCTTGTACGAGCAAGACGCCGCGCTTCGCCACGCGCGCCAGCTGCCGCTGGAGATCGAGCAGTCGCCCGAGAACATCGAGCGCTGGTTCGGCGGCAAGCTGGATTACCGCGTCACCGTGCCGCGCTTCCCCAACACGCGCGCCGCTGGCGCCCGCCTGCTGCAGGTGCGTGACAAGCCCGCCGCGTACATCCGCTACGACGAACCACGAAAGATGGGCCTGTTCGTCTACGGCGATGACAACGACGTCGACGTCGGCGCGACACCCGCGATGGGCTCGAGCCACGGCTACAACGTGGTCAGCTGGCGCGAAGGCGACGTGATCTACCAGCTCGTCACCGATCTCGATGAGCAGGACCTCCGCGAGCTGCTGCCGCCCGAAGGTTCGACGCCGCGCCGCTCGACGCCGACCGTCGAAGTGCGCCCCGCTTCGCTGCAGCGCTGACGCGTCGGCGCGCGGTGGCTTTCGTTGACGCTCCAGAGAGCGGCCACTAGCCTTTGTCCTACATGTCGAAATCAGTACTGATCGTCGAGAAGGACCTCACGCTGATCAATGAGTTGCGTGAGGGGTTGCAGGCTCGGGGCTTCGACGTCGACGACACCACCGATGGCAAGGGCGCGCCGGAGCTGATCCGGAACAAGCAGCCCGGCTGCGTGGTGTTGGCGGTCGATCTCGACGCTGGGCAGAACGGCTACATCATCTGCAAGAAGCTCAAGAGCGACGATGACCTGAAGAGCTACCCGGTCATCATCGTGGGCGACCCGAAGGGCTTCGCGCAGCACCAGAAACTCAAGACCCGCGCCGAGGAATATGTCGGCAAGCCGCTCAACGTCGACACGCTGGTCGACACCGTCGGCAAGTTGATCGGCTTCCCCGAGCCCGCCGCTGCGGCCGCTGATGAAGGCGGCTTCGACCCCGGTTCGCTGCTGGAAGACGACGGCGCTGAGGTGTCGATCGAAGAGCCGGTGGAAGAGGAAGGCGCGAACGCCGAAGCCGACCTGGCGATGGTCGACTCGATGTTCGACGAGCAGCCGGCCTCGGCCGTCGAAGAAGAGATCAGCCTCAGCACCGGCGACGAGCTGGAGAGCTTCGAGACCGAGGAGCCGGCCGAGAAGACGGTGGTGGGCTTCATGCCCCCAGCCCCGCCCGCGCCGGT
Source organism: uncultured Archangium sp. (assembly GCA_964459885.1). Lineage (GTDB taxonomy): Bacteria > Myxococcota > Myxococcia > Myxococcales > Myxococcaceae > Archangium_A. Next base: position 26,693 of record CAYWON010000021.1, read on the forward strand.
CCGCGCGCCCGCGAGCGTGCCCACGTCGTCGCCTTCGACGTTCGACAACAGCGAGGCCCGCGATCTCCGCGCCAAGGTGACCGAGCTCACCGGCTCGCTCGACGACGCCCGCTCGCGCGCCGACGAGCTCGAGGCCCGCGTGCGCGAGCTCGAAGCCGAGCTCGAAACGAAGGGCACCGAGCTCGAAGCGACGCGCGCGTCGGCCGGCAAGAGCGACAACAAGGAAGTGTTCGCGCTCCGCGACGCGGCGACCAAGAAGGACAAGGAGATCCTCAAGCTCAAGAACGAGCTGAACGCCAAAGAGCAGGAGATCGTCGAGCTACACGAGAAGGAGAACTCGCTCGAGCAGCAGCTCTCTGAAGCGTCAGGCGAGCAGGCCAAGAAAGACGCGCAGCTCAAGACGCTGCAGTCCAAGGCCGACACGCTCGGCACCGAGCGCAAGAAGATCGATCAGCAGCTGCTCTCGGCCAGGGAAGAGGCGCGCTCGTCGTCGGCGAAGCTGTCGACGCTGCAGAGCGACTACGACGCCATGCAGCAGCGCATCGCCGAGCTTGACGGCCAGGCGGAAGGCCTGCGCACCGCGCAGCAAGACGCAGAGTCAGGCCGCCAGGAGGCGGAGTCGGCGCTCGCCGAGGTCCGTGGCGAGGTCGAGGCGCTCAAGGCGCAGCTCGACGAGCGGTCGCGCGAAGCCGACGGTGTCCGCAGCGAGCTCGAGCAGGCCCAGATGGACCTCGACTCCGCGCGCACCCAGCTCTCGAGCCAGGCCAGCAGCTTCGCCGATGAGATCTCGGGGCTGCGCCAGCGCCTCGCTGACTCGGAAGCCGAGACCACCCGCGCCGAAGAGAAGGCCCAGCGCGCGCAGGGCCGCGCCCGCGCCCACCAGGATCAGCTCGACCGCGTGAAGAACTCGCTTCAGCAGGCGATGGACGCCCTCAATGAGACGCCCGCCGATGCCGAAGAGCTCGACATCGACGATCTCGCCGAGGCCTGAGCTCTACTTCTCGGTGTCGCGCTTGGGCGCGTTCTTCTTGTCGATGTGCTTCTTGGCCAGCATCTGAACCGAGCCGGGGACGTTCTTGTCCTTGGCGAGGTTCTTGATGTCGTGCTCGTGCAGTGTGTTCATCAGGCGCATCGACACGCCCTGCGGCACCTTGGGGTTCTTCACCAGCGCCAGCTTGATGGCGTATTTCCGGAGCCACTCGCGGTTTGAGTAGATGACGCGCAGCACGTCATCGAGGCAGATCTTGTTCTGCGCCTGCGCCAGCACTTCACCGTCGGTGATGCGCGGGCTGCGGATCACGGCGA
>CAYWON010000021.1:28007-48859 GCA_964459885.1 uncultured Archangium sp.
TGGAGCTGGTACGCCTGGCCATCCCGCGTCGCGTGTACACGCAGAGCCACATCGATTACGTCGCCGAGGCCGCCGCCGAGCTCTTCGCGCACCGGAAGGAGCTGCGCGGGCTGCGGATCACGGCGACCGAGACCAGCTTGTTGGTGTCGCGGATGAGGATGTTGCGCGCTTCCTTGTTGCCCTTGGTCGCGAGCTTGATCTTCTCGGACACGTTCATCGCCATGATGCGCTTGCTCAGCGACAGGCGTTCGCCTTCGTCCGCGAGCGTCGTGGCTTCCGGCGACCCCGCGTCGGGCATGTGGAACTCGGCCATCACCTGATCGGCCGTGGGGCCCTGCTGCGGCAGCGGCTGAATCGCTGACTCAGGCCCGAACAAGCGGACCTTCGCCGCCACCATCTGCGGCACGTCGTCGAGCATCAGGCCGTTGCGCACCGCGAAGTCGCAGACGCCGTCGATGAGCGCGCCTTCAGCCTGCGGGTTGCGCGCGAGCTGACGAATGATGTCGTCGTGGCGCAGCAGGCGGAGCTGGTTCTGGCCCACGATCTCAGCTGTGCGCTTGCTGCACGAGTCGGCGACCGCCGCGATCGCGTCGTCGGGCGTGTTCGCGTTGAGGATCAACATCTCCGCGTACGCGTCGTTCTGACCGTACAGACGGAGGAAGAAGCCCAGCACCGGCGGCTGCACGCTCTCGTCGCGGAAGCCCGACGCGGCGATGCGATCTTGCAGCGTGCTCGCGGTCTTCTTTGCCTGCTCGCGCACGTTCGCTTCTGCGTCGTACGTGAGCAGGAACAGCAGGCCGAGCATGTCAGGCGGCTGCAGCGGCACGAGCGCCTTGGCACCCATCATGCGCAGCGGCACGGGGGCCTTCGGGTCGACGTGCTTCTTCATGTTGTCCGGCAGGAAGTCGGACGTGATGGGGCACGCGGCGTCGACCGCTTCGGCGACGGGCGCTGGCGCCGCGACCGCGACGGGAGCCGGCGCCGCCACCTGGGACTTGAACCGCGTCGGCGGGGACGCCGCGCCGCCGTTGCCTGCGCCGTCGGTGACCTGAACGATCAGCTCGTGCTCACCATCGGCCAGCGGCGCGGGCACGCCGACCGACCAGGCCCCGTCAGCCGCAGCCTGCGTCGCCGCGAGGTAGGCGCCGTCGAGGAACACCCACAGCAGCGCGCCGGGCGCCGCGCTCCCACGAAGCCCCGGCGTCGGGGTCGACGTGCCGCCCTGCGCCGGCTCGAGGATCGCCGGCGTCGTCACGCGCGGTTCCTCTCGTAGATGAGCCGCAGCCCTTCCAGCGTGAGGAACTCGTCGACCTCCTCGATGGCCTTCGACTCGCTGGCGATGAGCGGCGCCAGCCCGCCGGTGGCCACCACGCGCGTCCCCGGCCCGAGATCGCCCTTCATGCGCTCGCAGATGCCGTCGACCAGCGCCACGTAGCCGAAGACCAGGCCCGACTGCATCGAGTGCACGGTGTTCTTGCCGATGACCTGCGGAGGCCGCGCGAACTCCACGCGCGGCAGCTTCGACGCGGCGCGGGTGAGCGCGTCCATCGCGATGGTGATGCCCGGCGTGATCGCGCCACCGGCGTACTCGCCCTTGGCGGTGACGGCGTCGAAGGTGGTGGCGGTGCCGAAGTCGACGACGATGAGCGACGTCTGGTGTCGCTCGAAGGCCGCCACCGCGTTGACGATGCGATCGGCGCCGACCTCTCGCGGGTTGTCGTAGAGGATCGGCATGCCCGTCTTGACGCCGGGCCCCACGAACATCGGCTTGGCGCCGAAGTAGCGGTCGCTCATGCGCTCGAGGTTGAACTGCAGCGGCGGCACCACGCTGGACACCGCGACCGCGTCGACCTTCTTCGGGTCGAGCGCCGCGTGCGCGAACAACTGCAGCAGGAGGATGCCGTACTCGTCGGACGTGCGGCGGGAAGTGGTCTCGATGCGCCAGTGCGCACGAAGCACCTTCCCGTCGTACACGCCGACGACCGTGTTGGTGTTACCGACGTCGATGGCGAGCAACATGAGGGTTGCCGCAGTCTACGCCCTGCGACGCCCCGCCGCTCTACGACTTGCGGGCGCGCAGCTGCTCGACGTCACCCGACAACACACGTTCCAGCTTGTCGCCCACGCGCAGCAAGAGCGCACCGCTGGGGTCGATGTCTTCGGCGATGCCGCGCAGCTCCCGGTTGTCGGCGCGCACCAGCACCTCTTCACCCAGCGTCGAGCTCAGCTCTTTCCAGGCCGCGCGCACCGGCTCGAAGCCCTCGTCGGTCCACTTGTCGACCCACGTCTCGAGCTGCCCCAGCAGCGCTGCGGTGAAGAGCGCCCGGTGCACGGGAGACCGTCGCACCACCTGCACCGACGTCGCGATCTCCGCGACCTCCGGCGGAAAATCTGCAGTCTCGGCGTTGAGGTTCACGCCGATGCCCAGCACCACGAAGTGCACGCGCTCCACGTCAGCGGACAGCTCGGTGAGGATGCCGGCGACCTTCTTGCCGCCGATCTGCACGTCGTTGGGCCACTTGATCTTCGCTTCGACGCCGCTGTCCCGCAGCGTCTGCGCCAGCGCCACGGCGGCCACCAGCGTCAGCTCCGGCGCGCGCGCGGGCGCGATCTCCGGCCGCAAGATGACGCTCATCGCCAGGCTCTTGCCGGCGGGCGACGACCACGCGCGGCCACGACGGCCCTTTCCGGCCGTCTGGTGCTCGGTGACGATCACCTCGCCGTGAAAGCCACCCTCGTGCGCGAGCTCGAAGGCCTTCGAGTTGGTGCTCTCGACGGTCTCGTAGTGGTGCAGCGTGCGCCCCAGCTCACGCGTCGCCAGCAGCGGGCCGATCTCCAACGTGGTGAGGCGATCGGGCACTTCGAGCAGGCGGTAGCCGCGCGAGGCCTGCGCGTCGATGCGGTAGCCAAGGCGCCGCAGCTGCTCGACGTGCTTCCAGACCGCGGTGCGAGACAGACCCAGCTTGTCTGACAGCGCGGCGCCCGAGACGTAGTCCTCTCCGCCTTCCGCGAGGAACGCGAGGATCATCTCTTCGTTCGACTGTTCGATCTCGTCCACGCCCGAAACGGTAGTGCCCACCTCTCGGGCGCTCAAGCATCAGCCCGTCGGTTTGGTGAACTTCATCAGCGACAGCGTCGACTGGGGGATCTGTTTCCCGTTCGACTCGAGCACCGTCGACAGGCGCACGATGCCTACACCGGGCGCGAAGGTCATCTCGTTCACCAACACCGTACCCTCCTGCACCCGGTTGCGGCTCTCGACGATGACACAACGCTCCCAGGTGCCCGCCGGCGCGTCACACGGCTGATCCACCGCCAGGATCTCGTAGCTCTCGACCGACGAGACCGAGACGACGTTCGTCCACCTGGTGCCGGCTGCGATGGGGTTGCGCAGCAAGTAGCGCTTCTGATCGCGCACGCCGTACGCGTCGACGAGGAAGCGCGCGCCCGTCGAGTCTTCGACGTAGCCGTCGTCACCCTTCCGCGTCGTCGACACCTCAATCTGCCGGGTCTCGCCCAGCAGCTTCACCTCGTACGTCCACACCGTGCCGAGCTCGAGCGGGTAGTACGCCCCGGCCTCCACGGCTTCGGCGGTCTTCTTGGTGCTCTGCGAAGACGTCGCGCAGGCCGTCAACACGAGGAACAGCGACACCACGACGCGTTTCATTTCGATTCTCCAGGGGAAGGCTTCTTCTTGGCGCGCAGCTCTCGCAGCGACTGCTCTGCGCTGGCGCGGATGAGGGGGTCGTCGTGCCCGTTGGACACGAGATCGAGGTAGGCCTCGGCGTCTTCGCCGCCGATCGCACCGATGGCGAACACCACCTCGCGCTCGAAGGTCGGGCCCTTCTGGCTCGCGGCCTCGATGAGCGGGTTGACCGCCTCGGGCGCGCGCAGCTCGACGAGCTGCCCCACCACGCTGCGCAACACGTCGAGTTCGTCGGTCTCCAACCGGGCCAGCAGCGCGGGCAACGCCGCCTTGTCGTGCTTGCGCACCAGCAACCGCACCGCCGCGCGCTTCACGGCGTCGTCGCCGGCTTCCAGCTTGCCCTTCAGCACCTCGGCGCTCGCGTCTTCGAGGGTGATGATGACGGCGGCCTCCTTGACGGCACCGTCCAGCGTCGCCGTCAGCGCGTCGCGAATACCGTTCTGAATCGCCTCCACGTCGCCTTCCACCACAGGCACGCGCTTGCGTCGGTCGATGACGAAAGGCTCCGAGTCGCCGGAATGGGCGAGCTCCAGCACCAGCTCGAGCGACGAGGTCTTTGACTCGAGGTCCGGCTCCGAGAGTCCCGCGGCGAGGGCCACGCGCCAGGGCTTCACGCCCTCGGGCGGCTTCTTGCCGTCGCGCGCGATCTTGAACTTCGCGGCGGCGAGCCCCTCAACGAGCTGCTTCTCGAGCTGCTCCTTCGAGAGCGAGATCACCTCGCCGCCCTCGAAGGCGTCCACCTCGAGCCGGTCGACCCACGGCGCGGTGCTGCGCGAACACGCGGAGACGAGCAACAGCCCCGTCACCGCCCACGCGCGCATCAGCTCGGCGAGCCTGCGTCGGTCGGAGGCGTCGGCGCCGGCGCTTCGACGGCAGGCGCCTCGACCGGAGGCGTCGGGGCGGCGGCCACGGCCTCTGCAGCAGCAGGCACGTCACCGGCAGGCGCAGCGGCACCGTCGGCGGCAGGCGCGCCAGCGGCGGTCACCGCACCAGCCTCACCTTCCGGCTTCGCACCGCCACGACGACGACGGCGGCGGCGACGGCGACGACGGCGACCTTCTCCGTCCTTCGCCTCGGCGCCGTCCGGCGCGCCCTCGTCACCCTCGTCATCACCTTCTTCATCGTCACCACCGTCGGCGCCGTCAGCGCCTTCAGCCGCGATGGCGGGAACGGCGTCACCGGCAGGCGCCGCCTCGTTGCCTGACGCGTCGACCGCGGGCGCTTCGGCGGCGGCGTCACTCGGCGGCCGCGGCGCGCTGGGCGCAGGGCCTCGTTGATCGCGGTCACGCTGACGCTCTTCACGGCGCTTCTGCGACTCGTCGGCGTCGAGCTTGGCCTGCGTGAAGAAGGCCTCGTCGATGTCGTAGAGCTCGATGGTCGTCACGGTGACGCCCACCTTCGCCTCGAAGAACTTGTCGGCCAGCGCGTCGCCAGCCCACATCAACACCAGGGGGCCAGACGTGCACTCAGAGCGCGCGTCGCCGCGGGCCTCCGACGCCGTCAGCAGCAGGCCGATGTTGGCGCCGGTCTGCGAGAGCTCCTTGCGGAGCTCCTGCACGTGGCGACGCTCGACCGCGCCGTTCGTACGCAGGAAGCGCACCGCGTAGCGGATCTCCAGGCTGCCTTCGCGCTTCCGCGCGGTGAGCAACGGGCCTTCCTTCGAGCGACGCGCGACCTTCAGCTCGCGGAAGTGCAGCCCGTGCAGCATGCGCACGCACGACTTCTCGAAGGCGCCCGCTTCCAGCTCGACGAGCTTCTTGCGGAGCACGCGGGCCATCGCCTTGCGCGCGTCCTTGCCGGCGTGACGCGCCGTCTGGATGAGCTGGAGATCGTCGCCGGAAGGCGCGCTCTCGGCCGCGCGTTCCTGCGCGCGCTGCTCGGACTTGAGCACCACGCGGCCGTTCTCGAACTTGAGGTTGCACGCCGCGCAGAACGCCGTCTGCACCTCGAGCGGCGCGGGGCCACCTTCGGCCTGCGCTTCGATCGACAACTGCAGCTCGTTGTTCTCCGAACGCGCCGCGGCGAACTGCGGCTTGCGGTTCTCGTCGAGGCGACGCTGGTTGTCCTGTGCCAGCGCGTCGATCAGCTGCGAGACCGACGCGTCGTCGGCGATCGCTTCGCGGGCCTTGAGGCGCGCCAGCAATTCGGCCGGCGGCAACGCGGTGCCCGACTCCTGCAACGCCTCGAAGGCGACCTCGGAGATCGGCGGGAACTTCTTCTTCCGATCATCATCACGGCGCTTGCGATCGCTCTGGCGACCGATGCTCCGAAGGAACTCCGCGTGCGCTTCCGGGTGACGCTCGGACGGCCGGTACGGCGGCAACGCTTCTTCGGCGTTGGGCTCGACGACGCCGGTGGCCGCCAGCGCGTCCGGATCTTCCGGCAGCATCCAGTCGGTCAGCGCGAAAGTGTCCTTGGCGGTCACCTGCAGCTTGCGATCACGCCCACGCTTCGCCATCGCCGCCAGCCGCAGCAGCATGGTCAGCTCAGGTGTTTTACCGACGTGGGACAGCAGGCCCTTCTCAACTGCGCGCTTGGTGATGTCCGTCGAGAGGAGCGGCGTGCCCGCCTCCTCGAGGACGCGAAGCGCCGCTTCATAGAATGTCATGGGTTTTCCCAGTTAAATCGCGGACTTCCACAGGAAGCCCAAAGAAAGACGCGGGATGGTACGCAGCGCTACACTGCAAGTCAACGTGTGATGCTCAGGTTCCGTGTCGGACACCATTGGCAGCGGGAGACATTGGCCGCAGGCGGGCCCCGCGACGCGTTCGCGCTGGAGCTCGAGGGGCTCAATCTGCTGCCGGGCGCCAACGACGAGCCGTTGGTGCGCATCGTGTCGTCGCTCGTGGACACCGTGGCGTCGCTGGTGGCCGACGGAGAGCGCGCCGGACAGCTTTCGCTGGAAGACGTGCACCTCGAGCTGTGTCTGTGGCGCACGCGCGGCGAGGAGATCTCGCTGTCGGTGATCGATCTCTCGCAGCCGCCGCGGCAGGTGCGGGCGCCGATCGCCATCGATCTTCCGACGCTGGTCGAGGCCACCGTGAAGTGCGCGCGCGGGTTCCTTCGCGACGTGGCAGCCCACCGCGCTGGCCTCGAGGCAGAGCTCGTCTCACTCGAGCGCCGGCTCAAGCAGCTCACGAGCGCGGTCATCGACGAGCGCCCGAGCCGCGAGAGCGCCTCGCCGTGGAGCGCGGTGCGCAGCGCGAACGACGGACTGGGCTTCTCGTTGCGCGATGACGAAGGCCGCACGCTCGCGTGGAGCCGGAAGACGCGCGCCGGGCTGCCGCCACTGCTCTTCGACGGCGAGCTGACGTTGCCCGACGGCACGCACCGCGCCGGTCACCCTTTCCTTTCGATGATGGGGCTCGCCCGCGCCGCGGCTGAACGGAAGGCCGAGATCGGCGGCCAACCGCTCGCGCCCGAGCAGGTCTTCCTCGCGGGCCTCGAGCTGTGCCTCGCCCTGCGCGCCCGCAACCCGTCGTTGAGCGCCAACCCCTACGTCGAGGCGCTGCAGGTGCGCTGCGTCGACGGGTTGACGGCGCTGCGGCAACCGGTGCCCGACACGACGCGCGCCACCATCGCCGCGCCCCGTGCCACGCCCGGCGTGCCGCTCGCGCGCGTCGGTGACGTGCGCCGCGTCAGCCTGGAGCCCCGTTGGAGCCGGCCCGTCGCGCTGGGCGAAGACGGCGGTCGACTGCAGCTCGGGAAACGCTGGGTGGTGGTCTCATCGCCGCACGCCGCGCACGCTTTCACCAAGAAGGGCGAGACGGTCTTCCGCCACCTCGCGCCCCGCGGCATCGCCATCGACGCCGACGGAGCGTCGGTGCAGGTCGTCGGCGATCGGCTCATGGGCTTCTCGGCCGACCGCGCGCTGTGGCTCAAGGATCACGATCACTCGCACCTGGGGCCGACCATCGACGCCGTCGACGACGTGAAGATCGTCATCTTCGGTCGACGTCTGCTGTCGGGCCTCTCGTCGATGACAGGCCGCGAGCTGTGGCGCTTCGAGCCGCAGCGGGCGCAGAGCGTGCACGTCAGCCGCATCGGCGCGCGGGTGCTCGTCGGCACCGACGGCGGCACGCTCTACGGCGTCGACGCCCACGACGGCACGGTGCGGTTCCGCGTGAAGGCCGGACTGCCCGTGGTGCACCCGGCCGTCGGCGTTCGCAACCGCGCGCTGGTGGTGCTGAACCGCGGCGAGCACTCGGCGGTGTTCGCGTGCGACGCGCTGGCCACGGGCCACACCACGCCCGCCGGCGCCGTCACGTGGACAAGGGAGCTCATCCTCTCGATGCCCACGCGGCCCGTCGCAGCCAGAGGTCGCACGTGGCTCGGCGGCGCGCGCGACGGCCGCACCGTCGTCGTCTGCCTCGGGCCGCGCGGACAGCTGCTGTGGGAAAAGAGCCTCAACGCCGACGCGCGCACGCTGTCGCTGCTGCCCTTCGACGGTGGCGTCATCGCGTGTGACGCGCGCGGCGCCGCGACCCGGCTGCTGCCCGATGGCTCGACCGAGTGGGTGCTTGGCTCTTCGGGCGACGAGCTCAACCACGCCATTGCGCCCTTCATTCGCCGGAAGACGCTGGTGGTGCCCGGGCCGGTGACGCGCCTGGTGCACCCTGCTGGCGGCCGCGTGCTGGCCGAGCTGCCGACCGGCGCGCGCGTGCTGGACCTCGTCGGCGACGCGCGGCTGAACCTCTACGTGCTGCGCGAGCCCGGCACGCTCGAGACGTTCGTGCCCGGCGCCGCGCTCTCGCTCGTCAAGTCACCGCGCTGACCACCACGCCTCGAACTCGGCCCACGAGATGCGGCCCGAGCCGTTGGTGTCGATGACGTCGAGCGCGATGGCCAGCTCGTCTTCGTCGATGCCCTGACCGAGCGCCTCGAGCAACCGGGACAATTCGCCCCGATCGATGCTGCCCGAGCCGTCACGATCGAAGCTCTTGAAGATCTCGAACACCTCGTTGCCACCGTGCTCGTCGTCGAGCTCGGGGTGATCCGTCTTGCCGTGCATCGGCGGCGCGCGCTTCGTCAGTTTGGGCCCGGTCATGACGTCACGCAGCATGCACTACGAATCTTCCACCCGGAATCCTGATGTGGCACACAAGGCCATGCCTCGTGAGCTGATCGACCTGCACATTCACGTCGGTGGCGCCGTTGCCCCCCACATTCTCTGGTCCATCGCGCACCAGCAGGGCTTCAAGCTGCCGGTGAAAAACTACTTCGAGTTCGTGAACCTGATCACGGCGTCGCCGGACAAGGTCGACTCACTCGACAGCTACTTGAAGATCATGCACCAGTGGACGGAGAAGATTCAGAGCTCTCCGGCGGCCATCGAGCGCTCGGTCTACGAGGTCATCGGCAAGGAATACCGCAGCTCGCGCGTCACGCAGATCGAGCTCCGCTTCAACCCGATGAAGCGCAACCTGCACTCAGAGCTCGACCTCGATCACATCATCTCGGCGGCCATTCGCGGCATGGACCGCGCGGTGCTCGAGTACGGCGTGCGCGCGTGCCTCATCTTCTGTCTGGCGCGCGAGTGGGACAGCAAGCTCAACAGCATCATGGTCGAGAAGGCCATCAAGTACCGGCACCGTGGCGTGCTGGGCATCGACCTCGCCGGCACTGAATCGAACGCCATCGAGCTCAAGCCCGAGGTCGTCTCGCAGTACGAAGATCTCTTCGCCCGCGCGCGCAAGGGCGGCCTCAAGGCCACCGTGCACACCGGCGAGACCAAGGGCACCGGTGCTGAAGGCGTCATCGCGGTCGTCGAGAAGCTCAAGCCGCAGCGCATCGGCCACGGCATCCGCGCGGCGTACGACGAGTCGGCGATGAAGATCCTCAAGGAGCGCGACGTGGTGCTCGAGCTGTGCCCGACGTCGAACCTCCAGACCAACGCGGTCGACGGCATCAAGGAGTTCGAGCACATCGTGCGCACCTTCTGGGACCGCGGTGTGAAGTTCACCATCAACACCGACGGCCCGTACCTGCTGAACACCGACATGCGGCGCGAGATCGAGCTCGTCGAGTCGAACAACATCCTCACCGGCCATCAGATCGATCAGACGCTCGCCTGGGCCCGCGAGTACTCCTTCATTCCCAAGAACGGGTGACATGTACCGCTCGCTGTTGCGGCCCCTGCTCTTCCAGCTCGACGCGGAAGACGCGCACCACGTGGGCCTCTGGGGCCTGTCACTCGCCGACACTGCACCTTCGGTCGCACGGTGGCTTCGATCGCGCGCCCGCGCTGATCGCCCCGCACTGAAGGCGACCATCGCCGGCGTGCAGTGGCCGAACCCCGTCGGGCTCGCCGCGGGCCTCGACAAGAACGCAGAGGCCATCGTCGGGTTGTTCTCGCTGGGCTTCGGCGCCGTCGAGGTCGGCACGGTGACGCCGCTCGCGCAACCCGGCAACGATCGCCCACGCCTGTTCCGACTGAAGCAGCACGAGGCGATCATCAACCGCATGGGCTTCAACAACGCGGGCGTCGCGGCGATGGCCGGGCGGCTGCGGGAACTGCCGTGGCGACCGGGCCCCGTCGGCGTCAACGTCGGCAAGAACAAGGCGACGCCGCTCGAAGAAGCCACGCAGGACTACGTCATCGCCACGCGCGCGCTGGCCCGCCTCGCGGACTACGTGGTCGTGAACCTGAGCTCGCCCAACACGCCGGGGCTGCGCACGCTGCAGGATCCCCAGGTGCTCGAAGGCCTGCTCACCGCGACGCGCGCCGAGGCCGCCGGCAAGCCGGTGTTCCTCAAGATCGCCCCCGACCTCGAGGACGAAGCGGTCGACGCCGTGGTCGACGTCGTGAAGAGCTGTCAGGTCGACGGCCTCATCTGCACCAACACCACGCTGAGCCGCCCGGTCGAAGACCCGCTCACGAAGGAAGCCGGCGGCTTCTCGGGCAAGCCGCTGATGAAGCGCAGCACCGAGATCGTTCGGCGGGCGTTCCGTCGCGCCGACGGGAAGCTGCCCATCATCGGCGTCGGTGGCATCACCTCGGGCGACGACGCCTGGGCGAAGCTCTGCGCGGGCGCGTCGGCGGTGCAGCTGTACTCCGGCTTCATCTACCGGGGGCCGGCGCTCGTGACCGAGTGCCTCGACGTGCTCGAGGCGAAGCTGCGCGGGCTGCAGCTGACCTCGATCTCCCAGGCCGTCGGCCGCGACGCGTGAGGTGGCTCGTCGTCGTGCTCGCGCTGTCAGGCTGCTGCGTGAAGTGTGGCGACGGCGACGTGCACGGCGATCGCGCTCGCACGGCTGACGGCGGCAGCGAGCTCACTGCGGGCCCGTTTGGCTGGAAGTGCGCCGCGCGCATCGACGGCGTCGCGCGGCCGCAGGGCGTGCCGGTGCCTGTGACGCCCGGGCTGCACACGGTCGAGTGCGACGCCGAGTCGATGACGGTCGACGTGCCGCCGGGGAGATCGGTGACGGTGGACTACTTCGGCCCGTGAGGCCCCGTCCCATTGGCGCGCTGCACCGTTCCAAAGGCAGCCTGCACCGGTCCGTTGGCGCGCTGCACCGTTCCAAAGACACTCCGCACCGGTCCATTGGCGCGCGGCACCGGTCCATTGGCAGCCCGCACCGGTCCATTGGCGCGCGGCACCGGTCCATTGGCAGCCCGCACCGGTCCATTGGCAGCCCGCACCGGTCCCATTGGCAGCCCGCACCGGTCCATTGGCAGCCCGCACCGGTCCATTGGCGCAAAGCCCCGTTACAATGGCAGCCCGCCCCAACCTGCGATCAGGCACTTACGGAAGTAGGACCTACGACGCGATCGGCATCACGCCGGTGAGCGGCAGAGAAGTGACCGCCTCGCGCTTCACGCGTGCGTCCTTCACCCACATGGCGCCGAAGTCCTTCGCCCAACTCGCCAGCACCCGTTGGATCATCACCTCGAGCTCCGCGCGATCGACCTGCAGCGTGTTGCTGAGCGTCTCGAGCGCGCGCTTGCCCGCAGACGCGCGCAGCTTCACCGTCGGCCCGTCGTCGAACACGCGCGAGGCCAGCTCGGTCAGCTTCAGCTCCGAGAACGGCGAGACCTCCACCGTCTGCTCGACCTCGGCCCAGGCGACGGCCGCGGCGAACAGCTTCTGCGGCGTCAGCTCCGAGAGCTTGAGGCCGAAGCGCGCGATGACCTCCGACGCCTTCGCGCCCAACAGCGCCTGGAACACCGCGCGCTGCAGTCGCACGCGCGAGAAGATCGACTCCATCTCGATCAGCTCACGGCGCGCGCGGAACGGCACCGGCTCCGCACCGGGAACCTTCAGCGCCTTCAACGGACGCCGACGCATCAGCGCCACCACCGCCGCGGTCTCCTCGTCCATCGCCAGCCAGGTCTCGCCGAAGCGCGACCCTTCCTCGTGGGCCAGCTTCTCGGCCTGCCGCTTGAGGCGCAGCGTCAGCGAGAAGCCGACCTGGAACAGCGCCCGCAACGTCGTCTCGCGCACCACCTCCGTGGCGAGCTCGGGGTTGCCGGCCGTGTAGTGCTCGAGCCCGAGGTCGAGGTAGTCGCGCGCGTGCTCTGACAGTCGCTTCACCGCCGCCGGGTCGCCAGGCTCCGCGGCCTCCGCCACCAGCGCGCAGTTCACGAGGTACCGCACCTCGCCCTCGAGGTTCTGACGCTCGACCGTGTCGAGCCCACGAAACGCCGCCGCGACGTAGTCGACGTAGCCAGTCGTCGGAGCCAGCCCCGCAGCCCCACCCCGCGCGCCGACCTTCTCCGGGTCGACCCACGCGAAGATCTTCTGCGCCTCCTCCAGCGGAGGAAAGCCGAGGTCCTCCAACCGCGCGCGGCGAAACTGGTACGCCGCTTCTTCCAGCTCCGTCAGCGCTTCCCAGCGCACCGCTTCAATGAAGCGCGAGAGCTCGAACGGGTTGTGCGTCGTCAGATCGTACGTGAGCCGGCGCAGCGCGGCCTCGTCGACACCGTCGATGCGGAACTCGAGGAGGTACTTGCCCTCGACGAGCTCCATCGTGGTCCCTTCCGGGTTGACGTCAGGGTCTTCTTCGAGATCGTGGATGACGACGAGCTTCTTGTAGAGGAGCTCGAGCACCTCGATGTCCAACGAGCGCACCTTGCGCACGAAGTCTTCGTCTTCTTCACCGCGCGCCGCGCGCAGCCAGTGCAAGACCTCGAGGGGATCAACCCGGTCGCGCTGCCAGGCCGCGAGATCGATGAAGGTGCGGAACTGCTCTGGCGTGGCGAGCTGCACGATCTCCGTCGAGTCGGCGAGGCCGACGTCGATGATCGTCGAGTACACGTCTTCGGCGGGCAGCGAGCGCACCAGCGCCTTGCCGTCCACCTCCTCCAACATGGCGTCGATGCGGTGCTTCGGGGCGAGCTCGGTCAACCGGCGCACCAGCTCCGCGCGGCGCACCTGCCTCTTGTCCTGACTGGCGGTCACGCGGCCCTGCTACCAGTGTCAGCCGATGATGCCCAGCAGCGTGCGCCACAGCTCTTCGTGACCCAGCCCTTCGTGCGAGGAGAAGCCCACCAGCGCGTTGTCGGGCAGCTCCAGCTGTTGCTGCAGCTTCTTGAGGCGGGGCTTGCGCGCGGCCTTGTTGAGCCGGTCGAGCTTGGTCGCCACGACCAGAATGCGCGGCGGCTTGTCCTGGAGGAAGTCGAGCATCTCGAGGTCGTCGGGCGTCGGCCCCACCTCGGCGTCGATGATCGACACCACCACTTTGAGCGTGTGGCGCTCGGTGAGGTACGCGTCGATCATGCGATCCCACGCGAGGCGCTCCGACTTGGACACCTTCGCGAAGCCGTAGCCCGGCAGATCGCACAGGCGCACGGTGCGCTCGCGGGCGCGGTGCTCAAGGCGCACGTCGAAGAAGTTGAGCGTGCGCGTGCGCCCCGGCGTGTTCGACACGCGCACCATCTTCTTGCGGTTGGCGAGCGTGTTGATCATCGACGACTTGCCGACGTTCGAACGGCCGACGAAGGCCACCTCGGGAATCGGCTGCAGCGGGTATTCCGCCGGCTGCGTGGCGGTGGTGACGAAGTCAGCCGAGAGCACCTTGATCATTTGGTCTTCGTTTCGCCTTTGGCGGCCTTGCGCTTCTGGCGCTCGACGGTCCAGTGATCGATGGCCTTCAGCTTGGCCGCAAAATCGAACGGCTTGAGCGACGGGCTCGCGGTGTCGTGGCAGCTGCGGCAGGCCTTCTCGTTCGGGTCGACGAGGCCGGCGAGGCGCGCCAGCTCGGCGTCCTTCATCACATAGGTCGCCGAGTAGTACTGCCCGCCGCCGTGGCACGACTCACACGTCACGTGCGTCACCTTCTGATCGCGCTCGCTGGGCGAGTGGCACGACTGGCAGCGCACGTCTTTCTGCTGCGCAGGTGAGAGCACGTCTTTGGCGCGGGCGTGCGCCGTCGACTGCCACGCCGCATACGCGTCGGGGTGGCAGGCCTGGCAGCTCTCAGCGCCGAGGAAGTCATGACCCAGCGCACCAGCGCCCACACAGGCGACGGCGAGCACGGCAAGGCGAACGAAGGACCGACGCATCGCGGGCGTGGTTAGCATCGGTGCGCCGATCTGTCGCCCGTCTTCGCTTTGGGGGCGTCGTGTAGAGTCCGCGCCGTGATCTCCCGCATCGCCCTCGGTTGGCTCGTCGTCTCATCACTGGCGTTCGCCAAGCCGTGGCAAGGCATCACGCCCGGCGCCTCGAGCGCCATCGACGTGGTGGGAAAGTTTGGCGAGCCCACCAAGACCATCACCGCGCGCGGTCAGGAAGTGCTCGTGTACTCAGGGCTGCAGGCAATTCGCGGCACGGTGCAGGCGCAGTTCAAGTGCGACCCCGTCACCAAAGAAGTGCAGCGCATCGACGTCTACCCGGAGCCGGTGATCGACCTGTCCGCCATCGAGAGCAGCTACGGCCTGGCGTGTGAGGCCACGCAGGCGCAGGAGCCCTGCTACTGGAAGAAATCGAGCCCCCAGAAGCACGCGTACTTTCTCTACGCGAAGCTCGGCCTCGCCATCTTCTTCAAGGACGACGCGCGGACCGTGCAGTCGTTCGCGTTCTTGCCTCCGGCGACCTGACGCGATGCACCTCTTCGGGCTGACGGGCGGCATCGCGACGGGCAAGTCGACAGTGACGGCGATGATCCGCGAAGCGGGGCTGCAGGTGATCGACGCTGACGCGCTGGCGCGAGAGGTCGTGGCGCCGGGCACGCCGGGCCTCACCGACATCGCCGCCGCGTTCCCCGGCACCGTGAAGAACGGCCAGCTCGACCGCGCGAAGCTGGGCGCCATCGTGTTCGCCAACCCGGTCGCGCGCGGCAAGCTGAACGCCATCACCCACCCACGCATTCGCGCGCTGGCCAAGCAGCGCACCGACGCGCTCGCCGCCAGCGGCGTCACCCACGCCATCTACGACGCCGCGCTGCTCATCGAGAACAAGCTGCACGAGGGCATGGCGGGCGTCATTCTCGTGACCGCGCCGCTCGAGGTGCAGGTGGCCCGCGTGGTGGCGCGAGACGGCCTCACGGAAGACGCCGCGCGCGCCCGCATCGCGTCGCAGCTGTCGACCGACGAGAAGCGCCGGTTCGCCACCTGGGTCATCGACAACGGCGGCAGCCTCGACGCCACGCGCGTGCAGGTGATGAACGTGATCTCCGAGCTGCTGCGCTACGGTTCCGCCGCGTGAGCCTCAACGCGTTCGTCACCGGCTACCCGGGCTTCATCGGCAAGCGGTTGGTGAAGTACTTGGCCGAAGAGAACCCCGACGGCCGCATCACGCTGCTGGTGCAGCCCAAGTTCGTCAAAGAAGCCGAGACCTACGCCGGGAAGCTGCGCGGCGCGCGCATCGACATCTTGTCGGGCGACATCGTCGACATGCACCTCGGCCTCGCCGGGCCCGAGTACCAGCGGCTGGTCGACGAGACGACGCACCTCTTTCACCTGGCGGCCATCAGCTACCTCGGCATGCCGCACGAGACCGCGCGCCGGGTGAACGTCGACGGCACGCGCAACGTGCTCGAACTCGCGCGCGAGTGCCGGAATCTGCAGCGCCTCGTGCACTTCAGCACCTGCTACGTGTCGGGCGATCGCCTCGGCGTCATCGCAGAAGACGAGCTGGAGCGCGGCCAGTCGTTCCGCAACGCGTACGAAGAGACCAAGTACGAGGCCGAGCTGCTGGTGCAGCGCGCGAAGGCCACCCTGCCCGTCACCATCATCCGCCCGTCGACGGTGGTGGGCGACTCGGCCACCGGCGAGATCGATCGCTTCGAGGGGCCGTACTACCTCGGCATGCTGTTGGTCTTGTCGCCGCTGGTGTTGCCACTGCCGCTGCCCGGCAACGGCGTCGCGCCGCTCAACGTGGTGCCTGTCGATTTCGTGGTGCGCGCCACCTGGCAGCTCGCGCAGAACGCCGACGCTGCCGGCAAGACGGTGCACCTCGTCGACCCCAACCCGATGAGCGCCCGCCGCGTGTACGAGCTCATCGCCGAGCGCGCGAACAAGAAGCTGCCCCGCTTCAGCCTGCCCGCCCGCGCCGCTGACTGGTTCCTGCGCATTCCGGGTGTCGAGAAGCTGGCCCGCCCGCAGCGCGCGGCGGTGAACTACGTGAACCACCTCGCGCTCTACAACTGCCACACCGCGCTCGAATTGCTCGACGGCACGGGCGTGCGTTGCCCGCCGCTCATGAGCTACCTCGACAAGCTCATCGACTACGCGCTCTCGACGTG
This sequence comes from uncultured Archangium sp., assembly GCA_964459885.1. GTDB lineage: Bacteria > Myxococcota > Myxococcia > Myxococcales > Myxococcaceae > Archangium_A. The sequence goes on from CAYWON010000021.1 coordinate 44,398, forward strand.
GAAACAACGTCAGCTGTCAGCCGAGCAGGACATCGACGATCCACTCGATCGACCTGTGCGCTGAAGCGGCTATAGAGCCGGCCCCATGAGCTACGCGGTGGGAGACACCTTCTCGTTGGTGCGCGAGTGCGACGCGCCCCGGCCCATCTATTACGCGGCCGCTTCCGGCGACTTCAACCCGATCCACCTCGACCCGAAGGTCGGCGAAGAGGCGGGCCTCGGCGGCGTCGTGTTGCAGGGCCTGTGCACGCTGGCGTGGGCCGTCGACGCGTTCTCGCGGTACCTGGGCGACCCGGGCCGCGTGGCGGGCATCGACGTGCGCTTCAGCCGGCCCGTGGCGCCGCTCGACGTCGTCACCTTCAACGGCAAGGTCACTGGCATCGAGAACGGCGTGCTGACGGCCGAGATCACCGCCACCAACCAACGCGGCGAAGGCGTGCTCAAGGGCGTCACCGTCAAAGGGAGGGTGTGATGGCGATCGATCGGAGCTTCATCGGCCGCGAGTACGGCCCGTTCGTCTACGAAGCCGGGCTCGAGAAGATGCGCGAGTTCGCGTTCGCCATCGGCGGCGGCGTGCCGTCCACCGGCTTCTCGGCGCGCGGCGCGCCTGAGGGCCTCAGCCCGCTGCTGCACGACGAGCAGGCCGGCAAAGAAGGCCCGTGGGGCTCGGTGATCGGCTTCCCCTCGTTCGCGGTCACGTTCGCCATCGCGCCGTTCGCCAAGGCCTGCATGGACCCCGAGCTGCAGCTCAACCTGCTGCGGCTCGTGCACGGCGAGCAGAGCTTCGAGTTCTTCGAGGTGGTGCGCCCCGGCGATCGCCTGACGACGAGCGGGAAGATCACCGACATCATCGCCAAGCGCTCGCTGGACTTCTTCGAGGTCACCACCGAGACGCACAACCAGCACGGCAAGCTGGTGGTGCGCGCCAGGTGGACGGCGATCATCCGCGGCTGATGACGCCTTCGTCGATGAGCTGAGCAAGGATTCGGGCCGTGTCGATGCGCGACATGCCCGACACCGAGAAGAGATCGTCGAAGGTCACGGTGCCGTCGATCTGCGCCAGCACGAAGCCGGCGCGGTGATCGAGGTTGAGCCAGATGATCTCGTCGTCCTTCAGCAAGACGCGCGGCACCGTCTCGAGCCGCCCCAGCTTCGACTCGAACATCGTCAGCAGCGTCTTCTCGCTGCGTTCGCGCAGCGCCACGACCTCGGGGTCATCGGGCGCGAGCTCCTGCGCCTTGGCGATGAGCTCCATCGCGCCGGTGTGATCGTCGAGATCGAGCAGGTCTCTCGCGCCGCGCAAGATGACGCGCACCTCTTCGGCGCGGCTCTCGGCAGCGCGGGTGATCTTCGAGTCTGACGAGATGAGATCGAGCGCCCGATCGTGGCCGACCACCTCCGACAGCTTGATGCCGGGGTTGCTGCGTTGATCCCACGCGGACTCTGCGCGCGGCGCCAGCGTCGGTGACGGGCGCGGCGCGATGGGCTCGGCGTCGGCGGTCGGCGACCAGCCCCAGGCGTTCTCGGCTTCGAACGCAGGCGGTGCCTCGGGCGCGCGCGCCACAGGCGGCGGTGAAGCCGGCGGCGGCCCGAAGATGGGCGGCGTCGACGGCGGCGGCGGGTCGATGGGCTCTTCTTCGCCCAGCGTCACGGTGCGCACCGGCGTCGTGTACTGGGGCAGCGTGGTGCGCGGCGACGGGGCCGGCGCCTCGTCGGGGAACAGCCGCATCGTGCCGGGCTTGGCCGACGTGGGCGCGTCGGTCGCCTTGTCCGGGTACAGCCGCATGGTGCCGGACCGCGACGAGCGAGGCGCTTCTTCCTTCTCCGGGTACAGCTGCAGCGTGCCCGACTTCGACGACGACAGCGGCGACTCGCTGAACATGCCCGCCATCGGGCTCGACCCCGAAGAGGTCGGCACCACCGGAGGGATCTGCGGAATGGGCGTGGTCGCGCCCGTCAGGCGGCCCCAGTCTGACTCGAGGCTGACGGGCACGGGCGACGGCTGCGTCGCCATCGCCCGATCGCGATCGCCCGGCAACGGCTCGCTGGGGCGCTCGAACGGGTGCGCGCCCGGCACCGGCACCGGAGACTTGCTGCGCGGCCGACCGGGTGTCGGAGGCGCGGCCTCGTTTTCACCCGGCACCGCGCCGCCGGCGAGCAGCTCGGCGACCTTCTCGTTGTCGGGGTCGAGCTTCAGCGCGCGCTCGAAGAGCTTGGTGGCGCCTTCGCGGTCACCCGAGAGCTTCAACCAGATGCCCGCTTCCACGAGCTGTGCGGCGCGTTCCTTGCTCATGGGTCAACGGCCGAGGCGCTGCAGCACTCCCTTGAAGAGACTGACGGTGCGGGTCAGCGCGTCGACGCTGTCGGTCACCACCTTGAGATCGTTCGAGTGTTCCGCGACGTGCGCCTGCGCGAGCGCCGTCTTGGCCCGCGAGAGCGCGTCGGCCGAAAAATCGGAGCCCTGCGTCGCTTTCTGCAGCTGCGGCATCAGCTCGTTGACCTCGCTGATCAACGAAGCGAGCTCGGCCTGACGACGTTTGACCTCCTCGCCGGCCTTCGCCTCGAGCAAGAGGTCGGCCTGCTCGTCGAGGATCTTCTTGAGCTCGTCCTGCGTGAGGCCGCCGCTCGCCGTGACCTGAATCGACTGTTGCTGACCCGTCTCGCGGTCGCGCGCGGCCACCGACACGATGCCTTCCGAGTTGATCTCGAAGACCACGTCGATCTCGACCTCGCCGCGCTTGGCGACGCGCAGACCGGTGAGGATGAACTCACCCAGCAGCTCGTTCTCGTGGGCGAGATCGCTCTCGCCCTGTAGCACCATGATCTTCACCGTCGTCTGGTTGTCGCGCGAGGTGTTGAAGACCTCGGTGACGGCGGTGGGGACGGTGGTGTTCTTGGGAATGAGGCGGCGCACGTAGCCGCCCGCGATGGCCACGCCGAGCGACTGCGGCGTGACGTCGAGCAGCACCACGTCGGTGGCTTCGTTGGTGAGGGCCTCGGCCTGCACTGCGGCGCCGAGGGCGACGACCTCATCGGGGTGCACGCCCTTCGACGGGTCGCGGCGGAAGTAGTGCTTCACGGCGTCCTGCACGGCCGGCATGCGCGTCATGCCGCCTACGAGGATCATCTCGCGCAGGTCGATGGGCTTCACGCGCGCCTCGTCGAGCACCTGCTCGCAGTGCTTCACGCAGCGCTCGACCAGGTCGGCGGTGAGGCTCTCCAGTTTCTCGCGGGTGAGCGCCTTCTGCAGGTGCAGCGCCGAGCCGCCGCCGGCGGGCGTCGAGATGAACGGCAGGTTCACCTGCGTCTCGCGCGTGGTCGACAGCTCGATCTTCGCCTTCTCGGCGGCGTCTTTCAGGCGCTGCAGCGCCATGCGATCGCGCCGCAGATCGACGCGGTGCTCACGCTCGAAGTCCTGCGCGAGCCAGTCGATGACGCGGTTGTCGAAGTCTTCACCGCCGAGGAACGTGTCGCCGCCGGTGGCGATGACGTCGAACACGCCGTTGCCGATCTCCAGCACCGAGATGTCGAACGTGCCGCCGCCGAGATCGAACACCGCGATCTTGCCGTTGACGTTCTTGCCGAAGCCGTAGGCCAGCGCGGCGGCGGTGGGCTCGTTGATGATGCGCAGCACCTCGAGGCCCGCGATCTTCCCGGCGTCCTTGGTGGCCTGGCGCTGCCCGTCGTTGAAGTACGCGGGCACGGTGATGATGGCCTTCTTCACCGGCTTGCCGAAGAAGGCCTCGGCGTCGAGCTTGAGCTCGCGCAGCACCATCGCCGAGAGCTCTGGCAGCGAGTAGCGATGATCACCCAGCTTCACGCGGATGTCGTCGTGATCGCCGGCCTCGACCGAGTACGGCAGCGACGCCACCGAGCTCTGCACCTGCGACGAGCTGAACTTGCGGCCAATGAGGCGCTTGCTCGCGTAGACGGTGTCGGTCGGATTGGTGATCGCCTGCCGCTTGGCGATCGAGCCGACGAGCAACTTCCCCGCCTTGGACATCGCGATGACGGAGGGCAGCAGGTTGACGCCCGAGCGCCCGCGGATCACCACCGGCGATCCGGACTGCACGGTGGCGACGACGCTGTTGGTGGTGCCCAGGTCGATACCGATCACGGGCTCACGATCTGCTGCCATGTCGCCGCGAGGTTAGAACGGCCAGAGCTTCTTGCCGTGTTTTTTGACCTCTGGGTGGTCCGGCGCGAGCCGCGCGGCCTCGTCGAAGTGCTTCTTGGCCAGCGCTTTCATGCCCGACGCCGCCAACAGCCGGCCGAGGTGCAGCCGGTACTCGGCGTTGTCGGGTGCGGCGTCGACGGCCTTCTGCGCGTAGCTGGTCGCCTCGCGCGGGTCGGCGCCCCGTTTCTCGAACAACATCGCCAACTTGTGAGCGGCCTGGTGGTTGCCCACATTGGCCGCCACGGCGGTGCGAAAGGCAGAGATGGCGAGGTCGTCGTCGCCCCG
>CAYWON010000021.1:48869-60286 GCA_964459885.1 uncultured Archangium sp.
CGGTGGCGGGCGTCTTTACGGACCTGCTGTCGTCGCCCCGCTTCATGGCCTCGAGGCCGTGCTGGTAGCTGTCACCCGAGCGCGAGGCGTCGGCCTGCTTGCGGGCCTCGGCCAGCAGCGTCTTCAGCTCGTGGTTGTTGGGGTCGGCCTGCGCGGCCTGGTTGGCCACCGAGAACGCCTGACTGAACTCCTTCTTGTCGAGGTGCTCCTTCACGCGGCGCACGGTGTCTTGCTGGCGCGTGGCGCGGGCGAGGTACGGGTGCCGGGCAAACCGGGCGCGTCGCTCTTCGTCTCGCGCGGCTTCCGTCTCGGTGCGCGGCACCGGCGTGTGGGAGAGCGCGTCAGCCTTGCGCACGGCGGCGCGGATGAACGGGTTGGCAGCGAGCCACGCCTTGCGACGATCGGGGTCGCTCAGCGTCTGGTTGGCCTCGACCAGCCGCTGGAAGATGCGATCGAGCCGCTGTCGGAAGCTGCCGAGGTTCTTCCCGTAATAGCGATCGGGGTGGAACTTGCGCGAGAGCTCGCGGAACGCCGCGCGCACGTCGTCAGTCGAAGCGCCCGCGTCGACCCCCAGCACCTCGAAGTGGTTGGTGCTCGAGATCTTCGCCTCCAGCGCGAGGATCTCCTGCTTCCTCGATTCCTCGAGGTCGACGTTCTCGTCACTCGCCACGGTGCCCCCCTCCCCTCATGTCACAGCGACCGCTCGAACAGCGCAAGGCCTTCGGCCAGCTGCTCCTTCGTCGTGAGGTACGAGGGCGCGAAGCGCACGGTCTTCTCGCCCGCGAGGTTCGCCAGCAGCCCGTTCGCCCGGCAGCGCGCCAGCACGTCGGCCGCGCCGCCGTCGAGCTCGATGCCCCACAGCATGCCGGCGCCGCGCACGTCCTTCACGCGCTCGGGCTCGCGCGCCTTGAGCTCCAACGCGAGGCCTCGCAGGTACTCGCCCTTCGCGGTGATCTCCGCGAGCATCTCTGACGACGTCGCGAGGTCCCACGTGGCGATGGCCGCTGCCGCCGCGACGGGGTTGCCGCCGAACGTCGAGCCGTGCGTCGCGCTGGGGAGCGCCTTGCCGGCCTCGTCGCTGCACACCATCGCGCCGATGGGCAGGCCGTTGCCGAGCGACTTGGCGAGCGAGAACGCGTCGGGCACCACGCCGTGGTGTTGGAACGCGAAGGGCTTGCCGGTGCGACCGACGCCCGTCTGCACTTCGTCGATCAGCAACAACATGCCGTTCGCGTCGCACAGCTCACGCAGGGCCTTGAGGAACCCCGCCGGCGCCGGACGCACGCCGCCCTCGCCCTGGATCGGCTCGACGAGGATGCCGGCGGTGGTGGGCCCCACGAGCTTCTTCACGCCCTCGAGATCGCCCAGCTGCGCGTAGCGGAAGCCCTGCGGCAACGGCTCGAAGCCCGCCTGGTACTTCGGCTGCGCGGTCGCCGTGACCGTCGCCAGCGTGCGGCCGTGGAAGCCGCCTTCGAAGGTGATGAGGTCGCTGCGCTCCTTGTTGCCCTTCACTTCGTGCTGGTAGCGACGGGCGAGCTTGATGAGCGCCTCGTTGGCCTCCGCGCCGGAGTTGCAGAAGAACGCGCGCGCGCCCGGCAACCCGCTCGCCTTCGTGAGCCGCGCCGCGAGCTGGATCTGCGGCTCTGTGTAGAAGACGTTCGACGCGTGCCAGAGCGTGTCGAGCTGCTTCTTGGCGGCGGCGACGACGGTCGGGTTGCAGTGACCGAGCGCGCAGGTCGCGATGCCGGCGATGAGATCGAGGTAACGACGGCCTTCGGCGTCCCACACGTAGCTGCCTTCACCGCGCGTAAGCACGATCGGCTGCTGCTTGTAGTTCTGCAGCAGGACTTCTCTGGCCTGCGAGATGACGTCGTCGGTATGGCTCATGGCGCTCTCTTAGAGGATGTACCGCGAGAGATCTTCGTCTTGCACGAGGTCGTGGAGCTTCTGTTTCACGACCGCCGCGTCGACGCGGTACTCGGCCTGACCCAGCTCCGAGGCGTTGAAGGCAACTTCATCGAGCAGCCGCTCCAGCAGGGTGTGGAGCCGCCGGGCGCCGATGTTCTGACTGCGCTCGTTCACCTGCGCCGCGAGCCGGGCGATCTCCACGAGCGCGTCGTCGGTGAAGGTCAGGGTGACGCCTTCCGTCGCCAGCAGCGCCGCGTACTGCTTGATGAGCGAGCTCTTCGGTTCCTTGAGGATCTTCACCAGGTCTTCGTTGGTGAGCGCCTCGAGCTCCACGCGAATGGGAAAGCGGCCCTGCAGCTCGGGGATGAGATCTGACGGCTTGCTGACGTGGAACGCGCCGGCCGCAATGAAGAGCACGTGATCGGTCTTCACCTGGCCGTACTTGGTGTTGATGGTGCTGCCTTCCACGATGGGCAGCAGATCGCGCTGCACGCCTTCGCGCGACACCTCGGGGCCACCGCCGCCCTTCCCTTCGCGGCTGGCGATCTTGTCGATCTCGTCGAGGAAGATGATGCCGTCGTCCTGCGCCCGCTTGAGCGCCTCGCGGTTGACGCGATCTTCGTCGATGAGCTTCCCGGCCTCTTCTTGCTCGAGCAGCTTGAGCGCGTCGGGCGCGGCGACCTTGTGCTTGCGCGTGCGGCTGCCGGCGCCGGGCATGTTCTTGAAGAGGTCCTGCAGGTTGACGCCGATCTCTTCCATGCCCTGGCCGCTGAAGTTCTTCATGAACATCAGGTTGCTGTCCTGCACGTCGACCTCGACGTGGGTGTCGTCGAGCGTACCGGCGCGCAGCTGGGCGCGGAGCTTCTCGCGATCACCTTCGTTGAGCCGCGGCGAGTTGCGACCATTGCCGCCCTTCAGCAGCTCCCACAGCCGATCTTCCGCGTGCTCGATGGCGCGGCCCTTCACGCGGGCGAGTTCCTCGTCACGCACCAACGCGATGGCGGCCTCCACGAGGTCGCGCACCATCGACTCGACGTCGCGGCCGACGTAGCCGACCTCGGTGAACTTCGACGCCTCGACCTTCACGAACGGCGCCTGCGCCAGCTTCGCGAGGCGGCGCGCGATCTCGGTCTTCCCGACACCGGTGGGCCCGATGAGGATGATGTTCTTGGGCGTGATGTCGTCACGCAGCTCCGGTGGCGCGTGTTGACGACGCCAGCGGTTGCGCAGCGCGATGGCCACGGCGCGCTTGGCTGCGTTCTGCCCGACGATGTAGCGATCGAGCTCGCCGACGATCTCCCGCGGAGTGAGGGACGACTTCACGACAGCTCCTCGAAGGTCAGGTTCTGGTTCGTGTAGATGCAGATGTCGGCGGCGATCTTCAGCGACTGCTCGACGATCTGCTTCGCGTCGAGCGACGAGTGCAGCAAGAGCGCGCGAGCCGAGGCCAGCGCGTACGAGCCGCCGCTGCCCACCGCCGCGATCCCGTAGTCTGGCTCCACCACGTCACCCGCGCCCGAGAGGATGAAGGTCTTCTCTTTGTCGGCCACCACCAGCAGCGCCTCGAGCCGACGCAAGAAACGATCGGTGCGCCAGTCCTTCCCCAACTCCACCGCCGCGCGCGCGAGGTTCTTCTGGTGTTCCTTGAGCTTCGCGTCGAAGCGCTCGAAGAGCGTGAACGCGTCAGCGGTGCCACCGGCGAAGCCAGCGATGACCGAGCCGTCGGCGAGCCGGCGCACCTTGCGCGCGTTGCCCTTCATCACCACCTTGTCGAGGGTGACCTGGCCGTCGCCGCCGAGCACCACCTTGCCGTCCCGGCGCACGCAGAGAATCGTCGTCATGGCGGCCTTCTAACCACGAAGCCTCAGCGTCGTGTTCCCATCGACGCGTCGACGCTCCCCGTTCGCGGGAAGGTCACCGACGCAACAGCACGTAGACGGCGCCGGCGCCGCCGTCTTTCGGTCGGGCCGAGCAGAACGCGAGCACCGACTTCGCCAGTCGGCCGCGCGTCAGCCACTGCTGCACGCCCAGCTTGATCACCGGCACCTGATCCTTCGAGTGGAGGCCACGGCCGGTGACGATCAACACGCACCGATGGCCTGCCGTTCGCGCGCGCGGGATGAACGCTTCCAGCGCGTCTCTCGCTTCGTCACGCGTCATGCTGTGGAGATCGAGCTGCGCCTGCGTCGAGAAATCGCCAGTGCGCAGTTTGCGCATCACCCGCTCGTCGAAGCCCTGCACGGCGCCCTCGATGAACTCGTCAGAGTCGGCGACGTCGAATTCGCCGGTCGCCGACACCAGCTCGGCCAACGCGGCGAGGCTCTCGGCTTCCTCTGCGGGAATGCGCACCTGGTCGGCGGACGGCGGCGCAGGCGGGCCCACGCGCGTCTTCGTCTCTTTCACCTTGTCGACAGCGCCGACCGATTCGAGGAAGAGCCGCGACTCCGCGTCGAGCGGCGCTTCCTGTTTCGCGGCCTTCACGGGCTTGGGCGGAGCCGGCGGCGCGGCCTTCTTCGGCGGCTCCTGTTGCTTGAGCTTGATGGCACCGAACGGGTTGTTGAAGGGCTGGGGCTTCTTGCTCACGGCGTCACGCTCTGGGGTGCGATTGGTCGTACACGCTCTGCAGCTGCTCGAACGACACCGCCGTATACCGCTGCGTCGTCGAGAGGCTGGCGTGGCCGAGGAGTTCCTGAATGCTGCGAATGTCGGCTCCGCCCGCCAGCAGGTGTGTGGCGAACGAGTGGCGCAGCGAGTGCGGCGTCACCTTGCGCTGAATGCCGAGCTGCTTGACGTAGTTGACGAGGTGCCGGTCGACCGAGCGCGCAGTGAGGCGGCCGCCGCGGAAGTTCAGGAAGAGCGCTGACGGGTCCTGCTTCTTCGCCGGCTTGGCCAGCACCTCAGCGCGGCGGTCCATCCACTCGCGCACGGCGCCCAACGCACCGTCGTGAATCGGGCAGATGCGCTCCTTGTTGCCCTTGCCGAGCACCCGCACCGTCTTCGCGCGGAAATCGACGTCGTCGATGTCGAGGCCGCAGAGCTCGCTCACGCGCAGGCCACCCGCGTAGAGCACCTCGAGCATCGCGGCGTCGCGCACGCCCAGCAGCCGCTCGTCGTCGGGCGCTTCCATGATGGCGAACGTCTCGTCGACAGGCACCGCGCGCGGCAACCGCTGCGGCAACTTGGGCGTCTTCACGCGACGCGCGGGGCTGACCTCGATCACCTTCCGGCGCGTGAGGAACTTGTAGAACGACTTGATGGCGGCCAGACGGCGCGCCCGCGACGTCGCGGCCAGCTTCACCGACTCCACACCCAGAAAGCCGCGAATGTGGAGGTGTGTGACCTTCTCGAGCGCCACGTTCTGCGGCGCGAGGTACGCGCAGAACGCCTTCAGGTCTTTCCGGTACGCGGTGATGGTGTGCGGCGACGAAGCCCGGGAGATCTCCAGGTGCCGCAAGAAATCGTCGACGTGGCTGCTCACGAACACGACCATAGCTGTCGGCGCGCCGCGCGCGAGTCGCCGGCCGCCAACGTGCCCTCATCGGCGCCACTCGTGCGAGACTGCAACGGCGTTCAACTCGTGCGAGGGGCGGCGATGGAATCACTCGGACAGCGACTCTTCACCAAACGACAGACGCCGCTGCTGTCTCTCGCGAGTCTGGGCTTTGCAGTCGCGTGCGGGTTCGGCGCGTTCCGGAGCTTCAAGAGCACCACGCAGTTCGAAGGCCCCGTTGGCGTGCTCCTGTCCGTCCTGAGCGTCGGATTCATCCTCGGTGCCATGGCGATCGCGACGACCCGATGGGACTTCTTCCGTGATGGGGTGGTGCAACGCAGGCTCTGGCGCATCACCGCGTTGCGCTTCGACGAGATCGACGTGTACGAGTACGTCGAAGTGCTGCACGAAACTGGTCGGCGCGCCATGTGGGCGATGCACTGCTCGGGCGGTGGAAGAACCATCCGCGTCGTCGTGACACCTGCCTGGGGGGCTGAGCGCGATCTGCCGAGGCTCAATGCGCTGCTCGTTCCGAGGCTGACGGGCTACCTCCGCGGGAAGTTGGAGCGCGGCGTGCGTTGGGGCGAGCTGACGCTGCGGCGCCACGGTGTCGAGAGCCGCCACGGCCACTTCCCGCTCAGCGCGATCGAGCTCCGTCGCCGTCGAGGGACGGCCGCTGAAGGGTCCCTCGAAGTCGTCGAGGTCGTCGCCGGACAGGTCGTCATCGCAAAGATCGGCGCAGGGTCACCCAACGCGGCGATCGGAATGCGTCTCCTGATCGAGTTGGCGCCACAGCACGCACCGCAGGTGCCGCGACCCGGCTGAGGTGGCCACGAGCTCAGAGCGAGTTCGCGACGTACACGCCCGGGCGGTTCTTCTCGTCGACCAGGTAGGCAACGCCGCCGGTGGGCAACAGAATCGCCGGCCACTCGACGAACTGGTCGACGATCTTCTGGTCGCCCGTCTCGAACGTGCGCACCGCGATGTCGTAGGTGAGGTCAGTGAGGTGCGCCAACGCCACCAGCGCGCGCTTGCCGTCGGGGCTCAGGCGGAAGCTGTAGGTCGCCTCGACGTGCTTCTTCGGCTTCTCGTTGGCCGCGGGCGTCGCGGAGATCGAGTTGAGGTCGCACGCGCGGCCTTCACGCAGACAGTCGCTGCGGAAGTAGAGGACGTCGCCGGTCTGGGCGAACTGGTACTCGTAGAGCCAGTCCTTGAGCGTCACCGACTCCGTCGCGCCCGCCGGCAGCAGGAACAGCCGCCGCGTGACCTCCGGGCGGTCGATGCGCGCCGTGTACGCCAGCGCCGAGCTGTTGGGGGCGAACAGGAAGTTGGGCGACTGCCGCGCCAGCAGCTTCGGCGCGCCGTCCGGCATCTCGATGAGCGTCAGCTCGCCCACGCGCTCGACCAACTTGGTGTCTTCGCGCGTCGCGTCGCGGCCACCCAACGCCAGCTCGCGGTAGTTGTCGCGGAACACGAAGCGCTTCCCGTCGGGCGAGAAGTCGAAGTCGTTGACCGCCTTGCCCAACTCACGCGCCTCGCCGCCGGCGGTCGGCGCCAGCTTGAGCAACCCGCGGTCCGGCCCGCCGCTGCTGTCGCGCCACGCGATGAACTGGCCGTCACGCGAGATGCGGTAGCGCTGCGCGTCGTCGCTCAGCTTGCGGCCCTTGAGCGTGGCCACGTCGAACACGTGCAGCTCGAGCGTCGAGTCGGCCGGCGTGGCGCGCGCGTTGACCACCACGTGCTTGCCCGAGCGCAGCACCGTGTACTCGGTGACCTGATCGAGAATGCGCACGGGCTCGGGCCGCGCGGCCGACAGGTCGACCTGGTACAGGCCGCCCGCAGCGGCGAACCGGCGCTTGAAATAGAGGTAGCGGCCGTCTGCCGAGAACTCCGCCGTCGAGACGTCACCAGCCAGCTGAGGGAACGGCCCCGCAGGCAGCTTGCCCGCGTGCAGCACCCCGCCCTGCACGTACGCCACCATCGCGCCGTCATCGCTTGGCACGAAGTAGGTGACGCCAGGCGCCAGGCGCTGCCGCTCGCTGTCGAGCTTCGTGGCGTCCTGCACGTAGAGCTCGCCTTCCTGCTTCGTGGGGTCCCACGCGCCCGAGAAGAGGATCCACCGTGAGTCGGGCGAGAACATCCACCCGCCGGGCATGTTGGTGACGCCGTTGGCCAGCTTCTGCGCGCCGCCACCCGTCGTCGACACCGCCCACAACGTGCCCAGCCGCATCGGCGGCGGCACGCCCTGAATGGTGGGCTTCTGCGCGTCGAGCAACACGGTGACGACCTTGCCATCGGGCGCAGCGCGGAGGTCCTGCGCGTCGCCTTCCAGCACGCGCGAGCCCAGCACCGGCGCGCGCGCGGCCTTCTTTTCCTGCTTCACGCGGGCGATGACGCTCTGTGACTCGCCGTTGGCGTTCTTCTTTTCTTTGCAGCCCACCAGCGCGAGCGCGGTGAGCGCGACGAAAGAGAATCGGTTCATGTGCGAGGTCCTCATGCCACCACCCGCTCGGGGGCGGCCGTTTGCATCGGCGCGACGTCGTGCGGCGCAGTGGGCGCCCACCCGTCGAAGTCACGCACCGCGCGCTGCGCGTACTGCACACGCTTCTCGGCCTTCTTGAAGCGGCCTTCGATCGGCGGGAACAGCGCGAACACCACGTTGGTGGGCTGGTACCGGTAGCCCTCGGGGTGCGCGTCGCCGGTGACGTGCCGGTAGATGGCGCCGAGCGCGGTGGTCGCGGGCGGCGGGTTGAACGCCGTGCCCGTGAGCCGCGCGTGCACGGCGAGCGCCGTCAGGTACCCGCACGCCGTCGATTCAACGTAGCCCTCGACGCCGGTGATCTGCCCGGCAAAGAAGATGCGCGACTCGTTCTTCAGCGAGAGGTCGGGCGACAACAGCCGTGGGCCGTCGAGGAACGTGTTGCGGTGGATCTGCCCCATGCGCACCCACTCGGCCTGCGCCAACCCGGGGATGAGGCCGAAGATGCGCTTCTGCTCGGGCCAGGTGAGGCGCGTCTGGAAGCCGACGAGGTTCCACGCGGTGCCGCCACGATCTTCCATGCGCAGCTGCACCACCGCGTACGGGCGCTGGTTGGTCCGTGGGTCCATCAGGCCCACCGGCTTCATCGGCCCGAAGGCCAGCACGTCGTCGCCACGTTCCGCCATCACTTCGATCGGCAGACACCCTTCGAAGTACTTCGGTTCTTCGAACTCGTGCGGCTTCACTTTCACGCCGGCGCGCAGCTCGTTGACGAAGCGCAGGTACTCTTCCTTGTTCAGCGGCAGGTTCAGGTAGTCGTCACCGCCGCCCTTGCCGTAGCGCGACTGTCGGAAGGCGATGGACAGGTCGATCGAGTCGGCCGCCACGATGGGCGCGATGGCGTCGTAGAAATAGAGCTTCTCGCCGACGTGCGGCGCGAGCGCGTCGGTGAGCGCCTGGCTCGTGAGCGGGCCGGTGGCAAACACGACGGTGCCGTCGGGCACGCTGCTGACCTCTCCGTTCTCGACGGTGATGCGCGGGTGCTGACGCAGCCGCCCTTCGATCTCACCCGAGAAGCCGATGCGCTCCACGGCCAGCGCGTCGCCGGCGGGCACGCGGTGCAGATCGGCCGACGAGAGCACCAACGAGCCCACGCGACGCAGTTCGGCGTGCAGCAGGCCGATGGCGCTCTCGGGGTTGTCGCTGCGCATCGAGTTGCTGCAGACCAGCTCGGCGAAGCCGGGGCTCTGGTGCGCTGGCGAGCGCTTCTCGGGCTTCTGCTCGCGCAGCACGACGTCGTGACCCAGCCGGGCCAACTGCCACGCGCACTCCGAGCCAGCGAGGCCGGCTCCGACGACGGTGATGGGGTTGCGTGAAGTCATGCTGAAGGTCCTCACCCGCTGGCGAGGACGACCTCAGCCGCCTTCAGTCCGGGTTGCTCTGGAGCACGATGAACCGGAAGTTCTCGAGCTCGTTCTGGCCCGCCGTATACAGCACCGACGAGAGCAAGTCGTACGAGATGCGCTTGTCGCCGATGATCGAGACCTCCCGGTTGAACGGGGCGCTCGGGTTGCGCTCGGCGATGTACTTGAGCTTCTCGACTTCCTTCTTCAGCGCGGCGTCGAGCGGGAGGATCAGCTTGCCCTGCATCTCGCCAGCGTCGACCACGCCCTGATTCAGCTTCGCGCGCGTCTTCTCGCCCACGATGATCGAGTTGGGCGTGACGGTGATGGCGACGGTGTCTTTCGGGGTCAGCCGCGTCGTCGACATCGGCGGGCGCACGTCTTCCGACGCCGTCACCGTGATGCTCGACGCCGAGAACGACTTGATGAGGAACACGAGGATGATGGTCATCAGGTCCATCATCGCGGTGATGTTGAGTTCCTTGATCTCACCTTCCGCTTCGCGATCGCGGCGCTTCTTGCGCGCCACGGCCTTGCGGAACCGCATGCGGTTGCGGTCGTCGTCGGTGAGCTCAACCGCCGAAGCGGCCTGGTTCGGAGGCGCCATGATCTAGAAGCTCGCCAGCGTGACGTCGGGGAAGAGCAGCTTGCGGTCCTTCGTCTCGCGCGTCGCGTCGAGCGTCTGCACGAGCGAGTCGTAGTCAGTGTCGGCTTCAGCGGCGACGATGACCTTCGATTCCTGCGGGAACGACGCCTTGATCTCCATCATCTTGGCGGTCAGCGCGTCGTAGTCGTACGAGCCGTCGGCCTTCTTGGGGATCGTGGGCGCGCCTTCGCCAGGCACGCCGGAGCCTTCTGCCTGACCGGGCAGCACGCCACCGGTCGCCGCGATGAAGAAGCCGCTCTTGGCCACGGCCACCGTCAGCGTCAAAGCGGGCTTGTCGTTCTCAGACGGCCCGCCAGCCGACGGCCCGCCGTAGTTGGGCGCGTTGACGTTCAACATGCCGAACGTGGCGAGACCCGCCATCGAGAGCAGCATGAAGATGATCAAGTTCATGAGGATGTCGAGGTACGGGACGATGTTGAGCTCGCCCGACTCCTCTTCTTCCTTCGGCTTGATCTTCCGTCTTGAGAAGTAGAACGCCATGGCTCTTGGTCACCCGACAACGCGTGGGTGCGGCAGGTTCCTTACGAGGCCTTCTCGAAGTCCATCGCGCTGGTCTCGCCGGCGGCGCGGCGGCCCAGGAGGTTCTCCAGCTTCATCGCCTGGAGCTCGATCGTCTCGATCATCTTCTTCGAGTACGCGGTCAAGAACAGGTGGGCGATGATGCAGATCACGGCGATCGTGAGGCCGAAGAACGTGTTGTACATGGCTTCGGAGATGCCCTTCGAGAGCAGCGCCTGCTTCTGATCGGCAGGCACGTTGCCGAGCGAGCGGAACGTACCGATCAGACCGAACACGGTGCCGACGAGGCCGACGAGGGTCGCGATGTTGGCGAGCGACCAGAGCCAGGGAATGCGCGCGCCGATGTGCGGCACGTTCTCGAGGATCGACTCCTCAAGGGCCTTGGCGACCTCGATCTCACCGCGGTTCGCGCGGGTCAGGCCGGCACGCACCACCTTCGCCAGCGGCGAGTTGGGCGCGGCACCACAGAGCTTCACGGCGCGGTCGGGGTTCCCGGCCATCACCAGCTTGGTGATCTGCTCCATGAAGGGGCCAGCGTTCAGGTTGTAGCGGAAGAAGAGCGTCACGATGCGCTCGATCGCCACGGCCACCGCCGCCGCCAACCAGAAGATGTTGATGTAGAGGAAGACGCCGCCGTCGTGGAAGAACCCGACGACGATGTCTTTGAGGCTTTCCTTCGGTGCATCCGCAGCCAGCACGGTGTCGAGGGTGTGCTGGAGCAGGCTGTGAGCGGACATTGTTTTTCGGCTTTCCTTTCAGCCAGACAGTCGAAGACCGCGGGATGTTTAGTTTGCGGTCTGTAGGTCGTCAACTCCCGAGATTGTCACCGCTTTTCGTAACACCGGGTGCCGACGTGTTGCACGGCCCCGTGAACCTCGAGTTCAACGAGCGCCGCCGACACCCGCCCCGGCCCCAATTCGGGCAGCGCCGCGGCGAGATCGTCGAAGTCGG
>CAYWON010000022.1:0-23165 GCA_964459885.1 uncultured Archangium sp.
AGACGAGCGGTGACGCGAACACCACGCCGAGCCCGATGAGCGAGATGCGCTCTTCACGCCACACTTCGATCAACGTGGCGACACACACCAACATCATCAAGCTGCCCGACAGCACGTCGGCGGAGACATCGTCGACGTGCAGCGACAGCCACCCCATGGCCGACGGCCACAGCGGTGGGTACCCGGCCGGCAAGACGTGCTGCGAGGGGTCCAACGCGGCCTCGACGCCAAAGCCGAAGCCGACCGACTCGAGCCGCGCCTTGGCGATCCACACGAACTCGTCCCACTGCGTAGGCACCCACGGGCGCGCCAGGACCAACGCGGTCAACACGAGGAAACCGATGACCTCGCCGCGGCGCAGCGGCTGTGGGTCAGGCAGCGGCACGAGGCCGGCACGCGAGATGGCCAGCAGCACCACCGCCAGCACGAGCCCAGGCAGGTCGAGCGCCACGCAGTACGCCGCGACGATGGCGAACCACACCGACGATGGCCGCGCGACCGCCTGCCGCCACGAGATGCGCGTCAACCCCATGCGCAGCAGCGAGCCGACCGCGTGCAGCACCAGGAACCCGAGCAGCGCGATCATCGCCGCGCCCCGCAGATGATGCGCCCGGGCAGCGTGCTGCACTGCACGCGCAGCGACGCCCCGCGAACCTCGAGCGGGGTGGCCCCCGGCGCCACCGGCCGCGTCGGGCGGGCGTAGCGCAGCAGCGGGAAGAGCACGTCGTCGTCTTCATGCACCACGGTCACCGGCATCGACGGCCACGGCACGAAGCGCGCGAACTCGGCCATCGACGACGAGACCTGCTCCGACAGCTCGTCGCGGTTGGTCGGCGCGTCAGCGCGCAGGAAGAAGACGTGCGTGAAGCCCGGCAACGCCGCGAGCACCAGGAGCAACGGCACCGCGGCGCGACGGCGGCGCAGCGCGAACGCCAACGCGACGGCGACCAGCGCCACGCCGAGCTCCCACCCCGCGAACGGGAAGTGGGTGCGCGGGGCGCGCGTCACCCCGTTGGCCCCGTCAACGATGATCGTCTCGGGCGTGGTCAGCGTCTGTTCTGCGTCGGAGGTAGCCACGGGGCAGGCGGTGCTTCTATAGAAAGACCAAGCCGTGCAGACAGTCCATCGCATCGTGTTGGTCCTGATGTTCCTGACCGGTTGCGCCTGGCGTCGCGAGCTCGTGGTCATCGCACCGCACCCCGACGACGAGGCGCTCCTGGCCGCCGGCGCCATGGCGAAGGCGCGCGCCGAAGGTCGGTCGGTGTCGGTCATCATCGTCACCAACGGCGACTTCACCTGTGAGCGCGACGGCTACCTCCGCGAAGCCGAGAGCGTGCGCGCGCTCGCGCAGCTGGGCGTCACCGACGTGCACTTCCTCGGCTACCCCGACGGCGCGCTGGCGCGGCTGGGCAAGCAGCCGCTCGACCCGCTGGAGCACCGCGACGCGACGGGCGAGTGCGTGGCGCGCACCGGCACCTACGCCGACCGCTCGGAAGGCCGCGTTGACGAGCACACCGCGCGCACCGGCGCGCCCGGCGAGTGGACGGCCGAGGCCCTCACGTCGGATCTCGTCGCCCTGCTCGAGCGGCTTCGGCCGCGCACCGTCGTGCTGCCGCACGCCATCGACGATCACGCCGATCACGCCGCCACCTACATCTTCTTCCGTCGCGCGCTCGACGAGCTCGACCTCGGTACGCCCTTGCCCGAGCGCGTCTTGCGCGGCGTCGTCCACGCAGGCCGCTGTTGGCCGTCGGACTGCCACACGATGTTCACGCCGACGACGCCGATGCCGCCGCTGCCTCCGCCGAAGGGCGGCTACGCCCCGACCGAGCGGCTCCGCATCGACGCCGAGGCCAAGCTACGCGTCATCTCGACCTACGTCTCGCAGAGCCCCACGGAGATCGAAGCCGACTGGCTCTCGTCGTTCGCCCGCACGGACGAGGTGTTCTGGGTCGAGCGCTACGAGCATGACGAGGGCCACGTCGTGCAGCAGTCGACAGCGTTCGACAGCGCCCGGCTGAAGCTCCCGGCCGAATGGAACGGCTACTCGTTCACCGAGACGGGCGTCGAGCTGAACGGTCGCGCGGTGCGCAGCTGGCTCCCCACCAAAGAGGTCTGGGTGCGCCGGCAGCGCGTGGGGGCGTACGACGAGTTCAGCGCGTGGGGCGACGCCGGCTTCATCGCCGGGTGGATTGCATCGTCTCAACCAGCGTCGCGGTGACGGGGATGAGCCTCGGCGTCACCCGGTAGCGATCAGCGCGCGTCTTCAGGAACACCGAGTCTTCGTAGCCGCCGACGCGCTGCCCTTCGCGGTCGAGCGCGAACAGCTCGCTGATGCCGTTGATGCCCATGACGTACGACGCCGCGTCACCACCCGGCTTGAAGTACGGCGACGTCACCTGGCCACCCAACGTGTGCCAGCGCTTGTCTTCAGGCAGCGCCGTCACGCCCGGGTGCGCGCTCAGCAACGCCATGACCAACGCCGGAAAATCGTTCTGTGAGAGCGGCGCTTCGTCCATCAGCGCCTGCGCCGCCGTCAACGCTGCGTCCAGCTCCGCCGGGTCTTTCACCCGCGCGCGGAACGCGTCGGGCACCACCAACAGGAAGGGGATCTTCGCCTTCGCCGCGTCGGTCTCGCCTTCACCTTTGGCCCAGACGTACGCGTGCCCGGTGGAGTGATCGGCCATCAACAACACCACCGAGCGCTCCGCGACGCCGCTGGTCTCGAGCCCCGCGAAGAGCCGCTCCACGGCGGCGTCGGTGTACGAGAACGTCAACAGTCGCAGGCGATCATCGGCGTCAGCGCGGTTGGGCGTCCCGTCAAGCGACTGCTTCACGCGGGCCTTCACCAGCTCGGGCATGTCGGCGGGCGTGGTGAACGGCGAGTGGTTCGAGAGCGACATCACCAGAGAGAATTGCGGCGCCGTCTTGACCTGCTCGGCCACGCGCTTGACGGCTTCGTCGACGATCGCGAAGTCGGTGATGCCGTCCCACGTGCCCTTGGGCAACGTCGTCGGCAGCTCGGCCTGCGTGACCAGCGTCGCGTAGCCGTGCGCGCGGAAGAAGTGGTCCATGTCGTCGAACTTCGCGTCGGACCCATAGAAGAAGGAGTGCGCGAAGCCCGCGTCGACCAGGACGTCTGAGGTGCATCGAACCGGGAACGGCGCGAGATCGCGGATGAAGCTCAGGTTGTACGGCAGCGTGCCGAGGCCGCAGGTCATCGCGCCGAGGCAGTGCGCGGTGCGCACGCCACCCTGGAAGACGCGTCGTCCCGCGAGCACACCGCGTTCCTTTGCGTAGAGCGCGTTGGTGAACGGCGCGAGAGCCGCCGGCGCGTCGGCGTTCAGCGCGTGCAGATCGTCGGCGCGGTAGCCCTCGAGCGAGACGTGGAAGACGGCCACGTTGGGATCTTCCGGCGAGAACAGCGCACGCGAGACCCGGGCGAACGCGTCGAGCAGCTTGCGTCCCCGCGCGTCGCCGGTCGCAGGCTCCGTCTTCCAGTCGAGTGGCCGGCGGTGCGGGTGTGGGCCGCCCGTCTGCGCTGCGGGCCACCCCAACCGCGCCGCGCCGACGTCGCCAGTCCCCGGGGGAAACTCGGCGTCCATCACCAGCTCGCGCGGCGTCGCAGGGCCCTTGTGTCGCACCATGTCGACGGTGCTCTCGACGAGGCCCGTCATCGGGTCGCCGAGGTACGGCGCGCTGAACTCGTTGGCCATCATCGTCAGCAGCGTCATCACCGCGCCCAACAACGCGCCGCCGCCGATGAGCCCGGTGGTGACGCCCACCGCCCAGCGCTTCCAGTCGCCCGCATCACCGCCGACCACACGGCGCAGCGCGAACCACAGCACCACGCCGACCAGCACGGCGCCGATGAGCGCAGGCAACCAGAAGCGCTCGTAGCGGAGGAAGCCCACCGAGCCCTCCACGAAGGAAGCATTGGTCCCGCCTTCGAGGAGATCGAACATCGTGGGGAACGAGCCGCGCTCGGACTTCACTTCTTGCGCGGTGATGGTGATGACCCACAGCACGAAGCCCAGCGGCAACGCAGCCCAGAGCGCGCCCCGCCACTGGAAGCGCGCGGTGCGCAGCCGCTTGATGGCCCACGGCAACAGCAGCAGGACGAGTGAGGTCACGACCGCCATCGGCACGACGACCGCTGACAAGTCCAGCAGCGCGCCGACCACGAGCTTCTGCAGCCGCGAGCTCATCGGGCCCCAGCCCTTGAGCACGGCCACCAATCGCGAGGGGAGCGCGGCGATGTACCAGAGCACCAGCGCGGTCAGACCGGAGGCGAGGCCTCGGCGCATCGGAGTTTCAACTGACACCGGATCGTGACTACCGCACGACGCGTCGAATTCAACCCTCGCTGTACGACAACAATCAGTGGCCGCGATACCGACGGGTCACTACGCCGGGTGAGCGATTTCACGCTTCCCTACGAGCCCGCTGAAGGGCATTTCTCTGCAACTCGCCGTGATGAAGGCCGCTCTCTTCGCCCTGCTCGTCTCTGCCGCGTCTGCGGCGGCCGCCACTGACGGAGGCGTCTCGTGTTTCGAGGTCGAGCAGCGCCTCGCCACCACGCAGCGCGCGCTCGCGACCTGCAACGAGACCGCGCGCAACGCCGGCGCCGCGAGAGAACGCTGCCAGGCCGAGCTGAGCGAGACCGGCGACAAGCTCGAATCGACGCAGGCGAGCGTGCAGGCGTGCGTCGCGCAGAAAGAGCAGCAGTGTCAGGAAGCCGCCGTGCTCGCGGCGTCGATGCTGCAAGGCACCGTGCGCGGCGTCGGTGCGTGCATCCCCGCGAGCACGCAGGAACAGCTGCAGACGCTGCTCAACGGTTGGTTCGCGGTGTCGCGCACGCTGGCACAGCTCGACGAGTACGCCACCGGCAGCTCCGACGCGCTGCCTCGCGCCGGCGGCCCCACCGACGCTGAACGGCACCTCGCGCGCATCCTCGGCACGCGCACCGGCACGCCGTTGTGGAACCGCCGCTTGCTCATCTCGGCGTTCAAGCTCACCGCGCCCAACACGTGGGCGAAGCTCAAAGCCCAGGGCACGCCGGCCATCGACGCGTTCTTCGACTCGCGCGGCCCGCTGCCTGAGACGTTCATCACCGAAGCCAACGGCGAGCACCCTGAGCCCGCGGGCCCCGCCGGCCCTCCGCTCTCTGCGGCGCTCAAGCTGACCGTCTCGTACCTGCAGATCGCCGACTGTGAGAACCGGCCGCAGTCGCGCGAGTGTGGCCGCGCGCGGCAGCTCGTCGAGCTGCTCGACAACACGGGCCCGCTCATCATTCGCCGCCGCATCGACGAGATGTGGTCGACGCCCTGCAACGCCGTGAGCGCCGACACGGTGCGCGCGTGGCTGCAGGACTTCCCGGTGAGCCGCAATGAGAAGGGTCAGGCGACGCTGGCGGAGCTGTCGGCCGCCGCGCGCTCGAAGCTCTTCCACTGCTACCTCGCCGATCGAGAAGGCGACGCCTCGTACCGCGTGTGGGCCGCGGCGCGCCTGCCGCAGCCCGGAGCGCTCGACGCACGCACGCTGCCGTTGGTCGATGACTTCGCGAAGTTCGTGCGTGAAGGCGACGGCGTCGATCGCTGCGGTCGCGCGGTGCGCGCCATGCAGCGCCTCGAGAGTCACGGCTGCTCGATCGATCACCCCGACAACTTCGCCGCCATCACCACGTGGTCGCACCAGGCCAGCACGCCGGAAGCCGCGCCGCAGTGGCAGACCTGTCAGCGCGTGGCGACGCTGATGTGGAGCGGCGCGACGGTGCTCATCCCCGAGACGCCGGCCGAACAGATCCGCGCCGACGCCGAGGCGCCGCCCTCCCCCATCGCCGCGCTACGCACCGCGTGTGACGAGCGCCAGGGCACCAACACCCGCTTCGAGCAGTCGCTGCTGCTGCTCTCTTCCGTCGCGCAGGACCTCGGCGAGCCCGTCAGCGCGTCGCCGTGGCGCCTCGACGTCACCGGCACGCGGCCGCTTGAGAAGGCGCGCTTCGAGGCCGCCGAGCCGTTCACCGCGTGGGCCCGCTACACGCTGAGCCAGGAGCCCGCGTGCGAAGCACTGGGGCTGAGCAAGGCCCGCTGCGACGCGTGCCGCGAGCAGGCGCCGGGCACGCGCTACGACTGCGACATCAACAGCGACCTCGAGGACTCGTGGAAGAAGCACAAGCACCTGTCGATCGCCGTGGCCGTCGGCGTCGTGGTGTTGATCGTCGTCGCCGTCTGGCTGCGTCGGTTGCGCCGCGCCCAGAAGACCTACGGCGCGCCGATGCAGACCATTCGCGAGAGCCTCGACGCGCTCGGCCTCAAGGCCACGCCCGACGGCTGGCGCTACCTCTTCCCTGCGCGTCACGACATGTTGTCGCTCGAGCTGCCCAAGACGACGTCGTGGGAACGCTGGGGCAGCGACGCGGTGGCGGTGCTCGCGCCCGGCGCGACGTCGCTGCGTGAGGCCGACGTCAACCACGCGGCCGCGCTCGCGCAGGCCGAAGACGCGAAGGTGGTGTTCCTGCTGCACCCCGACACCGCCTCGCCCGATCTCGGCGCAGTGCGCGCCACGCTCGACTGGGCCGCCCGCGGCGGTACGCGCGCGGTGCAGGTGCTGCCGCTGCCGCTCTCGCGCCTCGCGTGGGCCACGCGCGATGAAGACCTGCTCGATCTCGTCGAGGCCACCACGCTGCGCGGCAACCCGTTCGAGGTGCGCGGCCCGGTGCGCAGCTCCAGCCAGTTCTGGAACCGTGAGCGCCTCGTCGCCGGCCTGCTGACGGAGGCCCGCAACGGCAACTGGACCGTGGTGACCGGCCTGCGCCGCTTCGGCAAGTCGTCGCTCGCGCTCGAGGTCGCGCGCCGCACCACCGGCCCGTCGGCCTACGTCGATCTCGCCGGGTTCCACCACGAAGTGTCCTTCGGCGAGACGCCCGCGGTGGCCGTCGACGCCATCTTGCGCACGCTGGTGACGCGCCTCGCCGACTCGGCCACCACCCGCTTCCCGGCGGCGTCGGTGCCGCCCATCCCCGCCGGGCACCTCGACGCGCCCACGCTCGCCGGGTGGCTGCGCGCGCTGTCGGCGGCGTGCGCGACCTCCAGCGGCAGCAGCGCGCCGTCGATGCTGCTCGTGCTCGATGAAGTCGAGCAGCTGTTGTCAGCCCCGCCCGAGAAGCTCGGCCGCGCGCTCGACGTGATGGCGACGTTGACTGGCCGCCTGCGCAGCGCGCTCGCTGACCCGTCGTCGCCACACGGCGGCAGCACCGTCAGCGTCATGCTGTGCGCCGCATTGCACCCCCTCTTGTGGGCGCCGCTGTCGACGCTCGGTGGCCAGTCGATGATGGGCGCCTTCCCGTCGATCTGCGTGCCGGCGCTCGATGACGACGCCGCCCACGCGATGATGCGCGGCCTCGGCGCGCGTCAGGGCATCCGCTTCGAAGACGACGCGCTCGCGGCGCTGGTGAAGGCCTCGCAGGGCGTGCCGCTGCTGCTGCGCCGCCTCGGTACGTCAGTGCTGGAGCTCTACGACGCTGACCGCGCGCGCCAGGGTGCGCTGGGCGCGATGCGCATCGGCATCGAAGGCGCGACCGAGGCCATCCGCCGTGAAGAGCGCGGTGGCTCGCCGCTGCGCGTGTGGGTCGAGTCGGAGATCGCCCAGGCTGACACCTCGGCCGGCGTGCTGTTGCGCGCGCTGGCGAAGGAAGGCCGCATGCGCGTCGACGCGCTGGCCGGGCTGGTCGAAGCACAGGTCATGGAGCGGTTCTCGGTGACGGGCCTCACCGCGCACCTGCCGCCCGCGGAGCTCAAGCGCCGCGCACAAGAGGCCGCGATGGTGATGGTGCGACTGCTCGCCGAGTCGCGCCTGCTGGAGCCGCACGGCGATCACACCGCACCCGAGGCATACTCGCTGCCTGACGGCGTCATGCGGAGGATCCTCTCGGAGGCGAAGAAGTCGTGAGTCTGCGGCTGCGCAAGTTCGGAGGGATGATCGCGGGCGCGGCGCCGCTGTTCGGTGCCGTCATCTCGATGGTGTGGCTCGCCTGGAGCGACGAGCAGCACCTCGGCGCCGGCACGCGCATCATGCGCATGCTGACGCACCCCATCGGCGCCATCGCCGTCATCCAGTCGGTCTACACCGCGCTGCTGGCGCTGTTGTGGATGCGCTACCGCGTCTTCAAGGCGCCAGACGACGCGGTGTGGCCGAAGGTCACCGTCGTCATTCCCGCGTTCAACGAAGGGCCGATGGTGGGTCGATCTATCCGCTCGGTCGCGGCCTGCGCGTACCCGAAGGACAAGCTCGAGGTCATCGTCGTCGACGACGGCTCGCGCGACGACACGTTCTTCCACATGCAGCACCTGCGTCGTGAGTTCCCCGACCTCGTGCGGCTGGTGCGCTTCGTCGGCAACCGCGGCAAGCGCTCGGCGCTGGTGGCCGGCTTCCGTGCCGCGACGGGTGACATCGTCCTCACCATCGACTCTGACTCGGAGATCAACCCCAACACGGTGCACGAGATGGTCGCGCCGTTCCTGGCTGACCCGAAGATCGGCGCCGTCGCCGGTCGCGTGGCGGTGCTGAACCGCGACACGCCCATCAGCCGCATGTTGGAGGTGCAGTTCACGCTGGCCTTCGACTACGGCCGCGCCGCGCAGAGCGCCTACCGCTGCGTGGCCTGCTGCCCGGGCGCGCTCTCGTCGTTCCGCAAGGACATCATTCTTCCGTACATGGACGAGTGGGAGAACCAGCGCTTCCTGGGCCGCCCGGTGAACCACGGCGAAGATCAGGCGCTCACCAACATCGTGCTGCGGCAGGGCTACGACACGGTCTACCAGCGCACCGCCATCGTCCACACGCTGGTGCCGACCAACTACCGGCAGCTCTCGCGCATGTTCCTGCGCTGGGACCGCAGCTACATCGTCGAGGGCTTCTCGTTCGCGAAGTTCATGTTCACGCGCTACCGCGCGAACAACCGCCTGCTGCCCATCATCACCTTCTTCGTGTCGAACCTGCGCTTCGTGCTGGCCGCCGTCGCCATCATGGAGCTCCCGCGCATGTTCGACACCAACATGACCTCGTTCTTCCGCGCGACGGTGGCGCTGGGCCTCGGCGCGGTCTTCTCGGCGGCCTACTACCTGCGCTTCGAGCGCAGCTTCCGCTGGGTGTACGGCGTGCTCTACGCCGTGTTCTCCGTCGTCATGCTCCAGTGGATCCTCCCGTGGGCGCTGGTCACCGTGCGTGACGAGCGCTGGGGCACGCGCTGAGCGTCACGCCGGCTTCGGCTTCTCGACCTTCTTGCCGTGGCAGATCTGGTCGATGACCACCGCCGACGCGAGGATCAACACAGCGTCTTCGCCGTCGGCGACCTCGACCCCGTACGTGTCGCGGATCGTGAACCACTTCTTCGACACCGTGGCCACCACGCGGCTGCCACGCTTGAAGGTGTACTCGTGGTCCAGCAGGTTGCCCTGCGCGTCGAGATCGTCAGGCCCCGGCACGTCGACGGTGAAGCCGCAGCGGAACACGTTGATGAGGTCCTTCTTCACGACGGCCGCCTGCTTCCCGTCGCGCAAGATCTCGTACGAGTCAGTCAGCGAGATGAGCCGCTCGCGGATGAAGGCGAGCTCCTTGCCGGCCATGTCTTCGAACGCCAGCTTCTCGCGCAGCAGCGTGAAGGCCTTGCCGTCGACCTTGTAGACCTCGCGGCCCTCCTCGTTCTTGATGGTGTAGTCGTCGCCGAACGAGAAGAGGTCTTGCCGCATCGTGTAGCGCATGCCGCTTCTTCAGCACGGCGGCGACGCGGGCACGAGCCTCACGAAGAGCCCCGCGCCCACGCCTCACGTCAGTCCAGCATCGTCAGGTCGACGATGCGCTCGGCCGGCCAGCGCTCGGGGTCGGGCGACGCGCCCTCTTCACCGCGCGTCATCACCACCAGCTGCGAGCGCTTCACGCCCTGCTGCGTGAGGTACTTCGCCACGTTGCCCGCGCGCACGTAGCCGAGCTCGTAGTTGTACGCCTCGCTGCCCGCCGGGTCGGTGTAGCCGACGATGTGCAGCGTCTTGTCCTTCATCGGGCCTTCGGAGAGGCAGAAGGCCACCATGTCGAGCTGCTTCTGCGCTTCGTCGGTCAACGCCGCCGAGTTGAAGTCGAACATCGGCACGCGGTCGGGCGCGGCCTCGCACAGCCGCTGAATCGTGGCCTCGATGCGCACCACGCTGAGCGGCTCCTCGTGCTTCCGTTCGAACGACTTCGAGTCCTGGTGCGCGCAGCCGACGGCGGTGATCGCAGCGAGCGCGATGGTGTGAATGGGTTTCATGACGCCTCCTCGTGGTTGGTTGTGACGCGACGAGGTCAATCCACGCGCGATGCCAACGCGTGGTTTCGCGGGCCTGGGTGACGCCAACGTGCCTTTTCGCCACACCCGCGGGCGCCGAGTGGGGCGCTATGGTGCCGCGCCATGCTCCTGAGCTCTCTCGCGATGATGCTGTGCGCCGCGGCGGTCGATGGCGGTGTTGATGAACTGCCGACGGCTGCGGTCGCCGAGGCCCCGCAGGTGACCGAGTCGCAGCTGCACGACGAGCTGCGCGCCGTGCGCGACGAGATGGAGAAGGCGCTGAACGCGCGCGATCTCGACGGGCTGCTCAAGCACCTCGACGAGCGCGTGGTGTTCTCGACCATGAACGGCGACGTCGTCACCGGCCATCAAGGCGTGAAGGACTACTTCTCGAAGATGCTGTCGGCGCCCGACAGCCGCGTGAAGTCGGTGAAGGCGCACTTCGAGGCGACGGAGCTCTCGCGCCTCTACGATGGCGTCATCGCCACCGCGTACGGCACCACCGACGATCACTACGAGCTCAAGGACGGCATGGCCTTCAACATGAAGGCGCAGTGGTCGACGACGCTCCGCCGCAGCCCCGATGGCACGTGGAAGATCCTCACGTTCCACTACTCGGCGAACGTCTTCGACAACGCGGTCCGCGACCTCGAGGTCGGGCTCATCAAGAAGGTCGGCATCGGCGCGGCGGTGCTCGCGTTGATCATCGGCCTGCTCATCGGCCGGAGACTGGGCCGCAAGTGAGGCTCCTCGCAGCACAGCCGACGGTCGCCGCGCGGCCGTGGCCCCGCTGGCCTGCAGGCTGGTCGGCGATGGCGCGCGCGGGTGACGTGACGGCGAAGCCGCGCACCATCAACTTTGCCGGGCACCAGCTCGTCTTGTTCCGCGGCGCCGACGGCGTGGCGCGCGCGGTCGACGCGTGGTGTCCGCACATGGGCGCGCACCTCGGCCAGGCGTGCGTGGAAGGCAACGCCCTGCGCTGCGCGCTGCACCACCGGCTGGTCGGCGATGAAGGCAGCCGCTGGCAGGTCGCCGAGCGCTTCGGGCTGGTGTTCGTCACGCGAGCCGGCGTCACCACGCCGCTGCCGTCGGTGCGCGAGCAGGACGACTTTCACTTCACCACCAGCGCGCCGGTCGACATCGACGTGCCGTGGGCGAACTTCGTGCTCAACGGCTTCGATCTGCCGCACCTCGAGGCCGTGCATCACCGCGCGCTGCGCAAGCCCGCCGTCATCACGCACGACGCGCACTGCATGCGGCTGGAATACGAGACGCGCATCACCGGCCGTGGCCTGTCCGACCTCTTGATGAAGGCGCTCTCGAAGAACCACGTGCGCGCGCGCATGAGCTGCTTCGGCACGGTGGGCGTCGTCGAAGCCGACCTCGGGTGGACGCGCTCGGTGCTCATCTGCGGCGTGTCCCCTCGCCCGGAGACACAGACCGAAGCCGCCTGGCCCACCGGCCACAGCCGCACCTGGCTCAGCTTCGGCGTCCCGAAGAAGTCGCTCGCGCCGCGGCTCCGCGCGCAGCTCACCAAGTGGCTGTACCTCGCGTTCCTCTCGCGCGACTTCGTGGTGCTCCGAGGCCAACGGCTCTCGCTCGTGAACGTCGACGACGCGAGCACCATCGCGATCGCCGATTTCCTCACCTCGCTCGAGGACTGGGGCCGTGACGCCTGAGCCGGTGCCCGTGAAGCTCAACGCGCTGCTGCTGGTGTTGAGCGCCGTCATCAGCGGGCTCTGTCTGTGGCTCGCGTCGCGCGGCCTGGGCGCGGTGGTGACGGTGCTGGCCGCCATCGTCTTTTCGTACTCGGCGAACACGCTCTTCGCGCTGCTGCACGAGTCCGTTCACGGCGTGCTCTTCAACAGCGCCATCTGGAACACCTGGGGCGGCCGCTTCGCGTCGGCGTGGTTCCCCACGGGGCTCTCGCTGCAGCGCGCGTTTCACCTGAACCACCACGCGCACAACCGCGACCCTTCGGAGCGCTTCGACTACCTGCAACCGGGCGAGTCGCGCTGGCTCAAGAACGCGCAGTGGTACTCCATCCTCACCGGGCTCTACTGGGGCTTCGCGGTGCTCGGCGGGTTGGCGTGGCTGCTCGCGCCGTTCGCGCTCTCACTCGGCCGAGGCAGCAGCCGCTTCGCGCGCCAGACCGCGTCGGCGACGTACTTCGAGGCGATTCAGTCGATCCCTCCGGTCGTCAGCCGGCTCGAGGTGCTGGGCAGCTGGGCGTTTCAGGTCGCGCTGTTCATCGCGCTCGATCTCACCTGGCTCGGTTGGCTCGCGTGCTACGGCGCGTTCGCCTGGCAGTGGAGCGCGCTGCAGTACGCCGACCACGCCTACTCACCCTTGAACGCTCACGACGGCGCGTGGGACCTGCGCGTGCCGCGACTGCACCGCTGGCTCTTCCTCAACTACCACCTGCACCGCGCACATCACCGGTCCCCACGCACGCCGTGGCTCCACCTGCCCGCGCGCGCCGACGCTGACGGCCCGACGTGGTGGTCGGTCTACGTGGCGATGTGGCGAGGTCCGAGGCCGCTGCCGTGACGCGACGCGACTGGCCGCTCGTCCTCTTCCTCTACGCAGCCGTCGCCGCCAGCTTCGCGCTCTTCTACGGCGGCGCGAGCGCGCTGTCGGGCCTCGTGCCGTGGAGCGTCCGCGTCGATCTTCCGTTCGAGCACGACCTGCCGTTCGTGCCGTGGAGCGCGGTCGTCTACCTCTCGATGGACGCGCTCTTGCTGCTCTCGGCGTTCGTCTTCAAGGACTCGCGCCAGCTCGCGGCGTTCGCGGCGCTGTTGATCGTCGAGACGCTCGTCGCCGCGCCGGTGTTCGTCTTGCTGCCGGTCGCCGACGCCTTCGCCCCGCGCGCGGCGTCGGGCCTGGCCGGCGTCTTCTTCCAGCTCGCCGACACCATGAACCTCGAGCGCAACTACCTGCCGTCGTTGCACGTGGCGTTCTCGGTCACCGCCGCGAAGGCCTACGGCGGTCGGTGGTGGTGGCTGTGGGCCGTCGCCATCGCCGCATCGACGGTGCTCATGAAGGAGCACTACGTCGTCGACGTGCTCGCCGGTGCGGCGCTCGCGTTGCTCGTGTACCGGCTGCTCTTCACTCGGCTGGTGCAGTTCGATCTCGCCGAAGCGATCACCACCGAGTGGCTCGTCATCAAGGCGCTGACGCGCATCGGCCTGCGGCATCGGCGGTATGCAATCATCAACCTCGCGCTCTACGCCCTCGCCGTGCCGCGCTTCCGTGCGCGCCGCGTCTTGCGCACCGGCTACGCGCTGCTGCAGATCATCGACGACGTGCTC
The DNA here is from genome assembly GCA_964459885.1 of uncultured Archangium sp. Classification (GTDB taxonomy): domain Bacteria; phylum Myxococcota; class Myxococcia; order Myxococcales; family Myxococcaceae; genus Archangium_A. The sequence goes on from CAYWON010000022.1 coordinate 13,633, forward strand.
GATGGCGACCGTGAGAGCGCCGAGCCTCCGCTAGAGTACGCCGCTCGCGCCACGACGATGCTGCAGACCGGCGCGTTCACCGACGACGAGCTCGGGCGGTTGTGCCGCGCGTTTCACCGCGACGCGCCCGCCGCCGCGTTCCCGGTCGCGCTCGAGCTCATCGCGGTGATGTGCCGCGATCACGAGCGCATGACGACGCGCGCGCGCTGGTCACAAGCCGAGATCCACGCACAGCTGCGGGCCACGTTCGTCGGGAGCCTCGACGTCTTGCTCATCTGCGGTGGCGCCACGGCCCGCGCGCACGATCTCCCCAATCTCGTGGACCTGCTCGGCTGGGCTTCCGCCGTGCGCGACCTCGACGAAGACGCCGCGCGCGGGCTGCACAACGTGCCGGTCGGCGTCGATCGGGCGACGTGGCTCGCGAACGAGAACGCGCGCGCTCACCAGTTGCTCGCGGCCACGCGCGCCGAGCTCGCGGCGCTGCCCGAGGCCACCGTCGCGAAGTGGCTGCGCGTCATCGCCGAGTCGACCACGCGCTACCTGCGCCCGACCTGAGTGGGTATACCGCCGCGCATGGCGACGACTTCCCCCGGTTCAGACGGCCGCATCGCGCTCGGCCCCGAGTTCACCCAGCAGCTCGAGCTCGTGCTGCCCCGCCTGCTGGCCCCCGGCGCGCTCCCCGACGACTGGGACCCACGCGCGACGACGTACGATCTCACCCGCTTCGACTCTGACGAAGGCTTCGCCCAGCGCTTCGCCGCCGCCATCGCGCGCATCGTCACCGAGAAGATCGAGGCGCCTGCGCAGCTGCGCGAGGTGTTGACCTCCGTCGGGCTGCCCTTCGACTACGCGCGCCTCGGCCAGCCGCTCTCGACGGTCTTCGAGCTCTGGGTGCAGTCACACACCAACGCGCCCCGCTGCTTCTCGTTCGCGTCGGTGACGAAGACGTGGCTGTCGATCATCGAATCGCCGCGTCGCACGCTCAACGTGCGCGTCTACGCCGACCACGTCCTGCCGCTCTCTGACGAAAAGAAGCAGGCGCTCCGCGCCGAGGGCGTCGAGCTCAACGAGCGGTGGGCCGCGCCGCTGCCGACGAAGCGCGGCGACGTGTTGACGGTCTTCGTCACCGCGCAGCGCTTCACCGGCGACGTGATGAAGGTGGCAGCTGACGCCGTCTGCTTCCCGGTCACGCACGGCGGCGTGCTGCTCATCACCGAGCCTTCACGCATCGCGCCTGCGGGCATTCAGCTCATTCGCAAGCGCACGGTGTCGGCGCTCATCGCTTCAGACGCGCAGACCGAGCTCGAACTGGCCGCGGGCCTGACGCCCACGCGCTTCGAGACCGCGACGCACGAGGCCTGCCACGCGCGGCTGCAGTCGATCTTCCCCGAAGTGCAGGACAGCCTGACGTTCTGCACCGGGCTCGCGGCCGAGGCCGCCGTGTTCGAGGCCATCGGCGACGTGCTCGGGCCTGAGCCTGTCACCATCTTCTACGCGCAGAACGGCTACGGCGGCACCGGCCAGCTCATCAGCGAGCTGCTGGGCCGCAAGCGCCTCAAGCCCACGCCGCTCGCCGTGCTGGGCACCGACGCCAGCGGCAAGCCCGTCACGCTCGTCGATCGCATCATCGCCAGCCTGGGCAACCTCGGCGCCGAGCCCGCGTGCGTGTTCCTCGAAACGCCCACCAACCCCGAGCTGCAGGCGCACGACTTCGACGCGCTGATGACGGCGCTGCGCGCGCACGAGGCGAAGCACGGCCGCAAGGTGCCCGTCATCGTCGACACCACGCTCGCCCCGCTCTTCCCCATCTTCAGCCGCAGCTGGGCGCGCGCGTGGCCGTTCCTGCTCGTCAAGAGCGGCTCGAAGTACTTCACCAAGGGCAAGTCGACGCTCGGCGTGGTCGCGTGCGACGGAGAGCCCCTCGCGCAGCGCATCGTCGATCGCGCCCGCGCGCTGGGCCGCGACGCTGACTCGTTCGCGAAGCCGGCGCAGCTGGTTCATCTGCACGAGGCGCTCGGCGACCTCACGCCCCGCCTGCAGACCATCAGCCGCCACACGATGAAATTGGCGGAAGGCCTGCGCGCTGCGCTGCGCCGTCACGGCCACGAGATCACGCTGTACGCCATCTCTGAAGCGCAGGTCGCTGAGGGCATGGCGAGCGGGTTGCTCTCGTTCTACCTGCCGGCGGCGCCGACGACGTTCCCCGACCTGGTCGACGAGTTCGTCGACTTCCTGCTGCGCACCGCGCCCACGTTGGTGAAGAGCCGCGTCAGCTACGGCCAGTCGACCGGCGGCGGGAAGCCCGACTTTTTCTACGTCATCAACCCGCAGGAATCGACGCAGGGTGCGTTGTCAGCCGAAGTGAAGGCCGCGCAGAAGCGCGACAACGTGCAGCTCTGCCGTGTCTCGGTGCCCGAGCACGCCGACGTCGACGGGCTCTTGCGCGCGATGGACGGGTTCTTCCAGCAGAAGTACGCGCGCTGACCGTCAGAGCGTGAACGGCTCGGCGTGCTCGAAGCCTCGACCGATCGCCACCAGCACGGCAGCGATTTCCATCGCGCTGGACCTCTCACACGGCGCGGGCTCAGGTCGCCGTTGATGAAGAGGTCTTCACGCGCCAAGCCGCGAAAGCCGGTCCCCGCGGAGCCCAGGTTTCGACGCTTCGAGCCCGACGCGCGCCGAGAACAGCTGCTGGAGGTCGCCGTGCGACGGTTCGGCGAGCGCCCGTACTCCGCCGTCTCGACGCGGGAGATCGCCGAAGAAGCCGGCATCGCGCGCGGGCTGCTCAACCACTACTTCGGCTCCAAGCGCGACCTGTACCTCGAGGTCGTGCGGCGCATGCTGCTGCTGCCCGACGTCACCGACGCGGTGCCCGTCACCGGCTCGCTCGAAGCGCGCGTGCGCCGCGCCATCGATTGGTTCCTCGACGTCGTCGAGACGCACGGCAAGACGTTCGTGGCGGTGACCGCCGGCCACATCGGCGATGACCCCGACCTCGAGCGCATCCACTTCTCGGCTGACGACGTCGCGGCCAGGAAGGTGCTCGAGATCGTCGGCATGCCCACCACCGGCCGCCACGCCGAGCGCAACCGCGCCGCCATCCGTGCGTTCTCCGGCATGGTGAAGAACGCCATCAAGGAATGGATTCGTGCGGGCACCTTGACCCGCAAGCAGGTCAGCTTCCTGCTCACCGAGACCCTCGTCGCCGTCGTGCGCGACCTGCTCCCCCGCCTCCCGTGAGTCGCGTCAAGTCATGCGACCTCGCCCGGCGAACACGCGCCGCCGGGCGAGCCACACCTCACCGAGGGTTGACGCGAATCGCCCCAGCCGCGGTGGTCTGAGTCAGCAGGTAGACCTGCCCACCGGCGTCGGTAGCGACGAACACGTTGGCGAAGCTGCCAGGCGCCAGCACCGGCAGGTCGAACGCGATGTCGATGGTGCCGTTCGCTTCAGCGTCGAAGCCGACCGTGTACGACGACGACGCGAGGTCGAGCCGCGGCTTGGTCTCGCCGAAGCCGATGTCCGACAGGAGCAGCGTGTTGCCCGCAGGCTTCACGGCGTAGACGTCGCCGCGCGTCACCGTCGTCGCGGCGTGCGTCAGGCGGAGGCGGATGTCGGTGGACGTGTTGAGCCCGGCGGCGTCGTCTTCGAGCAGCGACGCCGTGAGGTTGGCGAGGTCGCCGTACGCGAACACCGTGTACTTGCGCCCCGGCAGCAGCCGCGCGCCGTCGACGTTGATGACCGCCGAGCCGATGGGCGCACCCGTCGCCGTCACCGCGAAGTCGTAGGCACCGCTCGTCACCTCCAGCGCCGTGGTGGTGCCGGCGTAGGCCAGGTTCGTCACCGCGCGCGTACCGTTCGCGTACACGTCGACCGCGGGCGCGTTCCGGCGCGTCGGGGCTCAGGTGCACGACGCGGACGCGCGCGTTGGCACCCGGTACGCCGCCGTCCGGTTCCGGTGACGGGGGGCTGCAAGACAACACGAGGCTGACGTCAGACAGAGCAGACGGGAGGCACGCATTGGAGATGTCCTTCGGAGTGGTGCGCCGACCAATCCGGCGAGTTCTCGTCAGTCGACGCTGACCTCGATGGACTCCGTTTGACCTTCAAACGTCACCGTCACCGAGACCCCGCCGCTGGTCATCGCAACGAAGCCGCCGCCGCCGGATGACGCGAGCACTGCAGCGTCGGAAGAGTTCCACACCGCCGCGGCCGTCACGTCGCTCGTGCTGCCGTCGCTCCAGGTGGCGGTGGCGTAGAAGGCGACCACTTGCCCGACCGAAAGAGACGAAGGGCCAGCGACAACGAGCTGCACCAGCGAAGGCGGCGCCGTCACCACCAGCGTCGTGGTCGCGAGGAGCGACTGCCAACGCGCCAGCACGGTGCCGCTGCCCGCAGAGACACCGAGCGCCGCGCCTGACGGAGCGACCGACACGACCTCAGGCGACTGGCTCTGCCACGACACTTCGGCGCTGACATCGAAGCGTGAGCCGTCGGTGAAGTAGAGCCACGCGGTCAACGCGACGACCTCGCCCCGCCCCATCGAGTTCGCCGCCGACTCGACGACGAGCGCAGCGGGCGTGGCCGATGTCACAGCGACGGTGAAGGACGTCGTGAAGCCCGCGACCTGGGCCGTGATGACCGCGGTCCCCGCAGATGCAGCCAGCAGACAACCCGCGACCGGCGACGCGATGGCTGGCGCGCTCGACGTCCACTGGGCGAGAGACGTGAGCGACACCGTACTGCCGTCGCTGAGGTGCCCCTGCAGGTCGAGCGCGAACGAGCGACCGACCGGTAAGGACGGAGGCGCCGAGACGGTCAGCGACACCAGCGAGGGCGCCTCGACGTCGACCGCAACGACCGCCGAACGGCCTGCGAGGGTCACGGTGAGCTGCGCCTGCCCGATCGTATGCGCGTGGAGAACCCCGCCGACCACCGTCGCGACGGCGCTGTTCGACGACTGCCACTGCGCGTCGTTGGTCACCACACGCGCGCTCCCATCGGAGAACTGACCGCGCGCCACCAACGTGAGTTCGACGCCGGGCCGTGTTCTGACGATGCCCGGAGAGACCGACAGCGACGACAACACGGCCGGCGTCACCGTGATGGTCGTCGACGACTCGACGCCGTCGAAGCGCGCCGTCAGCGAGGTCGTGCCCACGCGCAGCGCCGACACCACAGCGTCGGTGACGATCGCGATGGAAGGCGCGTCGGTCGTCCATTGCGCCGACTGCGTCAGGTCTTGCGACGTGCCATCAGAGAGCTGTCCCTCGACGGCCACGTGCTGACCGAACCCCGCCGGGATCGACGGATGGCTCGGAGAGATCACGAGCGCTGTCACCGCCACGTCGGGAACGACCACGTGCACCGCGCGCGTGGCGCCAAGACACGTGACGGTGACATTCGCAGCACCGAGCCGCTGCGCAGTGACGCGGCCGTCGGCAGAGACAGAGGCCACCGCGACGTCGGAGGAACTCCACGCGCAGCTCTGCGCGGGCGCCACGAAACTGGAGCCATCCGTGAAGCGCAGTGAGGGGCGCAGCGACGCCGACGACCCGCGCACCAGCCGGAGCGATGACGGGTCGACACGCAACTCGACGACCGCCGCAGCAGACACGCGCAGCAGCGCGTCGACGGTGTGCGCGCCGAAGACGCCGCGGAGCCGCGTTTCGCCGAGCTGCAGCGCGGTCACCAACCCTGACGGACTCACCGAGGCGACCGCCGGATCGTCGATGGACCAACCGACCAAACTCGACACGTCGCTGACGGTGCCGTCAGACCAGTACGCGGTGACGACCGGCTGCCACGACGCGCCCAGCGGCAGGTGGGCCGGCGGTGCCATGACCAGCGAGGTGAGCACCGCGTTGAGCACCTCCACGCGCGCGGTCGCCGAGAGCGACCCGAGCGACGCCGTGAGCTCCGCGTCACCGGGTTGTCGGCCACGCGCGACGCTGCCCTCGAGCGCGACCCGCTGCGCGTCGACCTGCCAGCTCACCTGCGTCGTCACGTCGCGCACCACGCCGTCGCTCATGGTCACGCGCGCCGAGAGCGCGGTCGGCAAGCCCACGGGCACCCGTCGCGGGTTGGCCTCGGCCACGAGTGAGACCGCGACCGCGTCCGTCACCTTCACGCTGGCCGAGCCCGTCACCCCGCCTGAGCTCGCCGTGAGGCGCACCGCCCCCGGCGCGAGCGCGCGGAAGGCCCCCGACGCATCAACAACACCGATGGCGGGCGACTCGCTGCGCCAATCGGCGACCGCGGTCACGTCGACGGTGTGTTGATCGGTGAGCGTCGCCAATGCCCGCAGCTGCTGACCGAGCCCCACAGGGAGATCGGTGTGCGCGACCTCAACGCGGACCGTCGCAATGATGGCGTCTGTGATGGTCAGCGGCGCGACGAGCGCGAGGTTTCGCGCGGTGATCTGCAGCTGCACCTGACCCGACGCGCGTGGCGTCACACGGCCAGCGCGAACCTCGGCGAGCGCAGGCGCGTCGACCTGCCAGGTCGCTTCGTCCGTCACCTCGACCTCACTGCCGTCGGTCGCCAACGCGAACAGCCGCAACGGCAGCTCGAGGCCCATCGGCACGAGCGGCTGCGCCGGTTCGAGTCGGAGCGCACGAAACTGCGGCGGCACGACGTCGAGCGGCCGCGTGCTCATCAACTCGGCGTACTGCGCACGAACCTGCGTGCGCCCCATGTTGAGGCCGCGCACTTCACCGGGCGACGTCGAGGTCGACCCGACAAACGCGTCGTCGACGGTCCACGTGGTCTCGTCGGTGACGTCTCGGACCTCGCCGTTCGACAGCTGCACCGTCGCTACGAAGCGCAGCGACTCGCCTCGAGCCACGCGCGCGTTGGCGGGTGAGATGAGCAGGGAGTCGACGTGAACCGGCTCGGGTGGCGGCGCCACGCAGGCGACGAGTGACGCGAAGAGGATGACGTGAAGTGGCTTCATGATGGGCTTTCGCGCTCAGGGCGAGCGAAGGAGGGAAACGCCGGGCGCGCCCAGCACGACGAGATCGCCAGGGCCACGGCTCGCCAACGCGCGCGGCGCCGACGGCGTCTCGACCGGGGTCCAGTCTCCGTTGCGCTCTTGCCGGAAGAGTCGATGGCTCGCGGTCACCGCGAAGCGCTCGGCCCCACTCTGCGTGGCCGCGAGCACGGTCTCGGACACTGCGGAGCTGGTCCAACTCGGCGATGGACCGGACACCACAACGCCGTAGCGGCGGGCCTCACCGTCGACGAAGCCGCTCAGCATCACGCCGTCGTCACTTGAGACAGCGCCAGTGATGGTCACGCCAAGCGGGCTCGCGTCGACGGACCACACGCCCATCGTTCGCCACGCGAGGAAGCCCTGGCCAACCGCCCACGCCGCGTCGCCAGTCGCTCCCATCGCGAGCACGCCGCTGGGCAACGACGCCTCGACCACCAGCTGCTCGCCGACGAGCGAGAAGACCGCGCCACCGCTCGTGCCGACGTGAATCGACCCGTCGGACGCCACAGCGACCGCGGTCAACTCGTGCGCCGCGGGCGCTGACAAGAACTCGAACGCCTCGCCGCGGAGCCCGAGCAGCACCCCATCGTCACCAGCGACGATGGGTCGACCTTCACGGTCGAAGGCAATCGCCCGAAGCGTGACGGTGGTGGGCGTCACCGCTGGCGACCAGACGTCGTCGACCAGGTGCGACACCGCGCCGTCCTCGCCCGCCGCCCAGATCGAACCGTCCGGAGCGACGCCCAGCGTCAGCAGCGCAGCCGACGTGCCCGTCGAGACAGCGCGCCACGTGACGGCATCACGTACCGGCGTCTTGCGCACCGTGACGACGGTCGACGCGAAGACGCCGTTCCACTCAGCGCCCAGCCGAACCGGTCCGTCACACGCCGCGTCTTCAGACGGCGCGCACACGTAGGTGGCCGTCGAGAAGCCGTCGACCAGGACCACGTCGTCGAGGAACCGGCCGACCGGCGCGGTCAGCAGCACCGGCCCGTTGGCAGCGCGACCGGCGGAGTCCACGCCTCGAATGCGGAGCACCGCGCGCTCGACGTCACCGTCGAAGGTGGAGCGCTCTGCGGACACGACGAGGCCGGGCTCAGGCTCCAGCGCACACGCGGAGGCGAGAACGGTCACGGACACGAAGAAGAGCCGACGCAGCTGCATGCGCGCCTCGTTTGCAGCAGCAGTGCCAGCGCACACCCGCTCGGAGCCAGGCCTCGTGGTGGTGGGTCACGCGCGGCGATGAGGTCACCGCTGACGTGTCGTCAGAGCTGAGAGAAGGTGCGCCACGCGACGTCGGCGCCACCGAGCCCGATGGCCATCAACCCCGGCACCACGTCGAGCTCCATGCCGTCGAAGAAGGCCCGCGCATAGCCAGCTTCCGTCAAGGTACCGAAGTTCTCTCCCGGCGGGACCTCGGCAGCGCGCTGCGCCCACCCGCGGCCCCTCGTCGCGTGGCACTGCGTCGCGAGCTCGAGGAACAGCGAAGGCAACGCCGCTTCCATCGTCGCGATGATGTCCGCCGCCGCTTCGCCGGGCGCCGGCCGCATCAGCAACGCGCCGAGCTCCCACCCCAACGTCTGGTGTCGCGTCTCATCAACGAGGATGCCGGTGACCACCTCACGCGCGAGCGGCACGGTGGCGGCGTGGAGGCAGCGCGTGAACATGCGCACCGAGAGCGTCTCGGCGAGCAGGAACGTGCCCATGACTTCGACGCGAAGCCGCGGCAGCGGCGCACCTGTCAGCGCGAGCGCGTCGACGTCTTCATCGGGCAGCGTCGAGGGCCCACCGAGCGCCTCGCTCATGCGCAGACAGAGGTCCGTGTGGCGCAGCTCGTCGGACACCATGCGCGCCATCGCACCGCACCAGTCGAGCGGCGCGCCGATCGTCTGCAAACCAACGAGGAGACGAGAGAAGTGCGTGAACGACCGAAACTCAGTGTGCGCCCGACCGTGCCAGTGCGACGCGGCCTCTGCGACGAGCGCCGCGTCGTACACGTGAGACTTGAAGCTCGACCAATCGGGGACGCCGTCGCGAGGTGTCGAGAGCGCGTCGTGCTCGCGGGTGAGCGACAGCCCGTCGATGCCGCTGGTGCGGCGGAGCGTGAAGGTCACTTCGTCCGCTTCGGAGCGGGCTTCGGCGAGTTCACGTGCGGCGGCTCCGGCCTGGGCTCGGGCTCCGGCGCGACGCCCGCATCAGGCTGGGGCTTCGGTTCCGGCCGCTGCGGAGACGGCGAGTTGACGTACTTCGGCGTGCGCGGCGGCGAGTTGACGTGGATGTCCTGCGGCGCGGCCGTCGGCTCACCGCTCTGCGCCAACGCAGTGGTCGAGACGAGCGCGAGGCCGGTAGCGAGCTGCTTCAAGCGACTGCGGCGGCGGTCGTTCATTCCTCGAGCGTAACGCGGCCGGGCGCGGCGTGGTTCCCGGCCTCAGTAGTGCCGCTCGAGCACGTACCAACCGAAGGCGCGCAGCATCGTCTTGGCCAGCGAGTCATCGACGATGGGGTTGAGCGCCAGCCACGCGTCTTCGACGAGCTTGCG
>CAYWON010000022.1:23265-30054 GCA_964459885.1 uncultured Archangium sp.
AGCGCCGACGCAGGCGCCGCGGTCTTGAGTCGGTGGATCGCCTTCACGCGCTGCTCGAGCGACGCGATGTCACCGCCGTTGAGCGCCTTGACGACGAACGACTCGAGGCCGTCGAGGTCGATGGCCTGGCCGGCGTGACCCTGGCGCAGCGCCTCGAAGTAGAGGTCGTAGAGCTGCAGCTTGACCGCGTCGGGCACCAACGAGCGACGCAGCAACTGCTCGCCCATGAAGTACGCGGCGGTGCCGGCGTTGATGGCCAGCGCCTCGCCGTACTTGAGGTGTGACGCGGGGCCGCCGCGCCGCACCGTCGACTTGTCCTGCACGTCGTCGACGATGAGCGAGCCGACGTGCATGAACTCGGGGAACGCGAGCCACTCGACGAACTTGCGCGAGTCGCCCAGCACGACGTCACAGCACGCGAGCGCCGCGTACGAGCGCCACGCCTTGCCGCCGCGGTCGGTGATCTCACGGACCGGCGCGATGAGCGTGCGCGCGAGCTGCGGCAGGTCGACGCCATCGAGCACGTCTTCGCGCCCCGGCGCGGCCACGAGCTTCTGCGCGTGCGGCAGCTGCAAGTCGAGCGGGTAGACCGCCGCGACCGACTCCCGCACCGCCTCGCCGACGCTCTTGAAGAACTCATCGAGCGTCTCGGCGACGAAGAAGCCGCTGCGCTCGACGTAGCCGGGGCCTTTCACCGGCTTGCCGTGGCGCGTGCCGGCCACGTTCGTACGGCCCTCCCAGAACGCGGGCTTGCTGATGACGGTGACGAGCTCTTGATCGTTGATGGCGGCGTCGATGGTGAGCGACAGCGCCGCGTCGGGGATCTCAAGCGAGAACGACGTGGGGTACTTCTCGAAGGTGCGCACGCTGCGCCAGGTGCCCTTCGCGGTCAGCGTGAAGTCGCGGAAAGAGCGGCTCTGCCCGTCAGCGTCGACGACGACGGCCCAGCGGCCCTTGCTCTCTTTCGTCTCGGAGTGGACGAGGTCGTAGACGCTGATGTCGGAGCCGTCGTCGAGCTGCGCCGACACCCAGTTCCACGCGATGACGCCGAGGTCTGACTTCTTGTCCTGTTTGGCTTCCTGCTTCTGCTTGGGTGGGCAACCGAACTCGTGGTCGTACCAACCCTCGCCGTGGACGGTGTGCGGCGCGCCGTCGACGGTGACGGTGCCGCTGACGCCGCAGCGGGGCACGAAGACGTAGAACATGTCTTCGCCGTGCACGCCGCGGACGACGCCGTTGTCGCCGTGACGCTGGGGCGGCTTCTTGAGCGTGAAGGTGAGCTGCGCGCCGAAGGGCTTCTGCGGGCCTTCGCTGGCGTCGAGGTGCAGCGTGTACTCGCCGGGTCTGGTCTTCTCGAAGCGCGCGCCGCCGTAGTCGAGGGCGAGGCGGCTCAAGTCGACCTTCACCGGCGTGGTGAACATGCGGTCTGGCAGCGGCACGCGGCCGGCGCGCAAGACCTCGCTGATGGCGCGGTTGAGGCGTTCATCGCGCGAGCCCTGGCCCTGCTTGATGCGCTCGAGGCCGATGGCGGGCGCGTTGGCGTCGACGTAGCTGCGGGGGAGGTAGTCGTTGTTCGCGAGGTCGCTCAGCGCCCACGTGAGCGAGTGCGCGTACTCGAGCGTGCCGTCGGGCTTGCGGCCGTTGACGATGCGGAAGAACGCGGCGAACAGCGCGAACTGGCGGCCGTCGGCGGCGGTGAGGTGCGAGTTGACGTACCACCACTCGGTGGTCGACGACGCGTGCGGGAGGTCGTGGACTTCGAGGTCGATGGGGCCAGGCTTCGGCCAGTCAGACGGGGCGGCGGTGTCGGAACTGAGGGGCTGCATCACGTAGGGGCCGGGAGACTGCCACGCGACGCCCCGAAGCGCTCGCCAGTCGAGCGCGACACAGGAATCGGTTGAGAACCTACGGACTCAACGGAGGAGAGAGCTTCTGGAGCGCGGCGTCGTTGATCGTCACGCTCGCCTTCTCTCGAAGTGACTTCGTCAGTGACTCGAGCTTCTTGGAACGCGCCTCGGTCGAGAGCCGCGCAACGATGCGGGCCTTCTCTGAAGCGAAGTCACGAACCTGCTCCGGCTGCCTCGCCGTCAGTCGGAAAATGACGAACCCCCTCGTCGTAGACACCGGCGGAGAGATGTCGTCCGCCGCCGCCAACGCGAACGCCTGCTGCGCGGCCTCCGCGCCGAACAACTGGGTCAGCTCTTCGCGAGTGCGAGGCCCGACATCACCTTGAATCGCTCGGCTACCTTCGTTTGTGGAACGGGTCTGCACCAGAGACAGAAAGGCGTCTCTTCGCTGCGACCCGGAGAGGCGCCTCAACTGCGCGGCGGCCTTGTCAACTTCAGCACGGGAAGGCGCCGCTTCTTTCCCCTGCGCGCCGAACTCCACCACTGAGACCTGGACACGCTCGGGACGGATGAACTCAGCGACGTGCTCGTCGTACCAGGCTTGCGCCTCTGCATCGGTCGGTTCGCCCGCAGAATCCTGATTCAGAAGCTGCTGAATCATCAGCCGCTCGAGCGCCACCTGAACCTCCGGAGACTCCTGGAGCTTCAGTCTCCGCGCCTCTTCCAGAAGCAGCCTGTTTCGCACCAGCTGTTCCACGTACTCGCGCCGACGCTCAGGGGAGCTCAGGCGCGCGCGCACGAAGTCCGGTTGCGCGGCCAAGTCCTTCTGAACCTCAGCCAGCGTGATCGGGTGATCACCGACACTCGCCAGAACTTCGCCGCTCTCGCCAGCGTCGACTCGCGCAGCGGTCTTGGACCCACACGCCGTCACGGCCAACGCAACCACCACGCCGCCTACCGATTTCGACCACATTGATATTCGCCCTCGCTTGGGCTCATGTAGCCCAACTTCTGGAGCGTTGGGGGTTCAATGCGGGTGGGTGCGAGGTGGATTGCTCTTGGGTTGGCGTCGTGCAGCAGCGCTACCGTTCCGCCGCAACCAGACGCGGCCGTTCCCACACCCAGCGCCGTCGTCGCGAGCTGGGGTTCCGAGACGATCACCGCTGACGAAGTGCGCGACGCGGTCGCCCGACTGCCGCTTGCGTTGCGGGACCAGTACGACACACCAGAAGGCCGTCGAGACTTCATCGATGCCCTCGTTTCGCAGCGGCTCCTCCGAAATGAGGCCCGCCGGCGCAACCTTCACACTCGACCCGACATCCAGAAGCAGATCGTTGAGCTTGAAGAACGACTCACCACGCGGGCGCTGATTGATGAGGCCGAGAAGGAACTTGGTCCCGCGTCGGACGCGGAACTGCGCGGCTACTTTGACCGCCACGCCGACGAGTTCCGAAGCCCACTTCGCGTACGCGTCACCCGGGTGCTCGCAGCCGGGCCACAGAACGCCGCGACTCGAAAGCGCGCCGAGGCGTTTCGCGCGCGGCTGCAGAAGACCACGGACTTTGCAGCGGTCGCCCGCGCCGGCGATGGCCCGGAACGCGTGCGTGGTGGTGACGTCGGCTGGATCTCGGAAGCGACCGACGACGAAACCGCCGCTGCACTGAGGCTCACGCGCGAGGGCGAGGTTTCGGCGGTGCTGCCGGTTGGTTCAGGATTCTCGGTGCTGGTGGCAGTGAGTCGCGAAGAACCGCGCGTGCCGCCGTTCGAACAGCTTCGTGGGCAGGTCAACGCGCGCGTCGCCGCGGGTCGGCAACGACAAGCGTTCGACAAGCTGGTGACGGACCTCCGCGCGAACGCCCAGGTGAAGATCAACAACGGAGCAGTCCCGTGAAGACACTCGCGCGCTTGTTCCAACTCGCCGTGATCCTGACGGCGATGACTGGTGCTGCCCAGGCATCGGTCGACGGTATCTGGCCGCAGCGAGCGCTGAGCGTCGGCGACCGAAACGTCGACCTTGCGTTCGAGACGACCGGCAGCCTGGCGGCGATCGAGCTGACCGTCACCGGCGTCTCGCCCTCGGGTCCGTTCATTACGCTGACGGCGATGCGGATTCCCCGAGCCGCAGATGGGCGATTCCGCGTCCTCGCGCCGCTGAGCGCGCCATTCCCGGAACACGGGGAACTCTCCATCAACGCCACGCCGATCCGCGACGACGGCACCCCAGGGGCGCCCTTCTCTATCGCGTGGTCGTATGACGGCGTGGCGCTGAGTGTGCCGGAAGCTCCGAGCGTGACGTCGTCGGGGAATGCCGTGGCGCTCTCGATGCCCTTCGCCGGACCTCTTGCTTTCGCGGAGGCGACGGTGGTGGGCGTCAGCGGGGCCGCGCTGCGGGGTGTGAACGGCAACCTTCAAGCAGTTCAGCAGGGCACGTTCGTGAGCGCGCGGCGCGTGAGAGGCGTGCTCCGTGGGGACAAGGTGCAGTGGGCCATTCCCACGACTGACGCCGTCCCCTTCGATGGGGTCGTCATCGCTGACCTCACTTTCGAGGACGTGTTTGGCCGGCGGGTGCACCGCAGCGTCGCCGAGTTCGCAACCGACGCCCTCGATTCCGTCGCATCACTCGACGTCGCGCCGAACGCCGTGCTGCTCGACCAGGGCATCGGCAGCGCGAGCCAACTGCAGGTGATCGCCGGCTTCATGCTGCAGGGAAACGTCGCGCTGACCGCCCCGCTCAACGGCCTGACGTTCAGCTCAGACGACGAAACGGTAGCGATCGTGGACGCCGCAGGTCGTGTGGTCGCTGTGGCGAATGGCTCCACGTCGGTCACCGTGACCTACGCCGGCGTGACGCGAAGCGTGCCCGTGGTCGTCGATTCTCAAGCGACTGTACAATCGGTTGCCGTCACGCCCGCCACGGCTGAATTGCCGCGCGCCGGCACGACAACGCGACTCCGCCTTCAGGGCACGCTCACCAGCGGGCTGCTGGTCGACCTCTCGAGCCCGGGGCTCGGTACGCTGTGGCGAAGTTCCGACCCGAGCATCGCGACGGTGGGCGTCGACGGCGTCGTGACGGCGCTGAACCCGGGCGCCGTGACGATCGTTGCGACGCGAGATGGGGCACAGACCGCAGCGCTCGTCACGGTCCGAGACGGCCTGCCGACGATTCAGCTGCGAGGGCCTTCCAGCGTTCGGGCCGGCGAGCGGCTCGAGGTCGTCGCAGACGTGACTGACGACCGCGGTATCGCGAACGTCGAGTGGCGCGTAAATGGTGTTCCCACCGCGACGACGCAGACGCGCCCGCACACCTTCGTCCTCTGGGCCCCGCCCATCTCCGGGAGCACCCTTCAGATCAGCGCGGTCGTGGAAGACACCGGCGGTCAGCAGGTCACATCGGCGACGCGTCAGATCGGCGTGACGGGCGGCGGCAGCGCGCTGAGCGCCACGTCTGTCGTCGTCGAGCAGCCCACGACAGGCCTCGTGGTCCCCGCCGGTGCGCCGTTCACGTTCCGGGTCACGAGTGGCGACTGGAAGGCCGACCCGTTCACGCTGTCACCGCTCGACTTCCAGGCGGTTCGGTTCACCATCGACGGCGCACAGGTCGGCGTCGCACAGTTCGCGCGTCTCGAGACCCGCCTGGCGCCACGCAACGAAGGGCGTTCGGTAGAGGCGGTCGACGTGCCGTTGTGGGAGATCAGCTGGACCCCCCCGGCCGCTCGCGCAGGCACTTCGGCCATCCTTCGCGTGGAGGGCACCGACCGCGCAGGCCTGGTTGCCGAGAGCGCTCCCATGGCGCTCCTGATTGCGACCAACGCGCCGCCGTCGCTCTCGCTTCAACACCCCACGCCGCCCAACCTGCAGGCCACAGCAGGACTCCCCCTCGTGCTGGAGGGGATCGCGGGCGACGACTCTTCCGCGCTCGGTGTTGATGTGGCGCTGTTTGCTGAAGGTGCGTCCGTCGCGCGGGCACGAGTCGTCACCGCGGGCAACCAGATGCAGGGCAATTTCCGCCTCGCCTGGGTGCCGCCGACATCGCGAATCGGGTCGATCGTGCAACTCGACCTGGTCGCGATTGATGTACTCGGCGCGCAGACCCGCGTCCCACTGCGCGTCTCGGTGGTCGCCGACGCGCCGCCACAGGTCGCGATCCTCTCGCCGGTCACTCAAGCCGTGATCACGAGCGGTTCGCTCCTGACGTTCACCGCGACTGCGATCGACGACGGCGGCCCCATCTCCAACGTGAGGTGGACGGTCGACGGCGTGGCCGTTGGTGCGAGTTCAACTCCGCCGTACGCCGTTCAATGGAGAGTGCCTGCAACAGCACGCGGGAATCCCATCGCCATCGGAGCCGACGCGACGGACGCCGCCGGAAACGTGGGACACGCTTCGGTGTCAATCTCGACGGTTCCTGACACGAATCGGCCAACAGTCGCGCTGCTGCATCCGCAACACAACGCACGACTCACGACCAGCCAGAGCGTCACGGTGACGGTCGGCGCGCAGGACGACGTCGACGTGCAGCGCATCGAGTTCTTCCTCGATGGTTCGCTGGTCGCGACGGAGACCGCGCCGTCGGCGGTGCCCGCGCAGGCTGGCGCTGTGAGCGCACACGCCGTGCTCGCGTCGTCGCTGTTCACCACCGGCACGCATCAACTCTCCGCCCGCGCGTTCGACGGCGCCGGGAACGTGGGGGTCGCGCCGCAGGTCTCGGTCACAGTGCAAGGTGACGCCCCACCCGAGGTCTCCTTCCTTTCGCCAGCTGAAGCCTCCCCGCACGCCGCTGGTACGCGGCTCCCCGTGGCCGTCCGAGCGGTGGACGACGTGGCGGTGCGACACGTGGAGCTCAGGCTCGATGGCGCCACGGTCGGGACCAAGCAGCTCGCGCCGTACGCGTTCGAAGTGCCACTCACCGGCGCGCCCCGCACCGCCACGTTGCAGGCGATCG
>CAYWON010000022.1:30064-56376 GCA_964459885.1 uncultured Archangium sp.
GATCGCCACGGACTCCGCCGGTGCCACCACGACGATCACGCGCAGCATCGTGATCGAGCCAGACACCGAGAAGCCGCTGGTCGGGTTCCGAACCCCACTCCCTGCGTCGACAGTCTTCGTGGGGCGCCCATTGAGAGTAGAACTGTCGGCCACGGACAACGTGGCGCTTCAGCGAGCGACCTTGTCCATCAACGGCGGCGCGGCGCTCACGCAGACACAATCGACGCTCGATGGGCTGTACCGCATCTTCACCTTCAACTCGCAGGTTCCTGCGACGCCTGGTGTGCTGTCGCTCCGCGCGACGGTGACCGACACGGCTGGGAACAGCGCCGAGAAAGAGATCTCGTTGCAGGTGTCGCCCGACCGTTCCCCGGTGGTCACGATCGAGGCGCCAGCACCCGGCGCTTCGTATCGTGAAGGGTCGGAAGTGACGGTCACGGCCACCGTCACGGATGACGATGGGATCATTGCCGTTGGTGGTCGCGCGGCGGACGCGGGCGTCACACCGCTGGCGCTTGCGGGCCCGCGGCTCGACATCTCGCAACGGTTCAACGTCAAGGTGCGAGCGCCCAGCGTCTCGCGCGGCGCGCCGAGCACCGTCGGGTTTCAGGCACGTGACACCACGGGGCAGGTCGGCTTCTCTGACGTGCCGCTGCTGATCATTCCCGACCGGGAGCCGCCGCGGCTCTCAGTCACGGCCCCCACGACAAGCGATGGAGGTGTCGACCTCGGGCGCGGTGGCTGGCTGGCACTGAAGATCGAGAGTGAAGACGACATCTGGGTCGCGAAGGCAACTGCACGACTCACCAGTCTCGACGCCGGTGTTGAGTTGCACACCCTCAACGGCCGACTCCAGCAGACGCAGGTGCCGGACCCCACGCAACCGGGTTCGATCATCACGCAGGAGCGGTACTACGCGACCTGGCTCGGAAACGTCGACTTCCGCGCGTCGCCTCCGGGAGACTACCCCCTTGAGTTGGAGGTCGAGGATGGCGCGGGCAACACAGCGTCGTCGCGGCTGACGGTGCACATCACGCCGTTCGTCGACGCACAGCCCCCTAGCCTGGAGCTGGTGCTGGAAGGCACCCCCGCCGGGAACACCTGCGTCGAAGGCTCCACCATCACCCTGCGCGCCAACGGCAGCGATGACGGACCGCTGGCGCACCTGAGCCTCAGGCAAGACGGTGCAGAGCGCCTCAGCCAACCTGTGGCGGGGTACAGCACCGTGTCCAAGACGGTGCAGGTCACGATGCCGCGCCTGGCAACCGACTCCGACGGTCTGGTCATGTTCTCCGGCACCCTCACCGATGCCGCAGGACGGTCGGGCGAGGCCTCGCTGGCATGCGTGCTGGCGCCAGACGCAGCGCCAGACGTGGCGCTGCTGCAGCCCTCGAACGGAACCCAGTGGACCGAGTGGAAGCGAGAGCGCGTGCGGGTGACGACGCTCGATGACGTCGGGCTCAGTGCGTCGTTGCTGGCAGTGAGCACGACGGCCGCACACGCCACCGACGGAGGATTCGAGTTCGTAGGGTTCGCTGGCGCTACCAACTTCTCGGTCGTCGCGGCGAACCAGCGCTTCCTCTTCGAACTGGCTGGCGGCAAGGCGCATGTGAGGAGCGAGTTTCTCCCGCAAGCGCAAGCGACGCAGTTGCTCACCGTCGCGGGCGCGCATGTGGTGGTGCGGCCACGAATGGGTGTGGTGTCCGGCGCGGAGACTGACGGTGCGGCGCTTGCCTTCTTGCAGCAGTACCCGAACGGACAACGGCAAGTCACGTCGACCGGCGGCGCCCTGGTCTTCGACCCACCACCGACGGTCAGCGTGAGTGACACCCGCTTCGACGTCAGCATCAACGGGACAGCCTTCACCGTCGGGGTCGATCACACCATGCATGGGCAGGTGTGGCTCGAACAGGGCAACACGCGCACCGTCGTGCGCGCGCTGGCGACGACCAACGCGCCCAATCGAACTCTCGAGACGCCCTCGGAGCTGCGGGTGCCCCGCCAGTGGCTCGGAAACCACGTCGTCACGGCCGGCGTGTGTGACACAGCGAATCAATGCCGCAGTGACAGTCGAAACATCGCGCTCCGCCCCGACCTCACGGCGCCGACGTCCGTCGCCGTCGCGCCCTCCGTCGTGGTCATCAACCGGGCGTACGAGGTGCGGGCAACGGCGAGTGACGACGTGGAAGTAGTGAAGTTCGAGTTGCTGGTGGACGGCGTTCTGGTGGGCAGCAAGCAAGGGGTGCTGCTCACCAGCCATGTCTTCCCGATGACAGCACCGGCAACGCCCTCCCTCACCCCGCTGCGGATTGCGGTTCGTGCGACCGACGCCTCTGGCAACGCCACCGAGAGTCAGCAGGTGTACACCAACGTCGTCGAAGACGCGGGGCCGGACATCGCGCTCCTCTCGCTCCGCAACGCCTTTGAGACCATCTCTCAGCAAGAACTGCAGAGCGGGTTGGTCCGGCTCCTTGAAGGTCAACAGGCACAGCTCCACTGGTCGGCGACGGACGACGTGCACGTTGCCCGGTTGACGGCGCGCCTCGATGGCGTCGCCATCTTCGAGCAGCTCCGCACGGGGCCACCCTTCGCAGCGTCCTCGGGTACGACGCTCTCGTTCATGCCCGTGATCGGGGCCGGCACGTCTGTGCTTGAGTTGGAGGCGGCGGACGACCTGGGACACGTCTCGAGGCGACGGCTGATCGTCGAGAGTCGGGGCGCCCAGGCGCCGCTGGTGGCGCTCACGCTCCCAGGAGATGGAACACCCATCGCCAGTGGAAGCATCAACCTGCGATTCGAGGCCATCGCCGCCGACGACCTGGGCGTCGCCACCGTAGATTTTCGAGTCAACGGGCAGACGGCGGCGTCGGTACCCGCGCTTCAGGGGCGGCTCATCGAGACGTCCGGCGTCGACGCGGAGGGCATTCCCCTGGCGTCAGACCCGGCAATTCGTGCGGCAGTCGCGGCGTTCGAGCCGCCCTGGAACGACGTCACGCGATTCCGCCGTTTCGTGGGACAGGTGTCCGTCCCGGCGGGCCTGCTGCAAGCGGGCGCCACGAACGCTGTTCGAGTGAGCGTGCTTGCCACAGACGTGGAGAGCCACACCGCCAGTGACGAGACGACGCTGACCGTCGTGCCAGACACCACCCCGCCCATCGCGACGCTCTGTGTGGGAGCGCAGAGCCTCTGCGCAAGCAATCAACAGTTCACTGGAACCATCGAGGGCACGTTGCTGCGGGTCGCGACCACGGCGCACGACAACGTCTTCGTGGAGTCCATCGAGGTCCTCGCCGGCCCCTCACAATCGCAGTTGACCACCGTGTTCCGCGCCGGTGGCTTCGACCCGCTGAACGCGGTCATCGGCTCCTCATTCGAGGTCTTCGCGCCGCCTCAGTCGTTCGAGCTTTCGCTGCCGCGGATCTGCGAGTTGCCGGGTGGAACGTGTGTCCCGGGGATGGTGGCGACGAACAGCGCTCCGTACTTCGTCGCCGTCCGCGCGCGCGATGCCTCCGGCAACGTGAGCGATCTCTTCGAGAAGTCGTTCGAGTTGCTCCCCGATCAGCCGCCTTCCATCTCGATCCAGCGGCCCAACCCGACGGCTGGCGATTTCGCGGTGGCTGGTCACTTTGTTGACGTATCGATTCTCCCCGTCGACGACGTCGCCGTTACCTCCGTGATGCTGCTGGTCGACGACGATGGCGATCTCGCCACCGCCGCGGTGCCCTTTCCGATCGTGCGGCAGACCCCGCCGTACACGTTCAGGGTGCCAGTGCCCCTCAGCGCGCCGTTCATGGCGTTCCAGGCACGGGCTGTCGACTCTGCGGGTCATGAGACGCACAGCGCCGAAGTGCAGGTGGCCGTGCGCGCTGACGCTCCGCCAACAGTCACCATCACTCGACCCCTCGACGGTGCAGCGCTGACGGAGGGTCGGTTCGCGGTCGTCAACGCTGCAGCCGTCGACGACATCGGCGTGACGTCAGTCTCGTTCACGGTCAGCGGCCTCAACGGCACGACCTCGTTCATGGACGCCACGGCGCCGTACCAGGTCGAACTCCCACTCCCATACGGCTCCGCTGGCAAGACAGTCACCGTGACCGCCACTGCGACGGGCTCCGGAGGCGTGACGGTGACCAGCGCCCCCATTTCGTTCTCTGTCGTGCCCGACATGGGGATGCCCACGGTGAGCTTCGTGTCACCCGCGCCCGCCAGCCAACTCAGACCCGGCGCTGGAGTGCCCATCGACATCGAGGCGGTCGACGACACGGCCATCGCGTCGGTCGCGCTCCGGTTGGACCGGGGCAACGGCGACTTGCCGCTCGCGACGCTGGCGGCTGCGCCCTATCGATTCACCCTTCCCGTCCCCGCCGACGCCGTGGGGCAGACCTGGACGCTCACTGCGGTCGCGAGGGACACCTCCGGCAATCAAGCGACCACACGGGTCTCTCTGGAGATCATCGCCGACGAACCGCCGACCATTTCTCTTTCGACGGAGCCGGTCGCGACCGCTGGTCAGCGCGTGACGCTGAGCGCCACCGTGGCCGACGACGTGGCCATCAGCCGGGTCGACTACTTCATGGGCATCGCGGCGGACGGCGGGGTCCCGTCGCGCTCGGAGCTGCCCTCCGCCGGGTCTCGGTACGTGCTCCCGTATCAGCAGCCCCTCACCGTTCCGAGGGACTGGGTCGGTCGACGAGCCTTTGCGTGGGCCAAGACGTTCGACTCGGCGGGTCAATCCGGAGAGTCCGCGACGGTCTCCTTCCAGGTCGCGGCAGACACGCCTCCCACGTCAGTCATCGTTCGACCCGCCTCGGGGTCCTTCGTCGCGGAAGGGCGCACGCTCACGATCGACGCAGACGCGAGCGACGCAGAAGGCCCCGTCGTGCAGGTGGTGTTCCTCGTCGACGGGCAGCGTGTCGAAGCGGTCTCGGCACCGGCAGGAATCCCCGGGTTCGCCAACCGGTATCGCGGGCGATGGGTGCCCCCCGTCGGCAGCGGAAATCGCACCTTCGTCATCACCGCTGTCGCGATCGACTCATCAGGGCAGGAGACCGTGTCACCTCCGGTCACCGTCGGGTCGGTACAAGACACCGTGCCTCCCGAGGCACAGCTGATCGACCCTCCTGAATGGGACGTGGTCACCGAAGCGACGACCATCAACGTGAATACGGTCGCGGAGGACAACGCGGCGATCGCCAATGTCGAGCTCTTCGACAACGGGAGCTCCGTGGGCGTCGCGACGGTCCCGGGCGTCTCGTCATCGAACCGCCCGATGTACACGGTGCCGTGGCTCGTCCCCAACGCGCCGGGGGAACACCGTGCGCTCACCGCCATCGCGAAGGATGCCGTTGGCAACACTGCGCAGGCCGACGCCGTCTCGGTCGAGGTGGGCATGCAGCCAGCGCTGCTCGCCGAACTCACTCCCGGCGGACAGGCTGCGGCGGACACCACAGCCTTCGCGACCCGGTCCGACGGCCTCTTCGCGCGCACCTGGACGACGCGCGACACGACCGTCGTCATGTTGGCCCGTGACGCCGAGACACAGGCCGTCTTGCAAGGCCACGCCTCGCTGAATTGGCCGACGAATCAAGGCGCGCGACCCATCACCGCGCTGGCATTCACCGAGTCGCTCGCGAGCACGCCTTCGTCCCTCACCGGCCTGCTGGTGGGCGTTACAGAGCAGACCGCGCTCGCGTACCCGGAGTTGATCACCTTCGACGTGCGCTCGCCGAACACGCCGCAGCAGGTCGGCCGGGTCTCGTTGCCCGCAGGTGAAGTCGGCGGCGTCGCGCTGCGCGGCCACCTCGCCTACGTCGCCCTGGGCGCGACCGGCGTGGCGACGGTCGACCTCTCGAACCCGGCAGCTCCGCAACGCGTCGCAACAACCCCCATCACCGGTGCGGCTCGCGACGTCGCGATCGCCGACCGTCTCTTGCTCGTCGCAGGGGACGTCGGCGGGTTGCGTGTTCTGGACCTCACGCACCCGAACCTCACCGAGTTGGGGTTCGTCGCCCTCCCGGGGGCTGCGCGCCACGTCGTAACCCAGGCGCATCACGCCTTCGTGTCGTGCGAGTTCAACGGTGGGCCCATCGCCACCGTGGATATCTCCACGCCCAGCGCACCCGCGCTGCTGTCACTGAGCCCGCAGGGCATCGCTCGTCGCGACGTCCTGGTGCTCGAGGCGCCGTCGGTGGCGGTCAGCGGTCAATTGTTGGTCACCGGGAGCCATCTCCGAAACCAGGACGCGCAGTCACTCAAGGGCTTGTTCACTGTCGACGCGTTGAACGACCAGGGCCTCGTCACGCCGTTTGTGCGTGCGAACGTGCACCTCGGCAGCAGCGCGACCGCGCCCCTCGCCGGCGTCGGGTTCTCCCCGCAGGGACCGCTGTCGACCTACGACGGGTACCGCATCGCGCGGTTCAGCCCCCCACGGCTCGCGATCATCAAGTCTCACCCGAGCGCCCTCGCCAGGCAGGTGTCCCCGAGCGGAGACATCGTGCTGTCGTTCAACGCCGAGCCGGATGAGGCAGAGTTCGCCAGCGCGCTGTCGATCCGGGCCATCGACCCGACCGTGGGTATGGCTGTCGGGTTCACGGCAGTCATCAACGGCACAGAGGTGACGATCACCCCGGATCAGTCGCTGCCGCTCGGGGAACGCATCTTCGTTCGGGTGACGACGCCCCTCCACTCGACGGGCGGTGCACCGCTCGTGTCGCCGTTCGAGTTGGAGTTCAAGACGGCCGTTTCGTCGAACCCGCCTCCTCGAATCGCCACCATCGTCCCGCCGCAGGGGCCGGTGTCGGGTGGCACGCCGATCACGATGTCCGGAAGCGATTTCACCGCCGGTGCGAGGGTGTTCTTCGGATCACAAGAGGCCACCCAGGTGGCCGTCGTCGACGCCCACACCATCACCGCCGTGACCCCACCCAATCTGGAGGGGGCCGCGTTCGTGACGGTGATCAACCCCGACGGTCTCGAAGACGCCGTCGCTGGCGCGTTCATCTACGTGCCGGTGCTTGGAATCTCCCTCGTTCAACCGGCGACGGGTCCCCTTGCAGGAGGCACGCGCGTCAGCATCGTGGGGAGCGGGTATCAGCGCGGGGCAGTGGTCCGCATCGACGGTGTCCCTGCGACCGACGTCATCGTGAAGGCGCTCGGGACGATCGAGGCGACCACCCCGAGCGGGAACTTCGGCCCCGCCGACGTCGAGGTGGAGAACCCTGACGGGCGAATCGCGCGGCTCGAAGCGGGCTTCATCTACTCCGAGCTCTCGCTGACGGGTGCGCTGGCCAAGCACACTCCGGCGAGCGATGGACCGCTGCGCCCAGCCGGCAAGATTGGGCAGACCGACATCCTCGACATCGATTTCCAGGGCGGGCGCGGCGTCGTGTTGCAGGCTGCGAACATCGGAAGCGGGCTCACGCCTGCCGAAGTGCTCGACCGAAGCGTGCTCGGCACGCTGGCGCTGGTGGAACTCGATGGCGGGACCCCCGTGCTGCTCGGCGGCACGAACTTCCTTCCTCCCTACCAACCGCGAGGGGTGACGCGGGTCGGCAACCGAGCCTACGTGTCACTGCAGGGCGCAGAGCTCGCCGGCGTGGAGATGGCGGGGGAAGGACAGCCCGCGCTCGCCGTCGTCGATCTCACGAACCCGTACGCGCCCACCGTCGGCAACATCACCCCCTTCGTCGGGAACGCCGGCGAAGTCGCCGTGTTGGGAGACTTGCTCGTCGTGGCCTCCGGCGCAGAAGGCCTCACCTCGTTCTCACTGGTCGACCCGTCGCGCCCCGTGTTGCTGGGGTCGCAGCGGGTGCGAATGCTCAACGGGGCCTACTTCCCGGACGCCATCGCGCGGGTGCGCGCGTCTCGAGGTCATTTCATCGTCACCGGGGCCCCTACGTTCTCGGGGCCGGTGAGCTTCGTCGAAGACCCGTCTCGGCCCGTCTTCGCCACGGTCGCCGAGTTCACGGCAGCAACCGGGGAGTTTCGCGGCAACGACGGTCTCGCGCTGTCGAAAGGCGTGAGCCGGTCGCTCGAAGCGAATCCCATGTCGAGCTTGCGTGGTGCCGCGAACATCACCTCCATGCTCCCCGGCGCTGATTTCGAAGCGCTCGCAGTGGGGCCGCACCTCGGGCTCTTCGGCCTGAGCGGCGCAACGGGCGGTTTTCAGATCGTCTCCACAGGCGCTCCGGGGACACCGCGAACCGTCACCGTCGCCGATGCCTGGCCAGTGAAGGCGTTCAGTGACGTAGCCATCGACGGCGACCGCTTCGTCGCCGGCACTCGAGTCATCGCGGATGCCAACCAGCGAGCGCCCGCTCAAGACGGGCTCGTCGTCGCTCGCGCGCCCTTCCCGATGGTGACGGCCACCGTGCCCTCGGTGGATCGCGGCGGCGTCCCCGTCACGACTCAACTCGAGGTCACCTTCAACGAGCCGGTGATCAACCTCTCGCCCAGCACGGTGAGGCTGACCCGAGACGACGGCTCAGCGACAGGAACGGCGGTCTCCACGACGCTGACGCTCAGCGGCACGACCCTCCGAGTCGTCCCCTCCGCGGCGCTCGCCCCGTCGAACACGTACCGCCTGGTCATCGACGGCCTGGCCAGCGCCTCCACAGGCGCCCCACTCCCGGCCCCGTTCATCTCGTCATTCACGACCGCCGCGTCTGCAACCGCACGCGACATGACGCTCTCGGCGCTGACGCCACGCGAGGGCCCCGCAGCCGGGGGGACCTTGGTCACGCTCTCGGGCTCTGGTTTCATGGACGGCAGCGAGGTCCGACTCGGCGAGCAACTCGGCACCGTTCAGTCGGTCGCGAGCGACGGCACGCAACTCACCTTCGTCGCCCCGGCGAGCCTGTCCGGCGCCGGGCTGACGCGGCTGAGAGTGACTTCACCCGACGGCACCCAGCTCGTGCGCGACGGTGCGTTCTTGTACGTCGAACCGCTGCAACTGAGCGCGCTCACCCCCACCCGCGGCCCGAGCGCCGGCGGCACGCGCGTCACGCTCACCGGCCGCGGCTTCGCGACATCGGGGCCCGTCAGAGTCTTCTTCGGCAGCAGCGAAGCCAGCGCGGTGCGAGTGCTCGGCACGGGTCGGATCGAAGCGACCACTACCGCCGGCACCATCGGCAAACACGATGTCCGCGTCGTGAACCCCGACGGTCTCCAGTCGACGCTGACGCTTGCGTGGGAATACGAGCAGCCGAGCAGTTCGAGCGTCCGGTTGAGCGGGAAGGTGCACGACATCCTCGTGGTCGGGCAGATCGCGTATCTGGCGGGCAGCGCTGGGTTGACGATGGTCGACCTCAGCGGGCTGGAGCGAGCTGGCGCGAACGTGGGCCAGCCCATTCCCGTCGCAGAGCGCGGCGGGCTGATCGACCGTGACGGCGACGGGCGGGACGATCGCGTGATGGCGAACGGCGGCACCGGGGTGGGCACGGCGCTGTCACGGCCACCTGAGGGAGGCAGCCGATTCTGGCTCTCTCACGCGTCGTACGATCCCCGCACCACACGGTGGACCGGCGGCATCCAGGCGCTCGATGTCAGCCTGGTGCATCAGGGCCTGTTCGACCTCGCTCAGGTGAACCCTGCGAGCGGCGCCAATCTGCCCCTCGGGTCGTTCGGCGTGGCACGTCAAGGAGACCAGGTGCTGGCGGCGGAGCGTGCGTTCGGCGTTCGGCGGTACGACGCCACCGGTGCGCTCTACCAGGTCGGCACTGTGCCCATGGCTGGCGGCGGCGCCCAGGCGCTGGTCGCAGGTGAGGGCTTCGCCATCGCGGTTCGTGGTGAGCGCGATCCATCCAGTTGGGCGCTGACGAACACCTCTCTGGTGCGCATCGACACGACCGGCGAGATGACGGTCACTGGGGAGCTCCCGCTCGAAGCCAATCGCGTGCGACTGCGCGGACGCACTGCGGTCGTCGCTGCCGGGTCACTGGGACTCGCGCTGGTGGACACCGCGTCCACGCCGATGCAACCCATCTCCACGCTGAACGTGGGGGGACCGGCGCGAGACGTCTCCGTCGTGGGCGACCTCGCCTACGTGGCCGTCGAAGGCATCGGCGTCGTGGTGGTCGACCTGAGCGATCCGCAGACACCGAGAGTGGTCCACGGCGTCGCTGGCGGCGGCGCGATGGCCGTGTCGGTCGGGTCGGGCCTCCTCGTGTCCGCGCGTGAAACCCCGACTGGCGTCGCACTCTCGTTCGGCCCGGTCGCTGACTTCTTCGTGGTTTCGACGTCTGCGCAGTCTGGCGACACGGTGCCGCTGGACGTGCCGAGTATTTCGGTCGTGTTCTCGACCGAGATCGCGCCCGCCACGGTGGCAGCGAACGTCACGGTCACCGCCAATGGCCAACCGGTGCCGGGCACGCTCGACACGGTCGGCAGCACGCTCACCTTCCGCCCCGCCGGCAACCTCCCTGCGGCCACCACGATCAGCCTCGAGGCCACGACAGGGCTGCGCAGCGCCGGGAACGCGCCGCTGGCTCGCGCCTTCTCGCTGAGACTCAACACGGCGACTGGACCCGGCCAGAGACCCCGGCTCGCTGTCGTGTCTCCTCGCGCCGGACTCGTGGCTGGCGGGGAGCAGATCGAATTGCTCGGTGCGGACTTCGACGCGGCCGCCACCGTCACCATCGGTGGTGCCCCCGCGCAGGTCATCGCGAGTGGCGCCACCCGGCTGCGCGTCGTGACACCTCCCGGCATGGAAGGACTGGCCGACGTGGTGGTCACCAATGGACTGAGTGGACTCAGCGTGCACCGCAGCGGCGGCTTCCTGTACCGCCAGCCTTTCCGCATCGATGTCGCGACCCCAGCGTTCCTGAACCCGCGCGGCGGAAGCACCGTGACACTGCACGGACAGGGACTGCTGCCAGGTTGGCTTGAGCCGGGGGCGCCGATGCGTGTCCGCATCGGTGGTCTCGAAACCGGGCCTGCCGCCGTCCTCGACGGGCGGAGCGCCACCGTCACCGCGCCGCCAAACTCATTTGGCGAGGTTCTGGTGCAAGTCGTTCATCCTGACGGGAACACGATCAGCACGCTCGGCGCCCCGTTGCACTACGGCCTGCCGTGGGCGGCTGAGGAGAAGACCCTCGGCATGGCGCCCCAGTCATTGGTCGACGACCCCACGACGCCCGGCATCATTCACGCCAGCGCGGGGCACAACGGGGCCAACCGTTTCGATCAGCCGTATTTCGGGCCGCTGACAGGCAACGGCACCGTCAAGCAGGCGTTCCGGCTCGCCTCCTTCGACGTCACCCAGGCAGGGAACCCGCGACTGCAGGCGGCGTTCCCGGTCACCATCAGCAACGCGCTGGCCGATCGCGTGATCTCCGCGGTGAATCGCTCCCAGGCCATCCCCGAAGAAGCGGAGTTGATGCCGGACTCTCTGGACGTCATCTACGACTCGCCGAGACGGCGGTTGCTGATCGCGAACGGCGAGAGCGGCGCGGCCATCATGAAGGGCGCGGACGCCGGGGTGACCGGTCTCTTCGTCGACTTCAAGGGACGTCAGCCGAGCCGCGGCGCGCCGACAACACGCGTCGTGCCGGCCGGCACCGCCCTCTGGTCGCTCAGTTCCACGTTCGCACCGCTGCCCGCTCCTCCAGGCGGCTGTGTGTCGGCCTTGGCCGCCGTTTCAGTAGGCGGGACCATCAGCCTCGTCGATGCCCGCGTTGAGACCGACCCGCTGCTCGTGCGCACCGTCGCAACCTCGGAAGCGCCGACTGGCGCGACGCTGTGGGGCAACCGGCTGGTCGCCGTCACCGGGCATCAAACCGCCATCAAGTACAATCGCTGTGGGCTCACCCCGCCGTCGCCTCCCGATTGGAGCGCACGCAGTCCCCGCACCGACTTCACCATCCGCGAGCCCGGCATTCCCCTCGATCCGAGCGGGTCGCTCCTCGTCTACGATTCGCTCACGTCCGACCCGACGTTGGTCGGGCAATTGGCGCTCCCCTACAGCTTGAACGACGTGACGATGGTGGGCGACGTCGCCATCGTCGCTGCGTACCCGCTCGGTCTGCTCTTTGTTGACCTCAGCGACCCGTCCCAGCCCACGGAACTGGCGCGCCTTCAGTTCGACACCACGTTGTCGAACACCCCCGGCGTACCCGAGCGGCTCCGCGTCTACGGCAACCTCCTGTTCGTCGCTGCGGGTTCAGGCGGGCCGGTGGTGGTCGACATCACCGACCTCTCGGCACCGAGAGTGATCAGCGCCGGCAACGACGAAGCGGCGCGCGATGTGCTGCCGACCGAGGAACGGCTCTACACCGCGAGCGGCACAGACCGAGGCGTGATCGAGTACGCGATGCCGTTCACGTTCGTGCGTGGCGTTTCGCCGGGCCGTTCGTCGATCGTGCCGACCGGGATCAGTCCCATCGTCGTCACCCTCTCACGCCCGGTCTCAGAACCGTCCGTCAACGCCGCCACCGTCTGGCTCGACTCGCCGTCAGGCCCGGTGCCCACCACGATCACCGTCAACAACGACTTCGGTCGCCATGCCTTCGAAGTCGTCCTGACCCCGGTCTCACCGCTCCCCGCTTCCACGCAGTTCACCGTGCACGCCACCACCGCTGTCGCCGATCAGCGAGGCGGCGGGTTGCTGCTGCCGTTCGAATCCACCTTTGCAACCGCTCCCGCTGGAGCGCGTCAGCCCGTGCTCGTGTCGACGCACCCCGCGTGGATTCCGACGACGGGAGGAACGTTGTCGCTCTCGGGTGCGGACTTGAGCGGCGTTGCCTCGGTCCACGTCGGCGGTGACGCAGCGACCTTCGCGATCACGTCGAGCACGGAGCTTTCCGTCACTGTTCCCGCTCGGCCTGCGGGCTACGCCACGATCAGCGTCATCGATCAGACAGGGCTCACGGCCTCGCTCCCAATCGCGGTGCAGCTCGTTGACCCGCTCGTCGGTGCCGTCAGCCTCTCCACCGATCACGGCCCTGTTGCCGGCGGCACGCGGATCAAGCTGACCCTCACCGGGCGCGCCGCGCTGCCGAGCGGAACCCGCGTGTACGTCGACGGCGTGCTGGCGGAGTCGATCGACGTTGAGTCTACGAGCACGGTTTCGTTCACCACGCCGGCTGCCTCGCAGCCAGGGCTGGTCTCGCTCTCGCTCGAGAGACCGGGCGATGCGCCGACCGACGTCGCGACGTACTCCTATGAAGGCGAGCTCGGCGAGACGATGGACCTCCCGGGCTTCCCACCCCGAGAGGCCTCGGAGTTCGAGCTCATCGGCACCACGCTTTTCATGGGCAGCAGCCGCAACCCCACCGGCCTCGAGAACTTCGATGTCATCGTGCCTGAGCGGCCGATCAGGCTGGGAGGCCAGCAGACCGCAAGTCCCGTGCGCGGCCTGGACGTCGACGGCGCCCTCGCCTACCTCGCCCTCGACGGTCTCGGAATCAGCGTCGTCGACGTGACGACGCCATCAGCGCCGTACGAAGTGGCACACGCCACCGCCGCGGGCCTGGTGACCGACGTGCAAGTGGTCAGAGGCGAACTCTGGGCATCCGTCACGAACCCCGAGGCCTTCACGGGTCGCATGTGGCGCCTCTCCATTCAGGGCCCACTGCTCACGCCCCTTGGCGACGTGCCGCTGAACGCCGACCCGACGTCCTTCGCCATCTCCGATGATCGGCTCTTCGCCCTCGCCACTCAGGTGACGACGTCGGGGACCAGCCTGACGGCCACGGATCTCACGCTCCGCGAGTACGACCCTCGCACCGGCGCGCAGCTCTCGTCGACGCTGATCTCGAGCGGCACGGCTTCCTACGAAGCCCGCATGAGAAGTCGGTTGGCCGTGCGCGGAGGCCGCGCCTACGTGACGCTCTCCAACCGCGTGTACGTCTACGACGTGACCGGCGGCACCCCGTCGCTGGTGCGCACTGCACAGCTCCCGGGCCCCACCACCGGAGTCGTGTTCTCGGGCGCCAACGTGCTCGTGGGCACACTGAACGCCACCACGACCGTCCAGACCCTGCCCGCCGTCGAGTTCGAGGTCGCGAGACTGGTGCCGGAGGAAGGCGCCGTCGTGCCCCCAGACGCCATCGTCGTGGCCGAGCTGAACCTCCCCGTGGCGCCGACGTCGCTCTCCGAGAGCACCTTCAGCGTGACGAGCGGCGGCGTGGAGATCGCCGGCACGCGGACCATTCAATTCACGACGCGCGGCGCCAACATCGTGTTCACGCCGGCCGCGCCGCTGCCGCCGGGTCGCATCGTGGTGCGGGTGGATGGACTGCAGGACTTCTCATTGCGCCCACTCGCCGTGCCAGCCGCAGGCACCTTTGACGTCGCCTCGGACGTCACCGCGCAGCAACCCCGCGTCTCGGCACTCTCGCCATCGTTCGGCTTTGCCGATGCCACCACGACCGCCATCATCACTGGCACCGGGTTCAGGGTCGGCGACGTGGTTCGGCTCGGCGCACAACAGGTGAACGTGCTGGCCGCGACGCCTACGACCCTGACAATTGAGGTCCCGCCGGCGCCACAGTTCCAGGCCGGGCCGGTCACCGTCACTGTCACTGACCCCGGCGGTCCGTCCGCGAGCCGCGCGGGCGGCTTTGTGTATCGAGACAGACCTCGACTCGTGTCGGTGACGCCCGACACCGGCCCGCAGGCGGGTGGCACGACCGTCACGCTCACCGGCCGTGGCTTCGCTCCCGGTCTCACAGTGGACTTCGGCGGCACGCCGAGCTTCATCACGACGGTGACCAGCACGAACGCTGCGATCACCGTCGCCCCGCCTCACAGCCAGGGCCGCGTCGACGTCACCGTCGGTGCGTCGGGCGCAACGTTCACGCTGCCGAATGCCTACCTCTACGGTTCGGGCGCAGTGGCGCAGTACCACGCCGGTGCGATCGCAGACCTCGTTGTCGAGGAAAGCGTGGCCTGGGCGGCCGTCGGCGGTCACACCCGTGTCGTCGGCACCGACGGCACCGTCTACGCGACCGAACGGAGCACCGACCCGGCGGGCGTGCTCGTGCTTGACGTCTCTGACCCCAACGCCATCGCAACGGTGAAGACCGTCGGCCTCACCGCACACGTACGCCGACTCGCGCGCGCCAGCGGCACGAAGTTGCTCGCAGCGACCTCCTCTGGAGTGGTGGAGATCGACACGTCGTTGCCGGCACTCTCAGCGGTCTCCCGAAGCATGCCGCTCGTCGGCGACGTGCGGGACGTGGTGGTCGCGGACTCGCTTGCCTTCGCCGCGGACGACGCGGGCGTCGCCATCATCGATCTGCAACGGTTCGTGGTCGCCGGTCGCATCGCAATCGCGGGCGGTGCCTCGGCCGTGGCCATGCACGCGGGTGAACTCGTCGTCGGAACGAGAACCGGCGCCCTGCACGTGTACGACGCGCGAAACGGTGCCCTCGCCAAGACCGGTGAGTTCCCGCTCGTTGCCAGCGCGAAGCACCTGAGCGTGTCCGGCGATCGCGTCTTTGCATCGCTTGGGAATGCAGGCCAGGTGGCGGTCGTCGACGTCTCTACCGCAGCGCCATCGGCCGCCGGCACGCTCGTCTTGAACGATGCGCTGGGGCACGGCTGGGTGAGCGCCGAAAGCACCCTCGTCAGCGGTGACACGGTCTACGTCGCCGCGGGTGGCGGTGACGTGCAGCGCTTCTCAGCGCCGATTGGTCACGTTCCGCAGTGGGTCGACACGGCACAGGTCTTCGGCGACGTGCGCGCGCTCGCCCTCCAGAAGCGGCACATCTTCGCCGGCACGCTCTTCCTGCAGCAGGGAAACAACCCAGCGGTCGAGTTGCCCGTCCAATCGCCGACCGACGGAGCCGCGGGCGTGAAAGGCGCGGTCGCCACCATCGCGCTCGACTACGTGACGCTGACGAACGCGGAGCCTCCTGAGCGAGGCCGAGCCCTGCTCTCCGATGCCCTCGAGGTGTCGATGAGCGAACTCCCTGCAACCGCGACGTTGGGTGCACTGGTGCTGCGCACCGCCGCGGGTGGCGACGTCGCCGTCACCAGGCACGTGGCTGCCACCGTCGCCGGCGCGACGCTGACGTTGCGGCCGCAGGCGCCCCTGTCGCCCTCGACCCACTACGTCGTCACGGCGGGGACTGAACTGGCGGGGTTGTCGGGAGCCAGACTGGGAATGACGTGGTCGAGCAGCTTCGACACCGCCAGCAGCGGCCAGACGTACCGGCCTCGAGTGCGCGGCGCGACGCCGACCGCCGGGCTGACCGCGGGTGGCGATGCGGTCGTGCTCCACGGTGAAGACCTCGTGATCGGCACCACGGTGCGGGTCGGCGGCGCGCCGGCCGTCGTCACAAACGTCGCGAGCGACGGTCGCGCACTCACGATCTCCGTTCCGAGCGGCGTCGCGGGCTTCGCGGCCATCGAGGTCACCACGCCGAACAGCATGCGCAGCCGTGTCTTCGGCGCGTACCGCTACCTCCCCGCGCCCTCCATCTCCCAGGTCTCGCCGTCCTCGGCGGCCATCGATTCACGCACGGCGGTGCGCATCACCGGCCACGGGCTGCACGAAGGCAGCGTGGTCAAGTTCGGCCCGCTCCCCGCCGCGTCGGTGACGCTCAACGCCGACGGGTCCCTCACGGCGCAGACCCCAGATGGCATCGTGGGGCCTGCGACCGTTTCGGTCGAGACGCCCTCCCCGTCGGGAGCCGCGTCCGCACAGGCGCCGTCGCCCTTCACGTTCACGCTCGCCCGAGACATGTCGTTGGCTGGCGGGCTGGGACCGACCGCGCGGGTCGGCAGCGTGCTGCTGGCCGCGCAGGGCAACGAGCTCGTGCCCTTCGACCTCAGCGTACCGTCGCAGCCGGTGCGGATGACGGCGGTCGCAGGCGTGGCACAGGCAGGCGCCATCACGGTCGTTGGCCACGAAGCCTTCCTCGCCGGCTACGGGCAGGTGGTCCGCTACGCCCTCGGCACCTGCGGCGTCGGCCCCGCGAGCGCCTGCGCTCCGCAGGAACTGCAACGACTGACGTTCCCCGTTGGCGCTCAGTTCAGCGCGATCGTGGCGCAACCCGGCGCGGCCTACGTGGCGTTGCTCAACAGCAACGAGCTCGTTCTCCTCGGCATCGTGAACGGTCAGTACGACGTGGTCGCGTCGACCTCGGTCGGCAACGGCTCCGCGCGCGCGCTCGCCCTCGATGACGACAAGCTGTACGTGCTGGTGGACAGCGGGTGGCAGTCGCGGCTCGAAATTCGAGACGCGACCAGCGCGGTGCTTCCATTGCTCGGCGGCCTGTCAGCGCTGCCGGGCGCAGCGAGCGCGCTGGCGGTGGACGACACGCGGCTCGCCGTCGCGTACGGGAGCAGTGTCGCGCTCGTTGACGTCGCCGACGCTGGAGCGCCCCAGCTGATCTCCACCTGGGTTGCGCCCACCCACCCACCGCACACGGTCACCCTTGATGGTCCGTGGCTGCTCGCGGGGGCGAACGACCGGGTCTGGATTCTCGACACGACCCAGGGCCTGAGCGCCAGAACCTGGGCAGACGCGACGGGCAGCGCCCGCCTCGCGACGATGTTCGACGGTGAGCTGCTCGTGGCGACCACCACGGCGCTGCAGGCGTTCGAGTTCCCGTTCGCATCGACGACGGCGGTGCCTCGGCGCGTCGCGCCGGGGAGCCCGCTGTCGCTCACGCTGCCTTCGCCCACTCCATTGTCGGTGATCACCGGCTCGACGCTCGCCGCCTCCGTCGCGGGCGCACCGGTCGCGGGCGTGCAGTCGGTGCAAGGCGGTACCCTCGTGTTCACGCCGACCACGCCGTTCGCCGCTGGCGACCGGCTCGACGTCACGCTCACCACGACGTCCTTCCCCGCAGTCGGGAGCGCGTGGAACGGTCCATTCCGATTCCCCGTCGTGGTCACGACGCCCGCGGCCGGCCTGATCGCCTCGTCAATCGCCCCGACGTATGGGGCGACCACCGGTCAGACGCTCGTGACGATTGTCGGAGCCGATTTCACCGCCAACGCGCAAGTTCGTTTCGGCGGGACGCTCGGCACGGTTGAGAGCGTTTCATTCGGCGAGCTTCAGGTCCGCACGCCCGCGTTTGGCGCGCCGGGGCCGGTTCAGGTCGAAGTGTCGACCGATGCCGGTGTGGCCGTCGTGCCGGGTGGGTTCACCTACCTCGCACCGTTGTCTTTCGCAGGCATCGCCCCGAGCGTGTTCTCGGAGAACGGCGGCACGGCGCGGATCACCGGCACCGGCTTCACGCGCGCGGTCCGGGTGCTGCTCGATGGTGCGCCGGCGACGATCACGCAGTTCAGCCCCACGCACCTCGACATCACGGTGCCGCCGGGCCCGGTGGCCCAACTCTCGTTGGAAAGTCAGCAGCCTGGTGTGTCGCCGACCTTCGTCGCCAACGCAGTTCGTCGCGCAGATCAGACAGGCCCCTCGCTGGTCTCCCTGCTGCCCATCGACCAGGTGGGCCAGGCCAACGTGGCTCACGACGCGGTGTTCACCGCAGCGTTCAATGAGGCGCTGGCGCCTGCTTCCGTGGTGTCCGGCAGCGTCAGCTTGCGCACGGCAGCAGGCCTGACGGTAGGCACGGCGGTGTCGATGGGCGCCGACGGCCGGAGCGTGATCGTTACCCCCTCCACCCAGCTCACGTCGACCACCCACTACACGCTGCTCTTCCCCGGCATCACTGACCTCGCCGGCAACGCAACGAGCGCGGCGCGAAGCTTCCGCTCGCGCGACACCGTGCCGCCAGTCGTGACTCTGGTGCTGGAACCAGGCGCACGACCCCTCAACAATGGTGCGCAGTTTGCGTCGGGCGTGCCGTGGTCGATTCGCGTCGTCGTCACCGACGACTCAGGTCAGGTCTCCAGCGCGACGCTGGCGGTAGACGGACAAGCGCTCAGCTCGGTCGGCGGTCGACTGTTCCAATACACGTGGCCGTCCTCGGCGAACGGCTCGACGTCTGTGCTGACCGCCACGGGCACCGACGGCGCGGGGCAAACGACGACGACCCAGGTGACCGTCAGCATCAACAACGACGCGCCTCCGGTGGTGACGATCCTGTCCCCGCAGAACAACCAGTCGTTGGCCGAAGGCACGCTCCTCACCATCGGCGTCACCGCGACCGACAACAACGGCGTCAGCCTCCTGCGTCTCAACATCGATGGTCGCCCGTGGAAGACCCAGGCGGGACCTGGTGCGAGCGTCTCGTTGAATGACACCTACCAGGTGCCGACCAACGCGGGCGGCAGCACGCTCACCCTCACCGCAGACGCCATCGACTCCGTCGGCACCCCCGGCTTCGCGTCGCCGGTGACACTCAGCATTCTCCCTGACACGACCGCGCCGACAGTCTCGCTGCTGACCCCCGCCGCCAACGCCACCGTGCGTGCTGCCGTGCCGGTGTTGGTGCGAGCCCAGGCCAACGACGCGCTCGGGGTCAGCGCCGTCGTCTTCAGGGCCAACGGCACCGAGTTCGCGCGGTTGAGCAGCGCACCGTGGCAGGCCACGTGGACGCCGCCGTCGGTGTCGAACGACACCAACATCACCCTCACGGCCGAGGCCATCGATGCCCGCGCCAACAGCGGCACCGCCTCGGTCGCGGTCGTCGTGAAGCCCGACGGGGCCGGCGTGGTACCGATGTTCGTTCGTCCCACCACCGCCGACCTCGATGAGAATCGAACGCTCGACGTGGCGGTGGCGGTGGCCGCTCCGTCGCGGGTGCGTGTGCTCCGCGTGTCGTTCGCCGGCGTCACGCGGGAGTTCCGAGCCGTCGCCGCCGAGACCACGACGACCTTCAGCGCACCGCAGGTGACGCGACCAGCCGGGTATCCCGCCGCTCAGCCGATGTCCGAATGGCATCAATTGACCGCGCAGGTCGAAGACCTTCAGGGCCAGACCACCGAGACCACCTTCGGCATTCGAGTTCGTGACATCGGCGAGGCGCCATTCACCGCGCAGCTCGAGCGCGTGCCGGACGGCCCCTGGGCCCTCGGCGGCCTCGCCCTCTCGGGCAGCGTGCGCGCGGACGCCGGAACGAGCGGATACACCTTCACCACGAACCTGACGCTTGAAGCAGGCGGGGCCGCGGTGCCGGGTGACGGCGGTGTCTTCGCGCTGCCTCAGCAGTCGGAAGGTGACGTGCTGGCCCTGAGTGGGCTCACGGTCGGAACAGCATCGGGCCTCACGTGGCCAGTGACGGTCAACGCGTCGGCACAACTCCGCGCGTTCGCCGGCGCCACCTCATCCGTCCAGCTCCCTTCCGGCTCCATCGCGGCGATGGATGAACTGGATGGCCGCGTGCTCGTCGTCAGCGCGGTCGAGGGCGGCTTCACCGACGTGAAGCTGCTGTCTCGCGACGGCGTTGAACTCGCGTCCAGACGACTGCAGGGTAGCCCGAGCGCCGCCAGGCTCGTGCGCGACAACGTCTGGGTCGGCGTCGCTCGCGCGAGCGCTCAACAGCTCAAGCGACTGGAGCTCAGCGCCCTCAACGAGGTCGCGTCGTTCGAGATGCGTTCTCCCGTCACCGCCCTTGAGGCGCGCCGCGACGCCGTCTTCGTCGGCACAGAAGAAGGCCTCGAGGTGCGTGGCGTCGATGGTGCGCTGCTTCGCCGATACCCGATCGGCGCCACGTCGTCGCTCAGCGGCGATGCACAACGTCTGGCGGCGCTCGGCCCCAGCGGGCGGGTGCACCTGTGGACGTTGGAGCCGGGTGGCGTGATGAGAGACGAGCAGACGCTGAGCGTGGCAGGCGCGCGGTCGATCGTGCTCCACGGTCGTGGGCTGTGCGCGGCTTCCACCACGGCGGTTTCGTGCTTCGACCGCACACTGCAGAGCACCGGGAGCAGCCGCCCGGTACGGGGCGTGGTGTCCTCAATGCGCGCGATGGGGCCGTATGTCGCCGTCACGAGCGACGTCGAGACGCGCGTCTATGACGTGATCAACGCTCCCTCTGAGACGGGCTTCATTCCAAGGGGTGGCACCGCGCTGTTCGGGAACGGCGCGCTCCGCATCGGCGGCGGGCGCGAACTCACGTCGTGGGCACTCATCAGGCACCCTGGCACGCCCGCAGTCTCTCTGAGCGCGCCCAGCACCGCCACGCGTGGGTCGTCGGTGCAACTGACCGCCGCTGTGAACGATGGCACCGACCTGTACAACGCGTACTCGGCCGAGCTCATCGTCGACGGCGTCGTGCACGAGCGCTTCGACAGCGAGGTGCCGTCGTCGTTCGAGCTGCCGAACCTGACCGGCACCTCCACCGTCGAGCTTCGCGCACAAGACATGGCCGGCAACGTCGCGCAGGCGTCCGCCTCGGTGATCCGGCAACCGGCAGCTGCCGGTCCGGTCATCGCCCTCATCGCTCCGTCGACCGCGACCGCGGGCGGTGCCCTGACGGCGGCGATCAGTTCGCCCGATCTCGGCCGCGTCGCGTCAGTGCGATACCAGATCGAATCTGAACCCCCGGTCGTCGCAACCTCGCCGGCGTTGGGTGCAGTCCTCCCGGTGCCGTCGGTGGGCATGGAGACCGACGTGTTCATCTCGGCGGTCGCCACCGACACGGACGGTCGCACCGGGCCGGTCGCCACCGCGACGATTCACGTCACCCTGCCGGTGCAGACCTTCCCTGCGCTCTCGATCTCGATGATCGGAACCGGGTTCGTTGAGGGAACCCGCCGTCAGGTCCAGGTGAGCGGCGTGCCTTCACTCGAGCCGGGCACG
Organism: uncultured Archangium sp.; assembly: GCA_964459885.1. Lineage (GTDB taxonomy): Bacteria > Myxococcota > Myxococcia > Myxococcales > Myxococcaceae > Archangium_A. The sequence continues at coordinate 51,720 of CAYWON010000022.1, forward strand.
GTGGTCCACGTCAGCGTGGCTGGCGTTGCGCAAACGACCGTCGGAGCCGACGGCCTCGGCACCATCGTACTGCCGCAGGTCGTTGGCACGCAGTCGGTGCTCGTCGAAGCGATCGCGGAGCTGGCCGACGGCCGTCGTGGCAGCGCGTACGCCACGACCATCGACGTGGTTGACGATGTGGACCTGCCGACGGTTGCCCTGAGTGTCTCGCCCGCCGGCGCGTCGGTCGCAGCTGGCGCGCAGTTGGCGGCCACCGCAACGGGCAGCGATGCGAACCTCGACACGGTCACCATCACCATCCGCATCGACGGTGTGGAAGCGCACAGCGACGGCGCGAGCGTGCTGTGGACCGTGCCCGCAGCGACCCGTCCGGGTTCTCTCATCGAGATCTCGGCGGTGGCTCGCGACAGCGGCGGCCTCGTGTCGGCGCCCCAGACGGCTACGCGCACCGTCAGCGGAGCGGCCGGCGTCGCCCCTGTCAGCTCCGTAACTGCGCCGTTCATCAGCAGCGCTGGGCTCACCCAGTGGGCAGACTATGTGGCGGTGGGCACAGCTTCGGGCGCGGTCGTCTTCAAACTGGACCGCGCCACGAAGACGCTCACCCAGTTCGCGGTATGGCCCACGCCGACCGCCCCCCGCGCGGTCGGCATCGGAGCCAATACACTCCTCGTGTCTCACGAACACGGCACCGACGTCGTCTCGTTCGACGCAAGTGGCGCGACCGCGCCGGTATCCTTCTTGTCGGACACCTACCGCCAGCTTGAGTTCGCCGGCAGCGGGTTTTGCGCCATCACTTCAGGGAACTCGCCCCAGATCGTGACGGTGTCGCCGCAGAGCGTCCTCATCAAGGCACTCTCCTGGAGCAATCGCGTCAGCGTGAAGGGGAACGAAGGGGTCTGCCATTTCGCCGGCAACGATGGGCTGCAATCACCGAGACTTCCCGACTGGGGCGCCGACCAGGGCCACGCTGGCCAGTTCGGTTGGAAGACGGGGCGCGGCGCGTTCGTCGCTGGACGCAACACGGCTGGCGCGCCAGCGTTCGTGATCGAACCACCGAGCGCCGGGCGTGTCGACGTCGTCCTCTCTGCCCCTGCTCGAGACGGCGTGCTCTCGGCCGACGAAGCGATCATCGCCACTGAGGACGACCGGCTGCACTTCATCGACGTGCGCGAGCCCCATGCGCCGAGGTCGAAGGGCTCGATTCCGTTCTCGGCGAGGCGGCTCGTCTCGACCGGCGGACTGATCATCGGCCTGAGCGACGATGCCCTGCGTCTCTTCGACCGCCACGAAGCCACGTCAGACGACACGACCATCGTGGGTGGCCTGGCCACGGCCGATCTCCCGTTCATGCTGGCGCCTGGCCCCGCGACGCTGAGTGTCGCGGCGGGCACCGCCGGGTTCCGCTACCTCGACGTGACGGCCGCGCCGGTCGTCGCGCAAAGGACATCGTTCGTCGGAGCGCCGCAGTACGCCGCAAACGTCACCGCGATCGAGCAGGTGGGAAATCGCGTGCTGACGCTGAGCGCGAACGCCCTCACCATGCGCGTGGTCAACGCGAACGGCACCTTCGCCTCGCCTCGATTGTTGACCGGTAGCGTCGAGCGCTTCGCGTCGACGCCCCGCTGGCTGTGGGCTGTCTCGGGCGGGCAACTGAGAGTCGGGCCCATTACCGACACGACGCTGTCGGTCACCTCAGGCACGGTGACGCTGCCTGTCGGAGCCCTGTCGTTGGCGGCCGACGACGATCACGCCGTTGTCGGAACGAGCACCGAGGCCACCGTCGTCGGCCTCAGCCCGACGGGCATTCCCGCGCCTGTCGCGACGATTCCCGGCGTGGCGAACACGCTGGTCTTCAGCGCCGGCGTCCTCGCGATCGGAGACCAGACCCAGGTTCGAATCTTCGATGTGTCGAACCCAGCGCAGCCAGCGTTGCGGGCCACCGTCACCACTGCAGGGGAAGCACGTCGCCTGAGACTCGCAGGTCGGCTGCTGGTCATCAGCGAAGGGTTGAGCGGCGTCGAGACGTTCGACCTCACCAATCTCTCATCACCGGCTCGCCGTTCGACGTATGCAGCCGGGCGTGCGGACGATGCAGTAGTGGTTGGCGAGAACCTGTTCATCGCCGACGCCCTCTTCGGCGTGCGCGTCGCCGGCAGGCTCGCGCCGTGGTCGCCGTCTGTCGCATGGCGGAACGAGGCCCAAGCCGCCGTGCAAGCCGGCGGCACGCTCGCGATGGAGGTCGAGGCCAGCGGCCTCGGTATCGACGAGCTGCGCACCGAGGTGAACGGACTGCTCGGGGCGAGCCTGACGCCAGGCGCACGAGGTGCGATCGCCGTGCCGCACGGCGCAGCGGTCGGCTCAACGATCAGCTATCGCGTACTGGCGTTCTCGCGCGGCCAGCGCGTGGCAGCCAGCACGCTGCGAAGCACGCGGGTAACGGCTCCGGCGACCGGGAACGTCACGCTTTCAATCTCGTCCCTTTCGAACGTGCGCGCCGGCGCGCATTGGGCAATCACCGTCATTCCGGGCAGCGGGGTGATCTTCCCCGCAACGGTCACCCTCTCTTTCGGGACCTTGCATCTCGCCAGCGCCACCATCTCCGGCAACGACGCCATCACGGTCCGCGCACCACTCCAGACCACGCAAAGCGTCGGCACCCTGACCGCGAGGTTGGTGGACGCCAGAGGACAGGAAGTGACCGCGACGGCGCCGTTGACCATCTCAGGCGACGCCGTTGGGCCGAACGAGCCAGCTACCATGCCGAGCGAACTGCGGGCAGCGCCGTGGGTCAACAACGCGACGGCGACTGTGAGTGACCCCGACGGCATCGTGACGCTGGCGCTGCAGCTCGACGGCGTCGAGTTCGCGCGACAGACGTCTCAGTCGGGCTCCGTGTCGCTGAGCGCACCGCTGGTGGTTCCAGCAAGCAAGCTCGGCCAGAGCGTGACGCTGACTGCGGTCGCGACCGACGGCATGGGGCGGAGCCGGAGCCGGAGCCAGTCGTACGTCGTGAAGCCAGACGGTGTGGCCCCCAGCAGCCTCAGTGTTGTGTTCGCCGCTGATCACTTCCGGACGAGTTTCACAGAAGGAACCGTCGTGAACTTCCGGTATTGGGCTTCGGACTCTGACCAGGATCTCGCCCGTCTCGACCTCCTGCTGGACGGCGTCGTGGTCAATAGGGTCGAACAGACGCCCCGCTCGTCGATGGACGTCACGTCGCCGATCACCGTGCCGCTCAGAAGCCAGCAACACACGTTCACCCTCGCTGTGCGGGCCACCGACGCGCGAGGTCGCAGCACGGAGTATCAGCGTGTGTTTACCGTGCTGGGTGTCGCACCGCCGACGGTTGCGTTCGCCACCGGCCAACCACCGGCCAACGCACCCGAGGGGTCGACGGTAACCGTGTCGGTGAGCGCGAACGACATCGACGAGGACGTCACACGGCTCGTCATCCGCGCCCGAGGCGTCAGCATTCTCGATGTCTCGCCGGGAACGTCGGCATCGATCTCCCGGACCGTGCAGTACGTGCTGCCGTCTCTCGCCACCGCTCCGGAAGTTGTCTTTGAAGCGGTCGCGACCGACCTGTCGGGCCTCACGACCTCTGTCCTGCGCACGACGCTGCTGAGCGCGAACACAGCGCCAAGCGTCGCCATTGAGACCTCACACCCGGGCTTGTTGCTCGCTGGGGAGACCGCACACCTGTGCGCGCGCGCCACCGACGACTTTGAAGTGACCAACGTCACCCTGGTCGTCAACGGAACGACGCGGACCGAGCCAGCCGCCAGTTGTGGGGCCGCATGCCTTGAGCGCTGCGCCGACGTCGTCGCCAGTGGAACGACGCTCTCGGTGAGCAGCGTCGCCACGGACTCGGGTGGACTCACGAGAACGGCGGCGCAGAGCTACCCCGTGCAGGCAAATCAGCCGCCTCGACCGGTGCTGATCTCACCGGTTCGATTCACTGTCGGCGTCGCGGCGCCCATCGTCGTCATGGTGCAAGACGAGCGGCCGATCGTCCCGTCGTTCAGCATTCGCATCAACGGGCAGCCGTTCGCGAGCCAGGCCAACGCCAGCGCCGGTCAGCAGTACACCGTGGGGACGCACACCGCAGCCGTTGCCGGGCCCGTGACGGTGGAGCTCATCGCGCAAGACGCGCTTGGCGCCAACCGCACGCAGACGCTCTCGGTACCCGCGACGACGACCGGCGGCTCGTACATCGCCGCCGACGACTTCTCGCGCGATGGAACCGACCTCGTCATCAACGGTGGCACGTTCACCATCGATGGGGCGCACACCTTCGCCAGCCTGACGCTCACCAACAACGCAGTGCTGAACCATTCGCCGCAATCGCTCGGCGCAGAAGCCCGACTCGACCTGTCCGTCACCGGAACGACCACGATCAACGGTGGCTCACGCATCGACGTCTCGGGGCTCGGCTACCTCGGCGGCGCAACGCCGACGAATCCCGATCCGCTGGGCGGCGCCGCAGACGGCGGCTTCACCGCAGTCGGCGCGGGCGGCAGCCATGGTGGCCACGGCCTCGGCGCGTCTCTCGGCGCCACCTACGACGACTTGCGCAACCCCACCCTCCCGGGCGCCGGCGGCAGCGCCAACGGCACCAACCCCGGCGGCAACGGTGGTGGCGTCATCCTCCTCTCCA
>CAYWON010000022.1:56476-60216 GCA_964459885.1 uncultured Archangium sp.
CCCTCCAACTCCGACTCCCGCGGCGTCTCCTTCAACGGCTTCACCGAAGTCGGCGTCGGCGGCAGCCATGGTGGCCACGGCATCGGCGCCTCTCTCGGCTCTACCTACGACGACTTGCGCAACCCCACCCTCCCGGGCGCGGGCGGTAGCGCCAACGGCACCAACCCCGGCGGCAACGGTGGTGGCGTCATCCTCCTCTCCACCTCAAACCTCGTCCTCAACGGTGAAATCCGCGCCAACGGGGCAGGCACGCCCTCCGCCGCAGCGGGCGCCGGTGGCTCCATCAACCTCACCGTCACCAACCAGCTCTCTGGCTCGGGCTCCGTCCGCGCCACCGGTGCGACTGGCGGCCACTTCAACAACCGGTGGACTCACGGCGGCGGCGGCCGCATCGCCGTCCGCTACGGCACCCTCTCCAACTTCTCTCTCTCCCAGCTCGTCGCCCACGGCGGCTCCTACGGCGGAGCCTCCGGCCCTGGCACCGTCTTCGCCAGGTCTTCCACCCAGACTCACGGTGACCTCCGCATCGACAACAACGGTAGCTGGCCCTCCTCGCCTCCCACGCTTCTCTCCGCGGACACCTTCGACTCCTTCGTCATCTCCCGCGCCGCCACCGTCACCGTCTCCGGTGACTTGACTGTCACCTCGCCCACCTTCGCCGTCACCGACGCCTCCGTCGCCTTCAACGGCTCCGTCCACACCCCGGCCCTCACCTCCCTCTCCCTCTCCGGCGGCACCTCCTTCTCTCAGCCCTGGTCCTTCCCTGCTGGCATCGCCCTCTCCCTCACCTCCGGCGTCCACACCTTCAACACCCCCTCTCCCATCTCCCTCTCCTCTCTCTCCCTCTCCGGTAACTCCACCCTCACCTCCACCTCCTCCTCCCTCTCTCTCCTCGTCTCCGGCGACACCAACGTCGGCACCGGCAGCACGATCAACCTTGCAGGGAAAGGCTTCCCGGGCGGCCTCACGCCCTCCAACCCCGACTCCCGCGGCGGCTCCTTCAACGGCTTCACCGAAGTCGGCGCGGGCGGCAGCCACGGTGGCCACGGCTCCTTCGCCACACGCGGTGTGACGTACGGGGACTTCAGAGCGCCGTCGATCCCCGGCGCCGGCGGCTCAGCGAGCGGAACCACACCGGGCGGACACGGCGGTGGCGCGCTGACGCTGACGACGAGCACGCTCACGCTCAACGGCACCATCGACGTCAATGGGGCCTACGGCACTGGCCCATCAGGCTCGGGCGCTGGTGGCTCAGCGTTCCTGAGCGTTGCCGGTCAGCTCTCTGGCACAGGCTCGGTGAGCGCACGCGGTGGATACTCAACCCTCGCCGGTGGTGGCGGGCGCATCGCCCTCATCTACGACACGAACACGACCTTCAACGTCGGAAACCTGAACGCCGCACCAAGAAGCGACTCGGCAGGCGCTGGCACGATCTTCCTCAAGTCGGGCACCCAGCCGCTGGGCGAACTCCGCATCGACCGGGGCATGAGCTTCAAGGGCACAGGCCAACCGACCCTCATCCCGTACGAGAACAGCGGTGTGCTTGAGCTGGACGTCTTCCGCGCTCGGAACGGTGCCCGCGTCAGCACGCCCAATCAAATCCCGGCGCCAATCTACGAAGTCGATGCGTCCTCGGAGGTCGTGCCATGAAGTACGCCATCGTCCTCCTGCCGTTGCTCGCAGCGTGCCGCCCTGCCGACGTGGTCGCAGAGGTCGGCGGGCGCGACATCACGACCGGCGACGTTGAGCTGCGGCAACGAGAACGGAAGCTCTCGGCCGACGACGCCCTGGCTTCCTTGATCGCCGACGAGCGCCTGGCCGCGACCGCGTCGAAGCGGAAGCTCGATACCCGGGCGGACGTGCGCGCGCGCCTCAAGGCAGCCGAGCGCGCGATCCTCGCCCAGACGGTGCTTGAGAGCGAAGCGGGCGCACCAACTGACAAGGAACTGCGAGCGATCTACGACTCGACGCAGGAGTTGGAGACCCGCCAACTCGAACTTGCGCACATCTTCATCTCGATCCCCGCGCCTGCCACCACAGAGGGGACGCAGATCGCCCAGAGCAAGGCCACCGCTGTGTGGGCGAAGTTGCTCGACGGAGAGGACTTCGACGCGCTCGCGAAGGAATTCTCGGAGGACCTCGCCACTCGCGAGAGCGGTGGTGCGCTCGGTCTGGTGCGCGAGGGTCGCGTCGACAAGGCCATCTTCGAAATGGCGGCCTCACTCAAGCCGGGCGCGTTCAGCCGACCCGTGCAGACGTCGTTCGGCTACCACGTGCTGAAGGCCCTCTCCCCGTTGGCGGCCGTGAAGCCGACGTTCGAAGAGTCGCGCGGCGCGCTCGAGGCACGACTGCGGAACGAGAAGATGCAAGCGCTCGTGGGTGGGCTTGAAGCAACGATGCCAGCAACCACGGTGGACGGAGCGCTGGAGAAGCTGAAGGCAGCGCCTCGGAAGGAGGAGTCGCGGTGAAGGGGATTCGGGGAGGTCTTCTGGCGTTGACGCTGGCGCTGGGTGCGTGCGGCGATGGCACGGACGCAGGGTCTGAGGCGAGCGCGACGCGGTCTCAAGAAGCGCTGGCGGTGTGTCGACAGGTGGTCATCCACGCGTCACGCACCTATCTCCCGCCAGCCCAACACGACGGCATCGCGACCTTCGCGCAGCCGATGCGCTTTGCGCTCCCCGCGGTGCTCCCCGTCATCAGCGGTGGTGCGGCCGATCAGAACGCAACGTTCTCGTTCACCACGCCGGCGAACGGCACCGTCACCTGCACGTACAAGGGCGATGCGCGCTTTCCTCTGTTCCAGGCCGGCACCAGGTACGAACTGAAGAGTTGCAGCGTTCCACTCGCGGCCGGAGACATCGTCGAAGCGACCAGCGCGACGGTGTCGATCGTTCGCGGTTCCGTGCTTCGTGGTCCCACGAAGGTGCGCGTCGTCCTCGATGAAGCGACGCCGTGCGGTGGGGGTGATGCGGGGATTCCTGACGCCGGCACCGACGGAGGCATCCCCAGCACAACCGTATGCCGTGCGCCTGCCCTGGAGGCCAATCGCGTGTACCTGCCCGCGTCGCACACCGACGGGACGGCAGTGTTCACCCCGACGATGCGCTTCGCGGTGCCCGCGGCGATTCCGGTCATCCGCGGTGGGTCGGGCAACGAGCAGGCAATGCTCTCGATCTCACTCTCGAGTGGCACCTCCACCACGTGCACCTACGAAGGGGACGCGCGTCTTCTGGGGCTTGGTGGATCCAGGTACGTGTTCCGGCGCTGCACGACGCCGCTGTCGGCAGGCGACATCGTCAGCGCGACCGGTGCCACGCTCTCGGTGGACCGTGGCGCGGTACTGCTCGGTCCTACGGTGGTGCGCGTGGTGCTCAGTGAGGTCGCCCCCTGCGCCGGTGGCGACGGTGGAGGGAACGACGGGGGCACTGAGGATGCCGGCACTCCCGATGCCGGGGTCGCTGACGCGGGAACGCCAGACGCAGGAGACGTCGACGCCGGGCAGGCAGATGGCGGCACAGACGGAGGAAGCGCGGGAGCTGATGCTGGCGCTGGAAATGATGCCGGTGCTGGAGGTGGCTCAGGTGCTGGAGGTGGCTCGGCAACCGGCGGCGGCACCGCGACAGGCGGCGGCTCGGCGACTGGTGGCGGCGGTGGCGCTGCGACGGGCGGCGGCTCGGCGACTGGTGGCGGCTCGGCGACAGGCGGCGGCTCGGCGACCGGCGGCGGCTCTGCGACTGGCG
>CAYWON010000023.1:0-57382 GCA_964459885.1 uncultured Archangium sp.
GACATCGTCGGCGAGCTCGCCTCGCGCGGTGAGTTGGAAGCGCTGATCAAGAAGCCCTGAAGTAGAACGCGCTCCCACGCATGAGCGCTGAACCCGCCGCAGCCCCTGGCCCCGAAGCCCCACCTCCCACCGGCGCGATGGGGCGCTTCAAGGCATTCAAGGAAAAGCACCACATCGCCTTCGAGGTGGCCTTCTTCTTCGCGGGCTTCCTCTTTGACGTCGTGCTCCTGCACCGCATCGACAGCACGCCACTGCTCATTCACCAGGGCGTCTATCTGGTGCTCTCGGCCGCGCTCATCTTCTGGGACCACCGGCTGCACGTCGCCGGCAAGGAGCCCGAAGGTTTCCTCGGCAAGGTCGCCAGCTACCGGCTGTGGGTGATGCACTTCTTCCTCGGCACGCTCTTGAACGCCTTCATGGTGTTCTATTTCCGCGCGTCGTCCGGGATCCTCTCGTTCGTCTTCATCGTCGCGCTCTCGGCCATCATCATCGCCAACGAGCTGCCGCGCTTCCGCCAGCGGGGCCCCATCGTGCGCGTGATGCTGCTCTCGTTCGCGGTGACGAGCTTCTGCGCGTACCTCATTCCCGTCGTCTGGGGCCGGCTGCACTCGTGGCAGTACCTGCTGTCAGTCGTGCTCGGCTGCGCGGCGACGTACGGCTTGTGGCGGCTCTTCCGCCGCTTCACGCACGACCCGTCGTGGACCTTCGAGCGCGCGGTGCTGCCGGGCCTCGCGATTCAGGCGGTGCTCTTCATCGCCTACGTCGCGCACGCGATTCCTCCGGTGCCGCTGTCGCTCAAGCAGATCGGCGTGTTCGCGTCGGTCACGCCCATCAAAGACGAGCACGGCAAGCGCCAGTACGAGCTGCAGTACCAGTCGCCGTCCGCGTGGGAGTTCTGGCGCCACCAGTCGGACACCTTCGTCGCGCCGACGGGCAGCAAGGCCTACGTGTTCGTGAAGATCTTCGCGCCGACCAGGTTCAACGATCAGGTCGTCTTCGCGTGGGACTACGACGACCCGAAGCACGGGTGGACCCAGCGCGGCTCGCCGCACGCCACGTCGCTCTCGGGCGGCAGCGAAGAGGGCTTCCGCACGTTCGCGTACTCGACGATGGGCGCGCCGGGGCGGTACCGCGTGCGCGTGCTGACCACCGACGACCGCGAGATCGGCCGCGAGACGTTCACCTACGTCGAAGGCGAGCTACCGGGCCTTCACACGCGCGTGGACTGACTTCATCCACTTCTCGACGGCGCTCGCCTCACTGGGAATGCGCGCCGACAGGTTCTTGAAGCCCTTCGCGGTGACGAGCAGGTCGTCTTCGATGCGCACGCCGATGCCGCGGTACTTCCTGGGCACGGTGAGATCGTCCAGCTGGAAGTAGAGCCCCGGCTCGACCGTCAAGACCATGCCGGGCTGCAGCGGGCCATAGCGGTAGACCTCTTGCCGCGCCTTCGCGCAGTCGTGCACGTCCAAGCCCAGCATGTGGCTGACGTTGTGAAGCGAGTAGCGCTTGTAGAACTGGTGCTCGTCTTTGAGCGCCTCGTCGGCCGACACCTTCAAGATGCCCAGCTTCACCAGGCCCTCGGCCAGCACGCGCATGGCGCGGCGGTTGGGCTCCATGAAGTCGTTGCCGGGCTTCACGGCCTCGAACGCAGCCTGCTGCGCGCGCCACACCAGCTCGTAGATCTCGCGCTGCTCCTTCGAGAACTTCCCGCTCATCGGCAGCGTGCGTGTGATGTCGGCCGTGTAGAGCTGGTGGCCTTCGACGCCCGCGTCGAGCAGCAGCAGCTCCTTCTTGTTCAGCGCGCCGTCGTTGCGCGTCCAGTGGAGGATGCACGCGTGGGCGCCCGCCGCGGCGATGGTGCCGTAGCCGACGTCGTTGCCTTCCACGCGCGCGCGGAAACCGAAGTGCCCTTCGACCTCGCGCTCGCTCTTCGCCTTGCCCAACGAGCGGATGACGTCTTCGAACCCGCGCTGCGTGGCGTCGATGACCTTCTGCAGCTCGGCCACCTCGAGCTTGTCCTTGCAGAGGCGCAGCTCGGAGATGGCGGTGGCGAGCTCCTTATCTCCAGGGCGCTCGTGCATCGGCGCGCGGAGGTTGTCGACGAGGCCCGAGAGACCGCGCAGCGTGCGCGAGAGCGGGTGCTTGCCGAGGAAGTCGGCCAGCTCGCCCAACGCGTGCGCTTCGTCGACGCCGAAGTACGCCTCGCTCTGCTTCACGCCGAAGCGCGGGCCGACCCACAGCTCGCCCTTGTGACGGTTCGTATAGAAGGTCTCGTTGCTGCGGCCGGGGTTCGGCTCGACGAAGAGGTGCGCGGTGTGGCCACCTTTCTTCGGCACCAACACCAGCACGCAGTCGGGCTCGTGGTTGCCGGTGAGCCAGAAGAAGTCAGAGCCGGGGCGGAAGCGGAAGTGCGTGTCGTTGGCGCGCACCTGCTCGTGGCCAGTGGGAATGACGAGGACGTCGGCGGGGAAGCGCTTGCTGAGGAGTTGGCGGCGCGCGCGGAAGATGGCGGCGTGCTTGTGCGGCTTCGGGAGCGTGGCGGACTGGGGTTTCCAGTCCGTCATCATGAACTCGAGCAGCTTCTTGGGGTTGACGGTCTCGCGCTTGGGCGGCTCTTTCAGGAACGTCATGCCCTCGTTGTTACTGCGAAGAGATCACTCGCGCACCGTCAGCGTGGCCGGGTCGATCCACGTGGGCAACGTGCCGGCGTCACGGGCGTCTTCGGCGAGGCGGTGGAACAGCTCGGGCGCGTTGCGTTCCATGCGCGCGGCGCGCTCGGCGCTGCCGTGAAAGGCCGAGAAGCCCTCTGCGTAGAACTCTTCGACCGACCGCGTGGAGTAGCCCGCACGTGCGCCGAGGTCGAAGGCTTCACGTTCGCGCGCGTCGCTCGTCCACCGACGGCTGCCCCGGTAGTCCTCGAACGCGTCGACGAGGCCCCGGTCTCGCGTCGACGAGAACGCGCGGCCGGTGTCGACCTCACGGTCGAGGCGGGTGATGGCGCGGCGGCGCTCGGCGGTCGGCAGGTCGTCGAGCCGCAGGCGCCGCGTCTCGCCGCCGACGTCGTCCCACGCGTGGCCGAGCTCGTGACGGAGCGCGGCGGTGGACATGTCAGGCGAGTAGCGCAGCGTGCGCGCGCCCGCGACGTATGCGCCCGGGGAGCTCGGCGGCGGGGCGGCGGCGCCGGCTTCGATGATGTCGGGCGGCAGACCGTCGCGCCCCGGCCAGAAGCGCACGCCGGCGTCGCGCATGCGCTGGAGTTGAGCGTCAGAGAACGACTCCAGCGCGCGATCCATGCGGGTCCGCAGCGCCGCAGACGGCGGCGGCGACACGCCGCGGAGGAAGTCGTCACACGCGGCCGTGCGCGCGGCGGCGGTCGAGACCGGCGTGATGTGGGCAGTCCTCGACCGTCCGGCCGAGCCGATGCGTCCTTCTCCCATGGTGTCTCCTTGCGGTGGTTACGAGAGCGCGGCGCGCAGCGCGCCGAGTACGGCCGGTACGGCGACCTCACCGCGCAAGACGCGGCGGCCCAACGACACGGGCGTGAAGCCGTGCTTCGAGAACAGGTCGACCTCGTACGGCACCCAGCCGCCGTCGGGCCCGATGGCGAGGACGACGTGCGTGGCGGCGGGCACGGGCCGCAGCCCGTCGGTCGCGTACGGGTGGGGGATCAACTTGAGCGCGTCAGGCGGCGCCCACGTCGCCAGCTCGTCTTCGATGAAGGGCTTCAAGCGCTCTCGGACCTCAACGACGGGTGGGACGGTGTCGCACGCCTGCTCGAGCCCCAGATCGATGAGTGAATCGAGGAACTCGGTGTTGAGTACTTTCGAATCGAAATAGCTCTTTTCCACGCGCGCGGCGTTCACCAGCACGACGCGGTCGACGCCCAGCGACGCCACAGCGGGGATCACGCGCTTGAGCTGCTTGGGGCGCGGCACCGCCAGCACCAGCGAGACGTTGGCGCGGGGAGGCGGCGGCTCGGTGACGGTCACCTTCAGCGTGTCGGCCGACAGCACCTCGGCGGTGCCCAGGAGCCCGCCGTGCACGCCCACGCGCAGCGTCTGGCCTTTCTGCACGCGCAAGACCTCACGCAGGTGCTCGACGCGACGGCCTTCGAGGCGAACCAGCCCGTCTGGCGAGACTTCGGAAGAGCGCAGCAGCAGCAGGTTCACTGGCCCCTCACCCTAAGGTATGGCGCGGCCCAGCCGTGTCCGAATTCCGTGAACTCTGTCTGCGTTGCCGCCGCCCGAAGTCGGTCTGCTGGTGCAGCGCCGTCACCCAGGTGCCCAGCCAGACGCACGTCGTCTTCATTCAGCACCCGCGTGAAGCCCGCGTACCCATCTCCACGTGCCGCATGGCGCACCTCTCGCTGCCGAACTCGGAGCTGCACGTGGGCCTGAGCGCCGTCGGCAACCCGGCCCTCGAAGCGCTCTGCCAGGAGGAAGGCGTCGCGGTGCTGTTCCCCAGCGAAAGCGCGGTCGACGTCGACGCGCTGGCGACGCCGCCGAAGAAACTGGTGGTGGTCGACGGCACCTGGTCGAACGCCAAGAAGGTCGTCGAGAAGTGCCCGCTGCTCTCGAAGTTGCCGCGCCTCAAGTTCTTCCCCGAGCAGCCCGGCAACTACCGCATTCGCAAAGAGCCCGAAGCGCACTGCCTGGCGACCATCGAAGCGACCGCCTTCGTCCTCGAGCGCCTCGAGAAGGCGCCGCAGCGCTTCACGCCGATCCTGAGCGCGTTCGACGCGATGGTGGAAAAGCAGCTCGACTACGTGCGTGAGAGTGAAGCGGGCTCGCGCCACAAGCTGCGCCGCAAGCGCAACGTGGTGCGCGTCGACCCGCGTGAGCCGTTGCAGGGCCGCGAGCTGGTGGTGGTGTTCGGTGAAGCCAACGCCTGGCCGCTGTGTGACGACGCGCGGCCGCTGCCAGACGACCCCGAGCTGGTGCAGCTGGTCGCCGAGCGACTGTCGACGGGCGAGCGCTTCGTGAAGCTGTTGCGCCCGGCGCGGCCGTTGGGTCCGCGTGTGCCGCTTCACCTTGACGTCACCGCGCAGACCATTGAATCGGCGACGCCGCGCGACGAGGCGTTCCGCGCGTGGAGCGAGTTCGTAAAGCCGGGCGATCTGCTCATCGGCTGGGGCGGCTACTGCGCCGATCTGCTGGCGCGCGACGGTCACAAGCCTGACGATCACATCAATTTTCGCGCGGTGTTGGCGCGCGTCATCGATGGGTCGCCGGGCGGCGTGGAAGAAGTGGCCGCGCAGCACGGCGCGGAGCTGCCGGAAGGCCAGGGCCGCGCGCTGCGCCGACTGGTGGCGTTGGCTTTCGTCACCCGCGCGGTGATGGACGGCCGCATCAAGCGACCTGAACGGCGCAAGGCGGACCGGGTACTGCTAGAGGCTTGAGGAACATGACTGAAAAAGTCGCAGTGGTTGGTCTGGGTTACGTGGGCTTGCCGGTCGCGCTGGCGTTCGCGCGCAAGTTCCCCGGCACGGTGGGGTTCGACATCAACGTCGAGAAGGTCAACGAGCTGCGCTCGGGCTTCGATCGCACCGGCGAGATCGGCAAGGCCGAGCTGACGTCGGCGGGCCTCGAGATGACCGCCGACCCCGAGGCGCTCAAGCGCTGCACGTTCTTCGTGGTCGCGGTGCCGACGCCCGTCGACTCGACGAACCGGCCGGACCTCACGCCGGTCTTCAAGGCCAGCGAGACGGTGGGGCGCGCGCTCAAGAAGGGCGACGTCGTCGTGTACGAATCGACGGTGTACCCGGGCGTCACCGAAGAGCTGTGCGGGCCGATCCTCGCGAAGATCTCCGGCCTCAAGCGCGAAGACTTCAAGCTGGGCTACTCGCCTGAGCGCATCAACCCCGGCGACAAGCTGCACACGCTCGAGAAGATCACCAAGGTGGTCTCGGGCGAAGACCCGACCACGCTGGACCGCGTGGCCTCGACCTACGGCGCCATCATCGACGCCGGTGTCTTCCGCGCGACGAGCATCAAGGTCGCCGAGGCCGCCAAGGTCATCGAGAACACGCAGCGCGACCTCAACATCGCGTTGATGAACGAGCTGGCGCTCATCTTCGACCGCATGGACATCCGCACGCGCGACGTGCTCGCGGCCGCGGGCACCAAGTGGAACTTCCTCAAGTTCACGCCGGGCCTCGTGGGCGGTCACTGCATCGGCGTCGACCCGTACTACCTGACGACCAAGGCCGAAGAGCTCGGCTACCAGCCGCAGGTGATCCTCGCGGGCCGTCGCATCAACAACGAGATGGGCCCGTACGTCGCGCAGCGCACCGTGAAGCTGCTCATCAACGCGGGGCTGCCGGTGAAGGGCGCGCGCGTCGGCGTGATGGGGCTCACGTTCAAGGAGAACGTCGCCGACATCCGCAACTCGAAGGTGCCCGACATCTTGAAGGAGCTCCGCGAGTACGGCATCGAGCCGAAGTTGACCGACGTCTACGCCGACGCCGCCGAGACGAAGCACGAGTACGGCCTGTCGCTGACGCCGTTGGAAGAGCTGCAGGACCTCGACGCGTTGATCCTCGCGGTGTCGCACAAGGAATACGTGTCGTCGGTGCCGGCGCTGCTGGCGCGCATCAAGCACGGCGGCGTGCTGGTCGACGTGAAGAGCGCGCTCAACCCGGCCGACGTGCCCGCCGGTCGTGCCTCGTACTGGTGCCTCTGACATGGCGACCTGGCTCGTGACTGGCGGCGCCGGCTTCGTCGGCTCGCACCTCGTCGAGACGCTGCTGCGCGACAACGAGCGCGTGGTGGTGTTGGACAACCTGTCGACCGGCTACCAGCGGAACCTCGACGACGCCGTGAAGCGCGGTGGCAACGCGGAGCGCCTCACGTTCATTCGTGGCGACATCGTCAACGCGGCTGACTGCGCGAAGGCGTGTGAAGGCGTCGACTACGTGCTGCACCAGGCCGCGTTGGGCAGCGTGCCGCGCAGCATCGCGAACCCCATCGACTCGCACCGCGCCAACGTCGACGGCTTCATCAACATGCTGGTGGCGGCGCGCGACGCGAAGGTGAAGCGCTTCGTGTTCGCGTCGTCGAGCAGCGTGTACGGCGACGAGCCCTCGCTGCCGAAGGTCGAGGCGCGCACTGGTCGCGTGTTGTCGCCGTACGCGGCCACCAAGCACATCAACGAGGTGTACGCGGGCGTGTTTCAGCGCACGTACGGCCTCGAGACCGTCGGCCTGCGGTACTTCAACGTGTTCGGCCCCCGGCAGGACCCCAACGGCGCGTACGCCGCCGTGATGCCGCGCTGGATGGCGGCGATGCGGAGCGGCGAGCCGTGCCTCATCAACGGCGACGGCAGCACCAGCCGCGACTTCTGCTACGTGAAGAACGCGGTGCAGGCGAACCTGAAGGCGGCGACCACGAAGGTCCCCGGCGCCACCGACACCGTCTACAACATCGCCGTCGGCGACAAGACGAGCCTGCTCGAGCTGCACGCGATGATCACCGAGCGCTTCGGCGTGAACGCGACGCCCACGTTCCAGCCGTTTCGCCCCGGTGACATCAAAGACTCGCAGGCCGACATCAGCCGCGCGCGCGAGAAGCTGGGCTACGCGCCGACGCACACCGTCGCGCAGGGCCTCGATGAGACCGTCGCGTATGTGAAGGAGCAGTCATGAAGATCGTCGTCACCGGTGGTGCGGGTTTCATCGGGTCGCAGATCGCCGATGCGTACGTGGGGCTGGGGCATGAGGTGCTCGTCATCGACAACCTGTCGACAGGTGAGCGCCGCAACCTCAACGCGAAGGCGCAGTTCGTCGAAGCCGACATCCGCACCGACGTGGCCGCGAAGGCGGTCGAGGCCTTCAAGCCCGACGCGCTCAACCTGCACGCCGCGCAGATCGACGTGCGCAAGTCGGTGGGTGAGCCGCGCTTCGACGCCGACACCAACATCGGCGGCACGCTGAACATGGTCGAGGCCGGACGGCGCGGCGGGGCGCTCAAGCGCGTGGTGTACGCCGCGTCGGGCGGCTCGATGTACGGCGACTCGTTGGTCATGCCGACGCCTGAGACGGAGCCCGTCGGCGCGGTGTCGCCGTACGGCGTCTCGAAGGCGACCGGCGAGCTGTACCTCGCGTGTTGGCGCGCGATGTACGGGCTGCACTACGTGGCGCTGCGCTACGCGAACGTCTACGGGCCGCGGCAGAACCTGCACGGCGAGGCCGGGGTGGTGGCGATCTTCGCCGAGCGCTTGCTGCGCGGTGACGCCTGCACCATCTACGGCGACGGCAAGCAGACGCGCGATTTCGTGTTCGTGGGCGACGTGGTCGACGCCAACGTGAAGGCGCTCACCACGGAGTTCTGCGGCGGCGTGAACATCGGCACGCAGGCCGAGACCGACGTGAACCGCGTGTACGAGCTGCTCGCGAAGAACCTCGGCGTCGCCACCGCCGCGAAGCACGGGCCCGAGCGGCTGGGTGAGCAGCGGCGCAGCGTGCTGGCCAACGGCAAGGCGAAGCAGGTGCTGGGTTGGGCGCCGCAGTTCGATGTCGAGCGCGGCATGGCCGACACCATTCGTTGGTACCGCGAGCACCGATGAGCTCGCTCGGGCGCGCGCTCGCGGCGTTCACGTTCGGCGCAGGTGTTGCCGCGCTCATCGCCTGTGGGACTCCGGCCGAGCAGTGCTCGGCGACCACGTGCGGTGGCTGCTGCGATGCTTCGGGTGCATGTGTCGGCGGCGCGACCACGACGCAGTGCGGATCGATGGGGAGCAGCTGCGCGGCGTGCGCGGCTGGGCAGGCCTGCGAGCTCGGCAATTGCCGCGTGCAGACGAACACGGGCGGTGGCGGGTCTTCGACCGGCGGAGGCAGCGCGACGGGTGGCGGCGGCGGTGCGACCGGCGGAGGAAGTGGGCTCGGCGGCGGCTCCGCGACGGGCGGCGGCTCTGGGAGCGGACGCGACTGTGACGCCGTGGCTGCTGCGTATTGCGCCAACTGTGGCGGAAATTGCACGGCAGGGAGCAACCCCTGGCAGGCCGCGATCAACTACTGCACGCACAACATGACCTGCGAGCCCGAGCACTTCACCTGTTGGGCGCAGACGTGCGACGCGCAGCAGTGCCTTTCCTTCTGTCGTTGAACTCTCGCTGAATCGCGTTGCGTCTGACGTGCGTCCGGCGAGACTTCGGGTCCCCCGTCTCAAGGAGCGCCTGTGTCACACCTCCGGAATCTCTTCGCGTTCGCTGCGGCGCTGACTGTCGGCGCCTTCATCGGCTGCGGCAGCACCACCAACGAGTGTTCCCCGGCGAACTGTTCCGGCTGCTGTGACGCGGCGGGCGCGTGCGTGGTCGGGAACACGAGCGCGCAGTGCGGCGCGGCCGGCAACATCTGTGCGTCGTGCGTGGCTGGTCAGGTCTGTGAGTTCGGGACGTGCCGCGTGCAGAGCTCCAACATCGGCGGTGGCACTGCGACGGGCGGTGGCACTGCGACGGGTGGCGGCTCAGCGACGGGCGGCGGTTCAGCGACGGGTGGCGGTTCCGCGACGGGTGGTGGTTCCGCGACGGGTGGTGGTTCCGCGACGGGCGGCGGCACGGCGACGGGCGGCGGTTCAGCGACGGGCGGCGGCACGGCGACGGGCGGCGGCTCAGCGACGGGCGGTGGCACCGGCACGGGCGGTGGCACCGGCACGGGCGGCGGTGCGCCGATGTTCGACGCCGGCACCACGCTGCAGGACGGCGGCACGTTCAACCCGCCGACGATCCCGCTCACGTTCGCGGCCAACTGTGGCGCGGTGAACGTGTGCACGGGCAGCGAAGGCGGCGACTGGTACTACTCAGAGGGCTGCGTCGATGACGCCGCGTTCGACCGCCTGTCGATGGTGGCGTCGAGCGCTGGCTGTGGCTCGACGGTCTCGAACAAGAGCGGCTACCTCGCAGGCACGGCGGCCTTCAGCGGCAACGGCGTCGAGGTTGAGCGCAACGTGGTCGGCGTGGTCTCGTTCCACGCGTCCTTGACGGGATCGAACTGTGTCGTCGGCTGCTCGTTCGTGTCGAGCACCTTCGCGATGTACGGCCTGACGGGCTCGTGCACGTCGGGCACCGGCACGTGCGAGTGCGACATCTCGTTCAACCTCTCGCGGCAGGGCGCCGAGGCGTACACGTACACCGGCGGCGTGCTCACGACCGCGCAGACGTACGACGTCTACGAGAGCTGCATCACCGAGCCCTCGCTGCGCTTCCGTGACGTCGGCGATGGCGGCACGCCCGGCGTGTTCCGCCTGACCCGCGTCGGAGCGACGCCGTGATGTGGTCGTCGCTCGTGCTCGTCAGTCTCGCGCAGGCCGGGAGCGCCACGCAGTGTGACGCCCCGCGCACGCACGACACCGCGGCCCTGGCTGCGGCGATCGCCCAGGACAAGGTCATGGGCCAGACCTTCCTCAAGGCCGCTGGCGCGTGCGGCGTGCCCGGCGATGCGTGCACGGCGGCGCGCACCGAGTGCGCAGCGATCCTCACGTCGACGGCGCAGAAGCAGGTCGGCTTCGACGAAGGCATCTGGCTGCGCGACATGCTGTTGCCGTACCAGGGCGCGTACTACCCGATGTCGCGCACCTTCGGCGCCGCGCAGGTCGCCAACGACGGCTCGTGCAACGTCGAGGTCTCGGTGCTGAACGCCGCGGGGCAGCGTCGCTCCGCGCAGGCGATTCGTCGCGACGGGCTGCTGCAGGAGTACGCGCTCTACACGAAGTGGGCGGCAGGCCAGCA
The DNA here is from genome assembly GCA_964459885.1 of uncultured Archangium sp. Taxonomy (GTDB): domain Bacteria; phylum Myxococcota; class Myxococcia; order Myxococcales; family Myxococcaceae; genus Archangium_A. The sequence goes on from CAYWON010000023.1 coordinate 10,726, forward strand.
GCAGCAGTGCCGCGACAAGCTCGCGCTCGTGGCCGGACAGAACGAAGCCGCGCGGCTCGAGGCCGAGCGCGCCGCTGCCGCGACCGCCGCCGCCGCCGCCACCGTCGCCGCTGCCTCGGCCGCCAAGGCCGCTGAAGAGAAGAAGGCGCGTGACGCCGCCGACGCCGCGGCCGCTGAGGCGAAGCGGAAGGAAGACGCCGACCGGCTCGCGAAGGAAGAGGCGCTCCGTCAGGAAGAGCAGCGCCGCAAGGACATCGAAGATGCCGAGAAGCGCCGGCAGGACGAGAAGGAAGCCGAAGAGAAGAAGATCGCCGAAGAGCGCGAGGCCGCCGAGAAGAAGGCGCGCGAGGACGAAGAGAACAAGCTCGTCTCCGCGCGCGACACCCGCGTGGCGCAGGCGCGCGCCGAGAAGAAGAAGCTCGTGGCCGACGCCGAGACGCAGCTCGAGAAGGCGCGCGCTGAAGAAGCGGTGAAGAAGCAGGCGGCGGTCGACGCGGTGTCGTCGTCTCCGGCCATCGCTGCGGCGGCCGTGGCTGAAGCAGCCGATGCAGAGAAGGCCCGCATCGCCGCAGAGAAGAACCTCGTCAACGCGAAGGAGAAGGCCGCGGCCATCGAGATCGACGATGCCTACGAGCGCGGCGTCGCCAGCGTGTTCTTGAACGGCGGCTTCGGTGCTGTCGATGGCGGCAGCGGCATGGCCGGCGGCGCGCTCTTGGGCGCGCACTTCGGCATCTGGGGCACTGCGCCGTCAGAGGGCATGGCGTCGGGTGTCGAGGTCCGCGTGTGGGCGCGCTACCTCGCGCAGATCAACCCCGCGCTGGCGCCCGAGAGCGACCACACGTCGATCGACGTGCTGCTGACCGGCCGCTACTACTTTGGCCATCTCGCCCTGGGCCTGGCCGGTGAGCTGCGCTTCATGCAACCCGCCTTCGGAACGCTGCGCGCAGGGGTGGGCCCCACGCTCGCCGCGGCGTTCATCGACAACAAGGACACGCGCGTGGTGCTGGCCGTCAACTACGTGCCCATCGGCAACCAGATGGATCCCGTGCGGCTCATCGGTGACTTCGAGGTCGGCTACAAACTGCTCAGCATCCACGTGCTGGGCGGCTCGATGACGCGCCAGCTGGCCGACGGCACCACGCAGATCGGCTGGCAGCTCGGCGGCTACCTGGGGCTCCGGTACTCCTGGTGAACGATTTGCCCGCCCTGCGCGGGTCAGGGTAGGGGCCCGCCCATGGCGTCAGTCGTGCCGCACAAGAAGTTCAGTCACCCGTTCCTCCCTGTCTGTCGCGCCGATCTCGACGCGCGCGGGTGGGACGCCTGCGACATCATCATCGTCAGCGGCGACGCCTACGTCGATCACCCGGCGTTCGGGCCGCCGCTCATCGCGCGCTTCCTCGAAGGGCGCGGCTTCAAGGTCGGCATCATTCCCCAGCCTGACTGGCACTCGGCCGAGCCGTTCAAGGTGCTGGGCAAGCCGCGGCTCTTCTTCGGGGTCGCCGCCGGCAACATGGACTCGATGCTGAACCGGCTCACGGCGCAGAAGAAGAACCGCAGCGCCGATCAGTACTCGCCGGGCGGCCGCACCAACGCTCGCCCTGACCGCGCCACCATCGTCTACGCGCAGCGCTGCCGTGAGGCGTACCCCGACGTGCCGATCGTGTTGGGCGGCATCGAGGCGTCGCTGCGTCGCATCGCGCACTACGACTACTGGAGCGACAAGGTGCGTCGGTCGATCTTGCTCGATGCGAAGGCCGACCTCCTGGTCTTCGGCATGGGTGAGCGGCCGGTGTGGGAGATCGCCGACCGCCTGAACCGCGGCGAGAAGGTCGGCCAGCTGCGCGACGTGCGCGGCACGGCGTACCTCATCAACAACGAAGACACGAAGAAGCTCGAGGCCGACCCGGCGCAGAAGGCGGCTGACAAGAAGACCGTGGTGCTGCCCAGCTTCGAAGAGGCGTCGACCAACCTCGAGGCCTTTGCGCGCATGACGCGCGCGTTCCAGATGGAAACGAACCCCGGCAACGCGCGGCCGCTCGTGCAGCGCCACGGCGATCGCGGCGTGTACTTCAACCCGCCGGCGTTCCCGCTGGGCGACGGTGAAGGCGACAAGAGCCTTGGTCCCGCGAACGTCGCGATGGACGAGCTCTATGACCTGCCGTTCAACCGCGCGCCGCACCCGATGTACGCGGGCGAAGGCATCCCCGCGTTCGAGACGGTGAAGCACTCGGTGGTGTTGATGCGCGGCTGCTTTGGCGGCTGCACGTTCTGTTCGATCACCGAGCATGAAGGCCGCGTCATCCAGAACCGCTCGGGCGACAGCGTGCTGCGAGAGATCCGCGAGCTGCGCCGCATGGGCGACTTCCGCGGCACGGTGACCGACCTCGGCGGCCCCACCGCCAACATGTACCAGCTCAAGTGCAAGTCGCCGGAGATCGAGCGCGCGTGCCGCAAGCTGTCGTGCGTGCACCCCGGCGTCTGCGAGAACCTCGGCACTGATCACGGCCCGCTGGTGCAGCTGATGCGCGACGTGCGGAAAGAGGAAGGCATCAAGCACGTCTTCATCGCGTCGGGCGTTCGCTACGACCTCGCCGAGCGCGCGCCCGAGTACGTGAAGGAGCTCGCGTCGTTCCACACCGGCGGTCAGCTCTCGGTGGCGCCGGAGCACGTCAGCCCGCGCGTGCTCGAGAAGATGAAGAAGCCCGGCATCGCGAGCTACGAGCGCTTTCAGGAGATGTTCGCCTGCGAGTCGAAGGCCGCCGGGAAAGATCAGTACGACATTCCGTATTTCATCAGCGGTCACCCGGGCTCGACGCTGGACGACATGATCGACCTGGCGATGTGGCTCAAGCAGTCGGGGCGCCGGCCGCGTCAGGTGCAGGACTTCATTCCCACGCCGATGTCGGTGGCCGCGGCCATGTATTACACGGGCATCGATCCGCTGAAGATGGAGCCCGTCTTCGTGGCCAAGGGCCTCAAGGAAAAGCGGCTGCAGAAGGCGCTGATCCTCTACTGGAACCCGGAGCACTGGGGCGACGTGCGCGAGGCGCTGCAAGACGCCGGGCGCACCGATCTGATCGGCCGCGGCCCCAACGCGCTGGTGCCGCCAGAGAGCGCCGCCGAGCGATCACGCGCGCAGCAGGCGCAGCGCGGTCAGCGCCGACACTGACTCACTCGACGCGGAACTCGATCTGGTGCTCGGTGGTCGCGGTGATGATCGAGCCCGCCGCGCCGCCGGCCAACTGAAGCTCGTTGCTGCGGCGCACGCGCACGCGCTCCTTGTCGTCCACGCGCAGGTCGGCGACCGGCACGATGAACTCCAGCGCGCCGCGCGGCGCCGTGCGCTCGAGGTCGGCCTTGTCGAGCCGCACGCGCGTGTCCATCGCCACCGTGCCGAACTCGTCCTTCCAGCGGATGACGAGCGGGATGGCGTCGACGCGCTTGAACGTCGAGTCGGCGATGGGGTTGGTGATCAACGTCGCGCCGGGCACGTCGATCGACCCGTCGAGCCAGTCGCGGCCGCGCACCACTTCGAGGCGGATGCCCGGCACCCAGTCGAAGCGGTCCAACCGGTAGTCCTGACGATCGGCGTCGTACGGGACGATGGTGCGCCCGAGGCCGCCGCCACGAATCGCCACTTCGGCGTCGCTCATCGGGTCGCCGTTGGCCGAACCGCCGCGCACCGTCACGCGCACCGAGCTGCCCGCGGTGCTGCCGTCTCCGGAAAGGTGGGCGACCACGTACAGCGTGCCGGTGCCGCCGCCGGGCGACGAGAACCCACACGCCGAAGCCGTCATCGCCATCAAGATGAGCGCAGAGCGAGTCATGAAGGGGTCGTACGGCGAAGCGGGCCCGTGGGCCATTTTTTCGTGGCACACTCGCCCGCCTCCGATGTCCAAAGGGAAGCCCGAAGACGAGACCCTCAAAGGCCACCCGGCCTTTCCTCAAGGCGTTACCGATTCGTACGTCGGGCGCATGAAGGTGACGATCTCCGGGCTCCAGAAGGCCGTCGCTGAGGCCGCTCCCGAGGTCAGCCAGGGCCCGTGGCGCGAGCGCGCGTACGTGGCCCGCGGCGTGATGCAGCGCGCGGAGATCGCCGAGGCGTTGACGTCATCGCTGCGCACGTCGCTGGGCTCCGCCAACCACCCGCGCGTGGCCTTCGACGCCATCAAGCCCGCGTGGATGCCAGTGCTGCGGCAGGCCGTCGAGCAGGCTGGCGGCGACGGCATCGACTGTTGGCTCAACGGGCTCGTCGCGCCGCCCAACCGCAACCCGCGCCAGACGGTGTTCGTCGACATCGCCGAGGCGCTGCTGCGCATGCGTGGCGCGCGCGATCTCGGGCTCTTCGAAGAAGAAGGCCTCAAGCTCATCGAGCGCATCGACGGCTTGCTCGGCGTGCCCATGCGCGCGCGCATCTCGTTCAAGGCGATGGAGAAAGAGCTCGAGGGCAAGCTCGAGATCGACGAGCTGATCGCCATTCGCGCCGCGTCTGACGACGAGCTGCAGCGCCGCTTCACCGAGATCGGCGCCAGCCTCACCAAGCTGCGCGACGAGATCCGCGGATCGGCGACGCACCAGAGCGGCGGCATCTACGCCAACTTCGTGCGGCTCAAGTACGAAGTGAAGCTGCTCGATCTCGAGATGAAGCGCCGTGCTGGCACGCTTCAGATGCGCTCGGGGCTCTGACCGTCTGACTCGTTGATCGAACTCGCCGAGTGCGCTGAAAGACCCGAATGTCTTTCACGCATCTGCACCTGCACACGCTCTACTCGTTGCTGGACGGCGCGATTCGCATGAAGGACCTCATCAAGACGGTCCAGGCGAAGGGCATGAAGTCCGTGGCGGTCACCGACCACGGCAACATGTTCGGCGCCGTCGACTTCTACAAAAAAGCGAAAGACGCAGCGCTCAAGCCCATCATCGGCCTCGAGGCGTACGTCGCCGGGCCCAAGGGCCGCGCCGATCGCACCGAGAAGATCGCCAACCACCTCATCCTCCTGGCGAAGAACAAGTTGGGGTACCAGAACCTCCGGTACCTCTCGTCGATGGGCTACCTCGACGGGTTCTATTACCACCCGCGCATCGACAAGCAGGTGCTCAAGGACCACAGCGAAGGCGTCATCGGCCTCACCGCGTGTCTCGGCGGAGAGGTCACCAGCGCAGCGTTCCGCGGCGACATGGATCACGCGCGTCGCGCCGCGCAGGAATACAAAGACATCTTCGCGCCCGGCCACTTCTTCCTCGAAGTGCAGTGGAACGGCATGGAGGAGCAGAACAAGGCGAACGAGAACCTCAAGCAGCTCTCGCGCGACCTCGACATCCCCCTCGCGGCCACGGCCGACGCCCACTACATCAAGCAGGAAGACGCGCGCGCGCACGAGCTGCTCATGTGCATCGCCAGCGGCAAGACGCTGACCGACAGCAAGCGCATGCGGCACAGCACCGACAAGCTCTACGTGTGCAGCCCCGAAGACATGCGCGCGTACTTCACCGATGTGCCCGAGGCCGTCGACAACACGCAGCGCATCACCGACATGGTCGAGGAGTACAACATCCTCGCCAAGCCGATGCTGCCGACGTTCCAGGTGCCCGACGGCTACAACGCCGATCAGTACATGGCGGCGCTGGCCAAGAAGGGCCTCGAGGAGCGCTTCAAGGAGCTCCCGTACCCCTGCGACCGCGACGTCTACATGGGGCGCCTCGAGCTGGAGGTCGGCGTCATCCAGAAGATGGGCTTCGCCGGCTACTTCCTCATCGTTCAGGACTTCATCAACTGGGCGAAGCAGCACGGCATCCCCGTGGGGCCGGGCCGCGGCTCGGGCGCCGGGTCGATCGTCGCGTACTCGCTGCGCATCACCGACCTCGATCCGATCCCGTACAACCTGCTCTTCGAGCGCTTCTTGAATCCTGAGCGCGTCTCGATGCCCGACTTCGACATCGATTTTTGCCAGGACCGCCGCGACGAGGTCATCAAGTACGTCCAGCGGAAGTACGGCGAGAACAACGTCGGGCAGATCATCACCTTCGGTCAGCTGAAGGCCAAGAGCGTGCTGCGCGACGTGTGCCGCGTGTACGGCCTGCCGTTCGCTGAAGGCGATCGCATCTCGAAGCTGGTGCCCGAGATCCTCGGCATCACGTTGAAGCAGGCCATCTTCGGCGACCCCGACAAGGAGATCGTCGGCGAGGCGCGGCTCAAGGAGATGTTCGACACGCCCCTGCAGCTCGCCGAGGTCGACGGCAAGTCGATCACCACCAAGGACGTGCTCGAGGTCGCGATGGCGCTCGAGGGGCTCAACCGCCAGGCCGGCATGCACGCCGCTGGCGTGGTGATCGCCGACAAGCCGCTGTGGGAGTTCGTGCCGGTCTACCGGCCACCCGGTGAAACGACGCTGGTGACGCAGTTCGCGAAGGACGAGGTCGAGGCTGCGGGCCTCGTGAAGTTCGACTTCCTCGGCCTCAAGACGCTCACCGTCATCCAGAACGCGATCGATCTCATCAACCGCAAGCTGCCTGACGATCAGAAGCTGACGCGCGAGGGCATTCCGCTCGCGGACCCCGCGACGTTCGAGCTGATTTCTGCCGGCGACACGGCCGGCGTCTTCCAGATGGAGTCATCGGGCTTCACCGAAATGGTGATGAAGATGAAGCCGTCGTGCTTCGAAGACGTCATCGCCGCCGGCGCGCTCTACCGCCCGGGCCCGCTCGATCAGAAGCTCGAAGACGGCCGCACGATGGTCGACGTGTACATCGACCGTAAGCACGGCCGCGACAAGATCACCTACCCGCACCCCACGCTCGAGCCGGTGCTGAAGGACACCTACGGCGTCATCGTCTACCAGGAGCAGGTGATGCAGATCGCCCAGGTCCTGGGCGGCTACTCGCTCGGTGGCGCAGACCTCCTGCGCCGCGCGATGGGCAAGAAGAAGGCCGAGGAGATGGCGAAGCAGCGCGCCTTGTTCCTCGAGGGGTCCGGCAAGAAGAACGTCGACCCGAAGATCGCCAACGGCGTCTTCGACTTGATGGAGAAGTTCGCGCAGTACGGCTTCAACAAGTCGCACTCGGCGGCGTACGGCCTCATCACCATTCACACCGCGTGGCTCAAGGCCAAGTACCCGGTCGAGTTCATGGCGGCGCTGCTGACGTCGGAGAAGGACAACACCGACAAGGTGGTGATGCACATCGCCGAGGCGCGCCAGGCCGGGTACCAGGTGCTGCCGCCCGACATCAACGAGTCGGACCTCGCGTTCGGCGCGGTCGACGGGAAGATCCGCTTCGGGCTGGGCGCCATCAAGGGCGTCGGCGAGTCGGCCATCGAGGCCATCGTCGAGGCGCGCAAGGACAAGCGCTTCACGTCGCTCTTCGACTTCGCCGAGCGCGTCGACGGCCGCCGCGTCAACCGCAAGACGCTCGAGGCGCTGGTGCAGGCCGGCGCTTTCGACTTCGAGAAGCGGCACCGCAAGCAGCTGTTCGACACCGTGGGCATCGCGCTCGAGCGCGGCGCGTCGACGCAGCGGGACATCGCCGTCGGCCAGTCGAACCTGTTCGGCATGCTGGCCGCGTCGACGCCGGCCGCGAAGGGCGCGCGCGACGACTACGCCGTCACCGAGCCGTGGACCGAGAAGGAGATGCTCGCCAACGAGAAGGCCACCATCGGCTTCTACGTGTCGGGCCACCCGCTCGACGCGTACTCGAAGGAGCTCAAGCGCTACGCCAAGCCCATCGCCGCCATTCAGCGCGCGCGCCGTGACGACAAGATGACCGTCGCGGGCATCGTCAGCTCGATGCGGCCCATCGTCACCAAGACGGGCAAGCGCATGGCGTGGGTGAACCTCGAGGACCTCTCTGGTTCCGTCGAGCTCGTCGTCTTCCCGGGTCGCGAAGGCGGCAAGTCGATGATGGACCCGAAGACCGGCAAGTGGGGCAAGGCCGGCCCGCGACCGGGCTTCGATCAGTGGGAACCGCTGCTCACCAGCGATGACCCGTTGCTCATCGTCGGCAAGGTCGAGATGGGGAAGGACGAAGAGAACCCGCAGGCGCGGCTCATCGTCGAAGACATCCAGTCGCTCAAGGAAGTGCGTGAGAAGCGCGTGAAGCGCCTCGAGCTGCGGCTGCACGTCGAGATGGCGACCGAAGAGAAGCTCGGGAAGCTGGCGGAGATCGCCAAGAAGCACGCGGGCGCCACGCCCATCGCGCTCGCGTTGTTGATGCCCGGTGAAGCCGAGGCCCTCATCGCCTCGAGCATGAAGGTGCAGATCAGCGACGAGCTGCTCGAGTCGGTGAACCGGCTGTTCGGAGCCCGCGTCGCCGAGCCCGGGTGACAAGCCGGTAACGCTTCAGTTGCGCCTCGACGTCGCGTCGTCAGAATGGGCGACGTGAGAACTTTCTGGCTGCTGCTGCTGATCGTGGTGCCCACGCTCGCCTTCGCTGAAGACGCGAAGGCGAAGGCTGCGCGCGAAGAGCTCGAGCGTCAGCTGCAGGGAATGATGGGGTCGGTGCCGACGAAGGTGCGCATCGACTACGCGGAGATCACCGACCCCAACTACGAGCTGCAGGAAGCGACGTTCGAGCTCGACGGCAAGGCGCTGCTGACGCCGCCGCCCGGCGCGCTGGCGCTGGCCGACGAGAAGATCCTCGTGTGGCAGGGCGACACCTCGCCGGGCAAGCACGTGGTGCGCGTGAAGCTCCGCTACAAGAACATCGCCAGCGTGGTGATGAGCAACGAAGGGGGCCACGAGTGGACGCTGACGGGTGATCGCTCTTTTGAGCAGCAGTCGGGCATCGAGGTGCGCGTGCTGGTGAAGACCAGCATCGACACCAAGGTGACCAGCATCGAGAAGCGCCTGGTGCTGAGCCTGCCGGCGCAGCCCGTGATGATCGCCAAGCTGGACGACGGCACCGTGCCTGCGCCGCCGCCGAAGGCCGTGGTGGACGCGGGGCCCAGCGCTGAGGAGATCGCAGCGGCGAAGAAGGCTGCCGACGAAGCCGAGAAGAAGCGCCTCGCCGACGAAGCCGCTGCCGCGAAGCTGGCCGCTGACGAAGAGAAGAAACGGAAGGCCGAGGAGCTCGCGAGCGCGAAGCTGGCTGCTGACGAAGAGAAGAAGCGCAAGGCCGAGGAGGCGAAGCTGGCCCGTGAGGGGTCGCCACGGCCTGCGGTCGCGGAGACGGCGAAGCCTGTGGAGCCCGAGCCGACGCCCGTGGCGGTCGCGACCGCGCCCGTCGCGGAGCCTGTCGACGCAGGGCCCGCGCCCGTGGCCGTCGTCGCGCCGGAGCCCGTGGATGCGGGTGTGGCCCTTGCGCCGGAAGCGCCCGCCGAGGAAGGTGAGTTCCCGTGGTTGCTCGTCGCCATCGGCGGTGCCGCCGCGTTCATTCTGTTGATCGTCCTCGCGCGTCGTCGGAGCCGGCCGCCGACGCTGGACGAGTAGGTGGTGCCTTGCAGTTGATGTCTCGCGCGGTCTGGTTGTCGTTGTTCCTGGTGGCCTGCGGGCCGCCGCCTGTTGAGCTGCCCGACGCGAGCGTCGAGGACAGCGGTGTCGTCGTTGATGCGGGCGTCGAGGACGCTGGGGTCGAAGATTCCGGAGTCACCGACGCCGGCACTCCGGACGCCGGAGCTGACGACGCGGGCCTCCCCGACGCCGGTGTTCCTGACGCTGGCCAACCCGACGCGGGCTTCGACGCCGGCGTGGCCGACTCGGGGATCGAGGACGCTGGCGTGGTCGACGCCGGGCCGCCGGGGTGTCCCGTTCCGACAGGCAGCGAGGCCCCGTTCACGCTGCGCGCGGTGGCCGCCAACCTCACGAGCGGCAACGGGCAGGACTACAACCTCGGCCACGGTACGCGGATCATGCGTGGGCTCGTCCCCGACATCGTGATGATCCAGGAGTTCAGCTACCAGGGCGACTCCACGGCGGACTTCAACTCGTACGTCGCGAGCAACTTCGGGCCCGAGTTCACGTGGTTCCGCGGCGTCGGCAACATCCCCAACGGCATCATCAGCCGCTGGCAGATCGTCGATCAGGGTGAGTGGAACGGTGAAGCGCCCGACCGCGAGCTGACGTGGGCGAAGGTCGATCTGCCGGGCCCGCACGATCTGTTCGTGATCTCGGTGCACTTCCTGACGTCGAACGCCACCGATCGGAACCTCGACGCGCGCACCATCATGAACCGGCTCGATGCGGGTGTGTCGCCGTATGACTACGTGCTGCTCGGCGGTGACTTCAACACCAACACCACCAACGAGAACGCGTTCAACACGCTCTCGCCGCGCTTCAAGACCTCGATGCCGCACCCCGTCGACCAACGCGGCAACCCGGGTACCAACGCCAACCGCGACAAGCCGTACGATCAGGTGCTGGCGTCGACGTGTCTGGCCGGCGTGCAGATTCCCACGGTGGTGGGTGCCGCCAGCTTCCCCGGTGGCCTCGTGGTCGACACGCGCGTGTTCGCCGACGCGGGCACGCTCGCCGACATCGCGCCGGCGCTGGCGGGTGACTCGGCCGCGCCGTCGATGCAGCACATGGCGGTCGTGAAGGACTTCCTCATCAGTCCGTGAGGAAGCCGCGCACCGTCACGTCGCGGCCGTCGCTCTCGAAGGTGATGGCTCCGTCGAGATCAGTGCGGTGACACTCGGCGCCGGCTTCCCGCCAGCGCTGCACGACGTCGTCGCGTGGGAAGTCGAAGCGGTTGTCTCGTCCCACGCAGAACACCACGTGACGCGGTCGTGTCTTCGCCACGAAGTCGGGCGTCGAGCTCGTGTCGCTGCCGTGGTGCGGCGCCTTCACGACGGTGACCGGCCCCAGCTCGAGCGCGGCTTCACCCGCCGCCTCGACGTCGCCAGCGAGCAGGAACGAGACGTCGCCGTGGCGCAGCAACAGCACCAGCGAGCGATCGTTCTCGTCGACGAGTTCGGGCAGGGCACCTGCCGACGGCCCGAGCACTTCGAAGGTCGCCGCGCCGAGCTGCAGTCCGGGAGCTCCGGCGTGCTTCTCTTCGACCTCCGCGTCGCCTGCCGCCGCGAGCACCGCGTCGACCAGCTCGCCGGCCTCTGTGTCGCCGTGCAGCCAGAGCCGTTCCGTCGTGACCTCGTCGAGCACTGAGAGCAGCCCCAGCGCGTGGTCGGGATGCGCGTGCGACAGCGCGACGAGGTCGAGCGAAGTGATGCCTTGATGTCGCAGGAAAGGCAGCACCACGCGTCGCCCGGGATCGCCGCCGCCGGGCACGCCTCCCGCGTCGATGAGGGCGTGGTGCCCACGCGAGCTGACGACGATGGCGTCACCGTGGCCGACCGCGAGGAAGGTCACGCGCACCGGCGGCTGCGGCCCACCCGAGAGTTGAAACATCAGCGCGGCGGGGGCGGCGAGTGACAGCCAACGCCAACGGCGCTGACCCAACACCAGCATCGCCAGCCCGAGCCACCAGACGCAGAGCACCAGCATCGACGGCGCCGCGAGCGTGCCCACGGCGAACGGCAACGCCGCGAAGAACTCGGCGATGGCGATGAAGAGCCGCGACAAGATCAGTCCAAGCCAGAGGAGCGGCGTGGCGAGCGGCTCCCAGATGAGGTGCAGCGCGGCGCTGCCCGCGGCGACGAGCGTGATGAGGCCCGAGAGGGGCAGGGTGATGACGTTCGACACCAGCCCCGCGAAGCTCACCCGCTGAAACGCCGTGGCCACGATGGGGCCGCTCGCCAGCGTCACGGCCACGCTCGCCGCGAAGGTCTGCACCGCGGCTTCTCGCCAGCGTCGCCAGCGCAGCGCCCACCCGGTCTGCGTCGAGGGAGACGGCGACGGCACAGGGATCGCCGCGCGCACCAGCGGCGCCAGCAGCACCAGCGCCAGCACCGCGACGAACGAGAGCTGCACTGACAGCTCGAACGGTGCCGCTGGGTCGATGACCAGCATGGCCAGCGCGGCGATCGCCACCGCGTTGAGCGAGTCGCTGCGTCGCCGCAGCACCCACGCGCTCAGCACCAGCGAGCACATCAACGCCGAGCGCACCGCGGGGCCTTGCCAGCCGGTGAAGACGACGTAGGCCCAGACGACAGGCAGCGAGAGCGGCGCCGCCCACGCGCGCGGGTCGCTGCGGCGGAACCAGTTGCGACGCGCCAGCAGCCAACGCACGAGCGCGAAGACGGCGAACGCGAGCACCGCGACATGCAGGCCGCTCACCGACAGCACGTGCGCCAACCCGCTGCGCGAGAACGTGTCTTCGAGCGCGTCGCCCAGCTCGGCGCGCTCGCCGGCGGCCAGCGTCAGCAGCAACGCCGCCGCGCCGCGGTGTTCACCCGCCAGCGCGTAGGTCTGTCGTGAGAGCGCCGCGTGCCGCTGCGCGAGCCAGGCCCGCCACGGCGACGGGGCGGTGAGCGGCACGACGCGCTCAGCGATGACGCCCGCGGCCACCGGCTGGCCTGACCGCCACGCCCAGGTCGATCGACTCCACTCGCCGGGGTTCGAAGCGGGCTGCACCCAGCGGAACGTCGTCTCGCCGAGCAGCCGTTGGCCGACGAGCCACGCCGCCGCGTCGTCCATCGCCAGCGTCGCGCGAAAACGCGTGGGAACGCCGTCGACAGCGCTGACGTCCACCGTCACGCCATGCGGCGCGACGCGCACCACCTCGGCTTCGAAGCGGACGAGGCGACCGATCGGCGGGGCGCGCACGTCGCAGCGCAGCTCCGCCAGCAAGGCACCGATCGACAGCGCCGCCACGAGCCCCGCTGCGACGCTGCCGCTTCGGCCACCGCGCCAGACGACGGCGGTCAGCGCCACGATCGCGAGCGCGCCCCAGAGCCACCACGGCAACGCCGCCAGGGGCCCCACGACGACGCCCAACAAGACTGCGACTGCCGGAAACACCGCCGGGCGGTTGCCCAGCGCCCACCACGTCCACCCCATGCCCAACCTCCATCCCCGCGCCGATCGTGGAGGATGTGGGAAGTTGTAGTCAAGAGGAGGATGTGTTAAGTCTGTTGACTCCGCGCGTCGAAAGAGGCATGGCGCGCGACTCTCACGCGCAGTTACAGAAGGTGACGATGTTCAAGCCAGGCGACAAGGCGGTCTACCCGGGGCACGGTGTTGGTGAAGTTGTTGGAATCGAGCACACGGAGGTCGCTGGTCAGCGCCAGTCCTTCTACGTGCTGAAGATGCTCGAGAAGAACGGCGGGCGCTTCCTCATCCCCATCAACAAGATCGGCCAGGTTGGGCTGCGCGAGATCATCTCCGAGGACGACGTGCGTCAGGTGTACGCAATCCTCAAGGAGAAGGACATCTCGGTCGACTCCACGACGTGGAACCGTCGGTACCGCGAGTACATGGAGAAGATCAAAACCGGCTCCGTGTTCGAGATCGCGGAAGTGCTGCGCGACCTGTACCTGCTCAAGGGCGACAAGGACCTCTCGTTCGGCGAGCGCAAGATGCTCGACACCGCGCGGTCGCTGCTCATCAAGGAGCTCGCCTTCGCGAAGGGCGTGACTGAGCTCGACATCGAGGCCGACCTCAAGAAGATCTTCAACATCCCGGAGAACCCTCCCAAGATGTCGGAGATGACTGAGAAGCCGGAGAAAAAGAAGAAGACGGAAGAGGCCAAGAAGGCCGAGTAAGCCGGTCTTCGTGAGCTCTTCAGATCATCGCGACGAGCGCGAGGCGTACATCGCGAAGCTCGAGGCCGAGCTGAACAAGAAGCCTCGGGTCGGTGTACTGCCTCCGGTCGCGGCGATCGGGCTCATCGCGTCGCTCGCGGTCGGTTACACGATGCGCGACGACGTGCAGTACTACTTCTCGTCGCGTGAGCCGATCGAGCTCGGCGCCGAGGGCGACTACCACTTCGAGCGCGCGGTGCCGAACCGGTACGCGCAGCTCCATGGCGTACCCACGGCCAAGGGCTGGTACGTCGACGAAGCCGATGGCGCGTTCGTGGTGCTCGGCGTCAACGACACGCCGGTCGCCGTGCGGCGCGCGACCTTCGAAGACGAGAACCGCCGCCTGTCTGACGGCAAGCGCCCGCAGCCGCGGCAGAACCCGTTCTTCGCGCGCGGCCGGTTGCTCAACCGTGAGCAGGCCGAGAAGTACGAAGAAGCGCTGCGCGCCTACGAGGCGTGGAACCAGGGGCGCGTGCAGTGGCTGCTGCTGGCCGAAGTGCCGCCGGGCAAAGACGTGAAGGGCATGGCCTATTTCTCGGGCCTGCTGGTCTTCGCGGCGTTGAACCTCTGGCTGCTCAAGCGCGGCCTCACGCGGCGTTGAAACGACTCGGGCCGGGCCGACGCGAACGTCAGCACCGGCCCGAACGCCACTTCACCGCTGGGTTTCTCAGTCGCCGAACGCGTCGTCGATGGAGCTGGCCTTGGGCGCCGGCTTCTTGGCGGGCGCGGCGGGCTCGGTGGCCTCATCACCACCCGAGGGCTGCAGCTTCGCGAGCTGAGACTTGGCGCGGGCGTTGTTGGGGTCGTGCTTGAGCGCGCCCTGGAACGCCGTCCTGGCCTTGTCGGTGTCGCCGTTGCTGACGAACTGCATGCCGACCAGCACGTAGAGGTTGGCGAGCTGACGGCGGATCTCAGCGCCGTACTTGCCCCAGCCGCTCGAGAGGCCTTCGTCGAGCGCGAGCGCCTTCTGGAAGTTGGCGATGGCCGCGTTGCCGTTGTTCGACATCATCGCGTCCTGCGCGGCGTCGTAGGCGGCGATGAAGCGCGAGAGCTTGTCCATCAGCTCCTTGTCGCCGGCCTTCTTGGCGAGGTCGAGCGACGCCTCAGCGTTGCCCTTCTCGTACGGCGCGAGGATCTGCGTGCGCTTCGGCGCGGCCGACGACGCGGGCGCTTCATCTTCGTCGTCTTCGGCGGCGGCCTTCGCGGCGGTGGCCTTCTTCGCCGACGCGACGCGCGGGGCCGGAGCGGCGACGGGCGCCTTCACCACGCTGGGCGCCTTCGGCTGCTCCTTCACCTTCACTTCGTCGGTGGTGACCTCTTCTTCCACCGGCGCGGCGACCGCGTTGGCCTGCTCGGCCATCTTGCGCTTGATGGCTTCGTCGATGAGGCGCTGCTTCTCGTCGGCGTCCATGCCGGCGGTGGGCGAAGCGACAGCGACGGTGGTGCCCGGCGTCGTGGCCTTGTCACTGTTGCCGACCGTCTTGATGAGCGCGAAGGCCAGCACGGCGGCGAGGCTGAAGCCGACGGCGCCCGCGAACACGGCGATCTTGAGGGCGGTGTTGCTGGGCGCCGGCTGCGCGCCTGACGGGCGGGCCACGACGGCGGTGCTGACGCGCGCCTTGCGATCGAGCTTCTCGGCCTTCTCGGCGAGGGCCGACGTGGGCATCGGCAGCGACGACGCGCTCTGGCTGGTCGCCGACGCGTTGCCCAGCTTCTCGCCCTTGTTCAGCGGGCCGCGCAGCCGCAAGAGCGCGTTGCCGAGGGCAATCGAATCGCCGGGCTTCACTTCGACCTCGGTGGCGATGCGCTGCTTGTTGACGAAGGTGCCGTTCTGCGAGCCGAGGTCCTTCACGAAGAACTGCTCGCCCTGGCGCTTGATCTGCGTGTGACGCCGCGAGATCGACGGGTGCTGCAGGCGCAGATCGCTCACCGACGCGCGGCCGACGACCACCGTGCCCTGCTTGACCTCGAGCAGTTGACCCGCGCCGGGGCCACGCTCCACGTAGAGGAACGCCGGCTTGTATTCAGTGCCTGAAACTCCGTACTCGGCCTGCATTTCCTGGTCTGCCTCGGTATCGAAAATGGACGTGGGGATGTGCTCTTCGATCTTCTTCACCGCCCGCCGCGCGCCCGTGCCTGCCGACGGCAACTGTGCCACCCGTTGCGGCCGCGGATCATCCGCCTGAAGAATCTGCTCGTCCGTCACAGGCTCCCGGTCACTGGGGCGCTTCGGGTTCGGGGGCATGGAGGACTCCTTGGTTTTGAGGCCACTGAAAGTGACGATTTATCGCACATCTGACACCAATGGTTGCCTGTGGGTAAAGTGCCGCCCCCATGAGTGCGTCACAGATTCGCGTCTTCAACACGATGGTGCAGGACAAGGTTCCTCTTACGCCGCTAACCCCCGGAAAACTGGGCGTCTACGTGTGCGGTCCCACCGTCTACAGCTACATCCACATCGGCAACGCGCGCACGTTCACGTCCTTCGACACCATCGTCCGCTACCTGCGGTACCGCGGCTTCGAAGTGACGTACGTGCGCAACTACACGGACGTTGACGACAAGATCATCAAGGCGGCCAAAGAGACGGGTGAAGACCCCATCGCGCTCGCGGATCGCTTCGTGAAGGAGTTCGAGCACGACGTCGGCCAGCTGCGGCTGCTCAAGCCAGATGTCTCGCCGAAGGTGAGCGAGACGATCCCGGAGATCGTGGCGCTGATCGAGAAGCTCATCGCGCGCGGCGTGGCCTACGAGTCGAAGGGCGACGTGTACTTCGAGGTGCGGAAGTACGACGGCTACCTCAAGCTCTCGAAGCGCAAGCTGGACGATCTGATGTCGGGCGCCGGCGATCGCGAGATCATCAACGAAGAGCAGAAGCGCGACTCGATGGACTTTGCGCTGTGGAAGGCCGCGAAGCCGGGCGAGCCGTCGTGGCCGTCGCCCTGGGGCGCGGGTCGGCCGGGCTGGCACATCGAGTGTTCAGCGATGTCGGCGAAGTACCTCGGCGAGTCGTTCGATCTGCACGGCGGCGGGTTGGACCTCATCTTTCCGCACCACGAGAACGAGATCGCCCAGTCGGAAGCGGCCAGCGGCAAGACGATGTGCAACTGCTGGATGCACGGCGGCTTCCTCGATCTCGAGGGCGCCAAGATGTCGAAGTCGCTCGGGAACGTGGTGCGGCTGCGCGACGCGCTCAACCAGGTCGACGCGGAAGGGCTGCGCTACTTCTTCTTGTCGACGCACTACCGGCAGCAGCTGGCGTTCGGCGAGAAGGCGCTCGGCGACGCCGAAGCGCGCGTGGAGTACTTCTACGAGACGCTCAAGAAGGTCGACGAGCGCGTGACCGGGAAGGACTTCGGTCAGGGCCCGCTGCACGTGGACCCGTCGAAGTTCCTCGGCGAGTTCGATGCGGCGATGAGTGACGACTTCAACTTCCCCGGCGCGCTCGGTGCGCTCTCGGGCCTGTTCGCCGAGATGAACCTGCTCACCGACAAGCCGCCCGTGAAGGACAAGGCGCTCGTGGGTCGCACGTTGGTCGCGCTGCGTGACGTGGCCACGAAGATCGCCGGCGCGTTGGGCTTGTTCGAGTCGGCGCCGTCGGCGTGGTTGCTGGGTCGACGCGATCGGCAGGTGAAGGCGAAGGGCCTCGACGCCGCGAAGATCGAAGCGATGATCACCGCTCGCAACGACGCCCGCGCCGCGAAGAACTTCGCCGAGTCAGACCGGCTGCGCGCAGAGGCGAAGGCCATCGGCGTGGAGATCATGGACTCGCCCGCGGGCACCACGTGGAAGGTTGCTGGCTGACACTTGCTGGTTACGGTGAGTGTGCCCACGAGGAGGGGCCACTCATGAAGGTGAACGGCAAGGTCGTGGTGGTGACCGGCGGCGGCAACGGCATCGGTCGTGAGCTGGTGCTGGAGCTGCTCAAGCGCGGCGCGCAGGTCGCCGCGTTCGACGTCAGCGAGCAGGGTCTCTCGGAGACCGCGGCGCTGGCGGGTGACGGCGCGTCGCGGCTGCTGACCGCGCGGGTCGACATCTCGCAGCGGGCGTCGATTGAGCAGGGCGCGAAGGACGTGATGGCGCGCTTCGGCGCGGTGGACGGCGTCATCAACAACGCCGGCATCATTCAACCGTTCGTGCCGTTCGAGCAGCTGGGCGACGCCGACGTGGATCGCGTCTTCGGCGTGAACTGGTTCGGCGTGCTGCACATGACCCGCGTGTTCCTGCCGCTGCTCAAGGCGCGGCCGGAAGCGCACCTCGTCAACGTGTCGAGCATGGGCGGCTTTCTCCCGGTGCCGGGGCAGACCATCTACGGCGCGTCGAAGGCGGCGGTGAAGCTCTTCACCGAGGGCCTCAACGCCGAGCTCGCCGACAGCGCGGTGCGCGTGACCGTGGTGTTCCCCGGTGGCGTCGCGACCAACATCACCGGCAACTCCGGCATCGAGATGAAGGTCGACGAGTCGCAGAAGAAGCTGCTCACCCAGCCAGGCGACGCGGCCCGTCAGATCATCGACGGCATGGAGCGCGACGCCTACCGCGTGCTCGTCGGGAAGGACGCGAAGGCGATGGACGCGATCTACCGGCTCAACCCGAAGCGCGCCGTGGCGTTCATGGCGAAGCTGATGAAGAAGATGAGCGCGCCGGCGAGCTGACCTTCAGCGCACGCGGAAGACGCCGCGCAGCTCTTCGGTGTGGCTGGTGGGCGCGAGCCGCCGGATGGCCGTGAGGCGCCATTGGTAGAAACCGCCAGCGGCCAGCGCGGGCCCGGCGTAGGTCGCCGAGGTCGCGTTGCCGTCGGTGATGGCGAGCGTCCACACCTTGTTGCCGAGGCCGTCGAACACGTCGAGCGTGTACGCGTCGGCGTTGGGGTGCTTCTGCCACGCGAAGGTGGGCGTGGCGGTGGTCTCGTCGAGCCCGTCGCGGCCGGGGCTGGTGATCGCCACCGCCGCGGTCACCTTGAAGGCCGGGCTCGTTGCGCCCGAGAGCTGGCCGTTGCTGACGGTGAGGCGCTGAACGCCGGTGCCCGCGATGTTGGGGTCGGGGTCACGCACGTTGTCGTCGTTCTCGAAGGCGGCCAGCACCACGTACTTTCCGTCAGGGATGCCCGAGATGGTCCACGCGCCCTTGATGTTCGGCGCCTCGCCGTTTTCAGGCGCACGGAGGCCGGGCGGCACTTCGCCGCGACCGAGGGCCTCGATGAAGGTGCTCTCGAGGGCCAGCACCACCGACGTGCCCGCGCCGTTCGCGCCGGCCACGAGGCTGATGGAGCCGCTCAGCGACGCTGGCGTCGTGGACGACTTGAGCAGCGTGACGTCGGCGACGTCGGCGCTGGCCACGGTGACGTCGACGCCCGTGTAGTTGACGCCGCGCGCGAAGCCGGACGCGCGCCAGGTGCCCGCGGGGACGTTGAAGAACGTGAACGTCCCGTCAGGCCGCGCGAGGGTGGTGCGACCGGCGGCGCCGCTGGCTTCGAGCGCGACCAGCGCGGGCGGCTGTGGCGCGCTCAGCTCGAGCTTCCCGGTGACGGTCGGCAGGCCCACGGCGCTCGCGTCGACGGCGTCCAGGCCGATGTTCGTCTGCTCCGTCTTGACCAGCCACGGGCCACCTTCTCCCTCGCGCGTCGCGGCCGCCGTCGACACCGGCAGCGAGACGCGCGCGCCCGAGGGGAACGAGCGGAAGTCCTTCGCTTGCGCGCGCAGGATGACCGCGTTGGCCTCCAGCGTGCCCTTCTCGTCGGCGCGCCGCGTGGGCACGCGCACGCGGTAGGCACCTTCGGCGTCGGTCACCGCTGGCGTCGAGACCGGCGCGCCGTCGGCGTTGGTGGCGAGCACTTCGGCTCCTTCGATGGGCGTGTTGTCGGCGAGGCGGTACACGCGGCCGCCCATCGTCACCGGGGCGAAGCACAATGGCTTCTCGCGGCCGGTGACCTGCTCGCACGTCTGCTCGGCGGGGCACGTGGACGGATCGCTGACGACACACTCCTTCGGGCCGCAGCCCGTCAGCGCGAAGAGAACGAGTGGCACGACGTAACGCATGTGAGCTCCTTGCGTGGGTGTGCGGGAGGAGTGCCGTGAGGGCTGTTTCAGCAGGCAGAAATCAGCCGTGGGGTCGGCGCGCGTAGTACGCGGGCCCCATGTTCTGGCCGTTGCTGCTGACGTTGAGTGCCGCGCCGATCTCCGAGGCAGAGCTGCGCGCGCACACGCGCTTCCTCGCGTCGGACCTGCTCGAGGGCCGACAGCCAGGCTCGCAAGGCGACCGCCTCGCGCAGGCGTACATCGCGTCGCAGCTGGAAGCGCTCGGGCTCGCCACCACGGTGCGGCCGTTCGAGCTCGTCAGCGTCGCCGGCCACCCCGACGTGGTGTCGCTGTCGTCGGGCAAGGCCGCGCTGTCGCTGCAGCACCACGAGGACTTCATCGTGGTGTCGGGACAGCAGTCGCCCGTCTCGGAGCTGCGCGAGGCGGAGCTGCTGTTCGTCGGCTACGGCATCACCGCGCCAGAGTTCCGGTGGGACGACTTCAAGGGCGTCGACGTGAAGGGGAAGGTGCTGGTGGTGATGAACAGCGACCCCGAAGACGACCCGACCCTCTTCGGTGGTCGCGCGCGGCTCTGGTACGGGCGCTGGGACTACAAGTACGAGCAGGCGCGCAAGCTCGGCGCGGCGGGCGTGTTCATCATTCACACCACGCCGTCGGCCGGGTACCCATGGCAGGTCGTGCAGACCTCCTGGAGCGGCGAGCAGTTCGATCTACCGACGACCGGCGGTCACGCGCTGCAGCTGAAGGGCTGGCTCAGTGAGAACGCGGCGCGGAAGGCGTTCGCGTTGGGAGGAAAGAGCCTCGACGCGCTGCGGACGAAGGCGCAGTCGCGCGGGTTCAAGCCCGTGCCGCTCGGCGTGAAGGTGTCGACCCGCTTCGAGAGCGTGGTGACGCGCAAGCAGACCGCGAACGTGCTGGGTTTTCTGGAGGGGACCGACGCGAAGTTGAAGCAGGAGGTCGTCGTCTACACGGCCCACCACGATCACCTCGGCAAGGGCGTGGGCGAGGGAGACGTCATCTACAACGGCGCCGTCGACAACGCGTCGGGCGTCGGGGCGTTGTTGGCGATCGCGCGCGTGCTGTCTGCACAGCCGCTCAAGCGCAGCGTCTTGTTTGCTGCCGTCGCCGCCGAAGAGCAGGGCTTGCTTGGTTCTCAGCACCTCGTCGAGCACCCGCCCGTGCCGGTGGGCCGCATGGCGGCCAACATCAACATCGATGGCCTCAACATCTGGGGCCGTACGCGCGACGTCAGCGTCATCGGGCTGGGCAAGTCGTCGCTCGATGCGCTCATCGTCGAGCTCGCCAAAGCGCAGGGTCGTACAGTGCGCGCTGACGCGCTGTCAGACCGCGGGTTCTTCTACCGCAGCGATCAGTTCAACTTCGCGAAGCAGGGCGTGCCAGCGGCGTACTTCTCGAGCGGTCAGGACTTCATCGGCCGCCCAGAAGGGTGGGGCCAGAAGCAGCGCGAGCAGTGGGAGTCGCAGCACTACCACCAGCCGTCTGACGAGGTGACGCCGTCGTGGAACCTCTCGGGCGCGGTGGAGGACGTGACGCTGTTCCTCCAGCTTGGTCAGCGCGTGGGCGACGCGGCGTCGATGCCCACGTGGACGAAGGGTGACGAGTTCGAGGCCCCCCGCCGGAAGGCGCTGGAGAACGTCAGCGCGCCGTGACTCCTGACAGCCCGTTGTCACGAGCCGCGTTAGAAGAGCGGCTCCATGGCGGACTTCAGACTGGTCAGCGAATACGCGCCGCGCGGCGATCAACCCAGGGCGATCGAGGAGCTCTCGAGCGGCGTGGTGCGCGGTGACGCGCATCAGGTGCTGCTGGGCGTCACCGGCTCGGGCAAGACGTTCACGATGGCGAACGTCATCGCCAACTCGAAGAAGCCGGCGCTGATCATCGCGCACAACAAGACGCTGGCCGCGCAGCTGTACGGGGAGTTCAAGCAGCTCTTCCCCGACAACGCCGTCGAGTACTTCGTCAGCTACTACGACTACTACCAGCCGGAGGCGTACGTGCCCTCGTCGGACACGTACATCGAGAAGGACTCGTCGATTAACGAGCAGATCGAGCGCATGCGCCACTCGGCGACGCACTCGCTGCGCACGCGTGATGACGTGGTCATCGTGGCGTCGGTGTCGTGCATCTATGGCCTCGGCACCGCGCGCTCGTACGTCGAGATGGCCGTGCGGCTCTCGAAGGGCGACGACCTGGGCCGCGACACGGTCATGCGGCGGTTGGTGGACTGCCAGTACGAGCGCAACGACATGGACTTCCACCGCGGCACGTTCCGCGTGCGCGGCGACACGCTGGAGGTCTTCCCGATCTACGAAGAGGAGCGCGCGATTCGCGTGGAGTTCTTCGGCGACTCGGTCGACCGCATCAGCGAGTTCGACCCGCTGCGCGGCGTCACCATCGGCGAGATCCCGAAGATCACGATCTTCCCCAGCTCGCACTACGTCACGGAGCCTGAGCAGCGGCACCGCGCGGTGCAGACGATTCGCAGCGAGCTGCAGGTGCGCCTCGCGGACTTCCGCGCGCAGAACAAGCTGGTGGAGGCGCAGCGCCTCGAGCAGCGCACGATGTTCGACCTCGAGATGATGGAGCAGCTGGGCTTCTGCAACGGCATCGAGAACTACTCGCGGCACCTGTCGGGGCGAGGGGAGGGCGAGGCGCCGCCGTGCCTGCTGGACTACTTCCCGAAGAACTTCCTCGTGTTCGTCGACGAGTCGCACCAGACGATTCCGCAGATCGGCGCGATGTTCCGCGGCGACCGCGCGCGCAAGGAGACGCTGGTCGACTTCGGTTTCCGCTTGCCGAGCGCCATCGACAACCGGCCGCTCAAGTTCACCGAGTGGGAGGAGTTCGACAAGCAGATCGTCTACGTGTCGGCGACGCCCGCTGAGTACGAGATCAACAAGGCGCGCGGCGTGGTGGTGGAGCAGGTGATTCGGCCGACGGGGCTGTTGGACCCGGAGATCGAGGTGCGGAAGGCGGGGAACCAGGTCGACGACCTGCTCGAGGAGATCCGCGAGCGCGCGAAGAAGGGTGAGCGCGTGCTGGTGACCGTGCTGACCAAGCGCATGGCGGAGGATCTGACCGAGTACTACGCAGAGGTCGGCGTGCGCGTGCGGTACCTGCACGCGGACATCGACGCCATCGAGCGCACGGCGATCATTCGTGACCTGCGCAAGGGCGTGTTCGACGTGCTGGTGGGCATCAACCTGCTGCGCGAGGGCCTCGACATTCCTGAGACGTCGCTGGTCGCGATCCTCGACGCGGACAAGGAAGGCTACCTGCGGTCACACGTGTCGTTGATCCAGACCATCGGCCGCGCGGCGCGCAACGTGAACGGGCGGGTGATCCTCTACGCCGACGCGATGACCGATTCGATGCGGAAGGCGCTGGAAGAGACGGATCGGCGACGCGAGATTCAGCGCGAGTACAACAAGACGCACGGCATCACGCCGACGCAGGTGAAGAAGGCGATCACCGACCTGTCGCAGTTCCTCTACGACGGGGACGCGATGGACCTGCCGCTGGCGGCGGACTCGGGCGCGGTCGTGTTGTCGAAGGCGGAGATCGCCGAGCTCATCAAGAAGACCGAGAGCAAGATGATGGCGTACGCGGACGAGATGGAGTTCGAGAAGGCGGCGTTGGAGCGGGACAGGTTGGTGCTGCTCAAGGACATGGACCTGGGCGTGAAGCCGGCCATCAAGTCGTTGCTCGCGGAGGCGAAGGAAGAGAAGCCGCAGCGGAAGGCGCAGCCGAGGAAGTACCGGAGAAAGCGTTAACGAAGCCCCCTCTCCCCGCCGGGGAGAGGGTTGGGGTGAGGGGCCAACCGCCGTCTCGCCGCCGCTACGATCGTCTCAAGAACGGCATGGAGTCTGTGCACCACATCGTCATTCCCGAACCTCAAGACTCGCCAGCCGAGGGTGCTGAGGTGCGCGTCGCGCGCGGCGTCATCGTCGCGCTTCCACGCATGACCGCAGCCGTCCAACTCGACGGCCAGCTGCGCGTCGATGCAGGCGAAGTCGAGGAAGAAGCGGTCGACCGGGTGCTGTCGACGGAACTTGAGGCCATCGAGGCGTTGGTTCCGCAAGAAGCGCCAGAGGGTCACTTCGTGCGCGGTTTGAGACCTTCTCAGCGACCTCGCTCGCCTCGTCGTCTTCGTCACGATTCGCATTCTGCGAGTACGAATGCGCGTTGTGTGCCATCGGCCGGCCCCTCACCCCAACCCTCTCCCCAGAGGGGCGAGGGGGCCACGTGATCGACGAGAAGATCGACGCGCTGCCGAACCAACCCGGCGTGTACCTGATGAAGGACCGCGCCGGCCGCATCATCTACGTCGGGAAGGCGGTGAACCTCCGCAACCGCGTGCGGAGCTATTTCACGCGCGCCGATTCGCGCGCCTTCGTGCAGTTGCTCGACCGCGTGCTCGCCGACATCGAGACCGTCGTCGTGCGCAACGAGAAGGAAGCGCTGCTGCTCGAGAACGAGCTCATCAAGAAGCACCGCCCGCGCTTCAACGTTCAGCTGCGCGACGACAAGCAGTACCTCTGCCTCCGCCTCGACGTCTCGCACCGCTTCCCCCGTCTCGAGACCGTGCGCCGCACCAAGCGCGACGGCGCGCGCTACTTCGGCCCGTACTCTTCTGCCTCGTCCATTCGCGAAACCCTGCGCGTGGTGAACAAGTTCTTCCAGCTGCGCACGTGCACCGATCACATGCTCGAGAGCCGCAAGCGGCCCTGCTTGCTGCACCAGATCGGCCGCTGCCCTGCGCCGTGCGTCTTCCCCGTGCCGCCCGAGGACTACCGCCGCAACGTCGAAGCGGTGACGCTCTTCCTCGAAGGTCGCTCAGGCCCGCTGCTCGATCAGCTGCGCGACCGCATGAAGACCTCGGCGAAGAAGCTCGAGTTCGAAGACGCCGCCCGCCTGCGCGATCAGATCATCGCCCTCGAGCGCAGCCTCGAACGCCAGACCGTCGCCACCACCGACGCCATCGATCAAGACGTGTTCGGCCTCTTCCGCCAGGCCGACAAGATCTGCATCTACATCCTCTACGTGCGCGGCGGCCGCATCTCGGGTGGGCGCGCGCTGCACTTCACCAGCGAGTTCCCCGACGACGAGCTCATCGAGTCGCTCGTGAACCAGTACTACGCCGACGAGAACTTCGTGCCGCGCGAGGTGCTGGTACCCGCCGCGCCCGCGGAGCTCGAGACGCTCAGCGAGCTGCTCTCAGAGCAGAAGGGCGAGAAGGTGCGCGTGTTCGTGCCGCAGCGCGGAGACAAGGTCGAGCTGCTCGCGCTCGCCGCTCGCAACGCCGAGCGCTCGTTTGGCGAGCGCACGCGCACCCGCGAGGAGATCGAAGAGGTCCTCACGCGCCTCAAGGACAAGCTCCACCTCTCGAAGCTGCCGCGACGCATGGAGTGCTTCGACATCTCGCACTCGCAAGGCACGTCGATCGTCGCCTCTCAGGTCGCCAGCTTCGAGACGCAGCCCGACACCAACAACTACCGCCGCTACAAGCTGAAGACCGTCACGCAGAACGACGACTTCGCGTCGATGCACGAGATCCTCACGCGGCGCTTCCGGCGTGGCCTCCAGGACAACGATCTGCCCGACCTCATCGTCATCGACGGCGGCAAGGGGCAGCTCGCCGCGGCGTACGCGGCCATGCGCGACCTCAACGTCGAAGGCGTCGACCTCGTCGCGCTCGCCAAGAGCCGCGACCTCGACGTCGTGAACCCCGACGAGGAGGTCAAGCGCAGCCCCGAGCGCGTGTTCCTCGTCGATCGCAAGGACCCCATCGTCTTGCCGCAGACCTCGCCGGAGCTCTTCGCGCTGACGCGGCTGCGTGACGAGGCGCACCGGTTCGCCATCACCTTCCAACGCAAGCTGAGCCGGAAGCGCGGTCTGCAGTCGCAGCTCGATTCAGTGCCCGGCGTGGGTGAGACGCGGCGGCGCGCGCTGCTGACGCACTTCGGGAGCCTCAAGCGCGTGAAGGAAGCCAGCGTCGCCGACATCGCCGCGGTGGAGTCGATCGGCCCCGCCGTCGCCGAGCGCATTCACGCGTTCCTGCACGCCCCGAAGGCGGCTGAGATCGACGAAGACAGCCCTGATGACGAGGTGCGGAACGCGTCGCTCGAAGACGCGGCGTCATGACGTCGGCGTCACACCGCAACCAAATTAGTTGAGGCGTTTCAGGGCTTTTTCGTTGCCCCTGCGCGGAACGGTTCGATACAAATTGCCTGCTTCCACGCGACATTCGACGAACTGAAGAGAGGCAAGACCCATGCGGCTGTACCCCAAGCTCGTTCCCATTCTTGCTCGCGAGATCATCCAGAAGCTCACGGCGGACAACGACATCGAGGTTGAGCCGATCCGTGTGTCGGACGCCGAGATGGACCTCTCGGCCATCATGCGCGAGTACCTCGCCAACGAGGAGCGCGTGAACCAGGCCACCCGCGAGGCGCTCGAGCGCCGCGGCTACGACTCGGCGAAGTTCAGCCAGGTGAAGCGCGAGATGGCCGACGTGCGCGGCTTCCAACTCGGCGAGGACGGCATCGAGTTCGTCATCAACCAGATGCTCGAGTTCCTCCTCGTCTCGCGCAGCGTCGAAGAGGTGTTCTCGGACGACAACGCCATGCGCCCCAAGATCCTCGCCATCATGAAGAAGCACCTCGACATCGAGGACGAGATCGATCGCGAGGCCCGCGGCCGCCTGAAGCACTTGCAGGAAGGCACCGGCGCGTTCGAAGTCGAGTACCAGAAGACCGTCGACCAGATCCGCCGGGCGCGCGGGCTGATCTGATTCACCGGGCGTTTGCGCCCAGAAAATTGACGGTCTGGATCACGCCTGTAGCGTGATGTGCATGTCGATGCTCCAGACCGCCACCGCCTTCCCGCTGTCGAAGTCCGTCGATGCGATCCGCGAGTCGGTGGATCGCCTCGAGAAGCTGCTCCCGGCGCGCGAAGACTCGGCCATCGTCCTCGACTTCATCGAAGACGATCTGCGTGAAGGCCTCGACGCGATCTCGGAAGTCGAAGCGCACTTCACCGACATCCTCGACACCTTGCGCGGCGACAAGCTCACGCCCATCAAGCTGCTCGACGCGGCCGAGGACTTCCGCGTGCTGAACCGCATCGAGTACCTGATGGTGGTGGTCGCCCAGCTGCGTCGCCGGCTCAGCCAGGCCGCCGGCAAGATGCGCGAGCGCAGCCCGCGCTGATCACCACTTGATGTTGGCCTTGTTCTCGGCGCGCGTGTTCGCTTCGCCGGGGCGGCTGTAGCCCTTCAACGTCGCGCGAATGGCGCCGAAGTCCATGACGCCCAGCGCCGCGAGCGGCAGGCGCTTCGCGTCGTCGCTCACCCACACGTGCACCTCACGCCGCGCGTCCGGCAGGTTGAGCGGCGCGGCTTCGCCAGAGAGGTGCCACGTCTCGAACTCGCCCAGCGGCAGCGACACGTGCTCGCGCGGCTGCACCGTGCCCCACACGCGCCACACGCGGCGGATGCCGTACACGTCGAAGCACAGGCGCTGGCCGGCCTTCACGGGGATGGAGCGCAGCAGGTGCACCGCGCCCGCGACGTCGCTCATGTCGTTGCCGTAGCGCAGCTTCTCGGTCGGGTACGTCTTGCCGTTGACCATGTTGGTCAGCGTCGCGGTGTGCTGTTTGCCCATCTCGACGTTGGCCGTGCGGTGAATGTCGTTCTCCCACGCGTCTTCGAAGTAGCGCACGCTGCGCAGCGTCTTCGGCGACACCTCGGTGCGCGCCAGACCCTTCACCTTGCGCACCTTGCTGAAGAACGTGTTGGTCTCGACGTGCACCTCGATGGGCATCACGCCTTCGCGTACGGGCAGGGCCGTCATCGTCATCACGCCGGCGCGCGCGCCCATCGCGTCGAGGTCGTACTCGAGCGACTCACCGGGGCCGAACGGCACGGGCGCCATCACCGGGCCCATGGCGAGGCACTCGGCGTCGGTGGGGAAGGGCGACTTCTGCTTCGCGGCGGGCGCGGCCGGTGGCGGCGTCTGTTGCTTCGCCACGGGAGCCGGCGCGACGGACGCGATCGGCGCCGCGGCGAGAGAGACGGACGACACGACAGAGAACAGCAGGGCACGCATTACTCGACTCCCGTGTAGACGCGGCCGGGCAGGTACTTCACGGCCTCGAGGCGGATCTTCCCGAGCAGGAACTCGGCTTCAGCGCGCACCGGCAGTTGCTTGTCATCGGCCGTGTAGAAGAGGGTCATCAGGCCCTTCGTCGCCAGCCTGCCGTTGAACTCCCCGTTGACGGTGACGCGGTACACGTCCAGCTCGCCGAGCTCGGTCTTGAGCCGCTCACGGCCCACGACGGTGGCCTTCATCGGGTACGAGCGGTTGCCGACGAAGATGGGCATCTCGTGCACGTCGCCGGGCACCAGCTTCGTGTTGCGCAGCCCGAAGCCCGCCGCCGCGAGATCGAACGTGCCGTTCTGGATGTCGTAGCGAACCTCGTAGGCCTCGCGCCCTTCGAGCTGCTTCGTCACGATCGCCTGCTGCGTCGCGAAGTCGTACTCGTAGCGCTCCTTGCGGCGGTGCTTGGCTTCTTGCACGAAGAAGTCAGCGCCCACGGTGCGGCGCTCCGCAGGATCCCAGTACGAGATGAAGCGGTCCTTCACCGGGTACATGGCGCCGAGGCTCGTCGTCTCGCCCACACACACCAGCGGCCACACCTCGTGGCCGAACTGCTCCATCTTCCAGCCGACGGTGAGCTGCGCGCGGCCTGCGGTGAGGCCCATGTAGCTGACCTCGTATTCCGTCTGCTCGCCGGGGCCGAAGACGCTGACCAGCGGCGCCGTGACGGCCAGCGCCGACGTGCCCACCAGCATCGAGACCCACATCAGAAGACGCTTCATGTGCGAACCTCCTCGCCAGACATGAATGTCGCGGCGCACATGACTCGACTGTCAGCCGCCCCTGCTATTCAACTCTGATATTCGTCGGTTTCTCCAGCCCACCTCCGAGGTCTGCTTGGCCCGTTTTCCTGTTTCGGCTGCTCTGGCAGCGGTCGTCTGCGTCTCCTGTGGCCCGAAGATGGAAGAGCCGCCGCCTCCGCCCGAGACGATGCGCACCACCTACCGCGTGCTGGGTGGCGTCTCGATGGGCGCCATCGGCAGCACCGCGTTGGTGATGAGCAACCCCGAGAAGGTCGATGGCCTCGCGGCGCTGGGCGGCCCGCTCGACGCGGCCTTTTTTCAGCGCTTCATCGACGACTTCGTGACGGGCGGCTTCTGCAGCAAGGAAGAGCTCGAGGCGATCCTGGCGACCAACCCGGTCAGCCTGAACGATCCCGCGATCATCAACGCGTGCGCCGCGCCGCGCCGCGCGACGCCGGGCAAGTGGGAGCACCAGAACGACTTCAACCACTGGCACGTCACCAACAACGGCGGCACGTTCGATCGCGACAGCTACATCGAGATGATGACGGACCTGATGTTGGCGTACGGGAACTTCTTCACCGAGAACCCGAGCTCGCCGCTCGCGCCGCCCGGCATCGACGCCGAGGTGCTGCGTCACCCGCCAGCGGATCTCTGCAGCAACCCCAAGCGCGTCACCGGGCTCAAGAACGCCGAGTACAACCCCGCCGGCACCTACGACGCGATCACGTTCTGCGATGGCGTGCAGACGCAGTTCTTCTGCAGCACCGGGCAGGAGACCGTCGATTTCTGCTCGGACGCGGCGAACATCGCGAACCCGTTGCCCGTCGCGCAGGAGCAGGCCTTCGCCGACGCGTACTGCGCCACGAAGGGCGGGGCGGTGCGGGCCAACAAGAACGATCACACGCTGTACTGGCTCGCGCACGCCGGTGACGTCGACCCGTGCCGTCAGCGCACCGTCGGCGCGCCGATCATGTTGGCGTGGGACTTCAACGGAAACGGGCGGCGCGACTACGGCGAGCCCGTCGTCAACAACTCGCACGAGCGCTTCGACGACGTCGGCGTCGACGGGTGCGCTGACGCGTTTGAGAACGGCAGCGGCGGTTGCAACAGCACGGCGAGCGCTACGCCCACCGACGCCAACGGCGACAACTACGAGCCCGACACCAACCGCGACGGCACCGAGCAGAACTGGAAGCACGACGACGGCGAGCCGTTCCGCGATCTCGGCCTCGACGGCGTCGAGGGCAGCGGCGACACGGGTGAAGGCAACGGCGTCTACGACGAGGCCTCGGGCCGCAAGCGGCTGTTCGCGCTCGACGGTCGCACCAACTTCAAGAAGCTCGACGCCGCGGGGCAGAAGCGCCTGCACGTGCTGCTCGATGGCGGCATCCACGACATCTTCAACCTCGGGCTGATGGCGCGGCACCTCTTCACGGCCGTCGAAGCGGCGCGCGCGGGCGCGGTCGGCCTCTACCGCGACTTCGTCGAGATCCCCGGCATGCGCGATCGCGGCACGGGCGCGTTCAGCCCGTGGAACCGCGCGTGGAACACGCAGGTGCCCAAAGACGTGCTGACGCTCTACGGCAAGGAGTCGCGCACGCAACAGGAGCTCATTCAGGGCGAGGGCGATCACGTCGGCACCGCGGGGCAGGCCATCAACCGCTTCCAGATCGTCTTCAACTGGGCGGCGAACCTGTGGCCCAGCGCGCCCAAGCCGGCCGCTGAGTTCGGCGTGGCCTCGGAAGCGCGCTACGTGAAGGAGACCTACGACAGCGCGGTGCTGGGCGCGAAGTGGGAGTACGCGATCGCGCTGCCGCCCGGCTACGACGACGAGGCCAACGCCGACGCGCGCTACCCCATCGTCTACCTGCTGCACGGCTACGGCATGGACCCGCAGGACTTCGTGGCCACGGCCATCATCGCCAACAACTTCGTCACCGACCCGGCGCTCAAGCTGCGGCCCGTCATCTACGTCTTCCCCAACGGGCGCTGCTGCTACGTCAACAAGGTCACCGGTGCCCGCGACTGCCGCAACACCGACGAGAACGGCATGGACCTGGGTCGGCTGCCCGACCTGGAGCGCGAGTGTCACTCGGGCACGTTCTGGGTGAACCGCCGCGGCTTCACCAACGACGACGGCACCAGGTACGGCGACGCGATGTTCGAGTTGATGGACTACGTCGACTCGAAGTACCGCACGCTGAAGCCGGCCGACGTGGAGGCCCGGTGAGCACCCCCGTCGTCCGCGTGGAGTTGAAGCGGGCGAACGCGGTGGACGTGCTGTCGACCGACGCAGAGCTGAAGCAGCAGCCGCTGGTGCGCGAGCTGCTCTTGCTGCCCAGCAAGCTGGACGGC
Source organism: uncultured Archangium sp. (assembly GCA_964459885.1). GTDB lineage: Bacteria > Myxococcota > Myxococcia > Myxococcales > Myxococcaceae > Archangium_A. The sequence goes on from CAYWON010000023.1 coordinate 41,672, forward strand.
GCGGTGTTCCGCCGGTTCGCGGTGGGCGGCGTGGTCTGGCAGCAGGGCGACGAAGGCGACGCGCTGTTGCTGGTGGTGGGTGGTGCGGCGCGGCTCTTCGCCCGGCGCGACAAGGACAACGCGGAGCTCGGTCTCGCGCAGAAGGGCGAGGTGCTCGGCGAACGCGCAGCGCTGACCGGCGAGCGCAAGCGCGCGTACTCGGCCGTGGCGCACGCGCAGCTGGACGTGTTGGAGGTGCCGCGGGCGTTGCTGCTCGTGAATGGCGCGCTGCCGCCCGGGCTCTCGAAGCTGCTGCAGTTGGTGCAGACTCAACGCGCGGCCGCGCTGGACGAGCTGAGCGACTTTCTCAATCGATGGTGAGGTGAGCCATGAGCGGTGGACACGGCTACTACGACGACGACGACGCCAAGGAAGCCAACCCGAAGGCGAAGAAGTTCTTCGAGTTCGACTGCCCGTCGTGCAACGCGAACAACCCCTGGGGCGACGGCTTCAAGGACGGCGACGAGGTCAACTGTCACTACTGCGGCACGACGCTGCAGGCGCGCATCAGCGATGAAGGGAAGCTGAAGTTCCGCGAGCTGTGACTTCAGCCCGGCCGGTGCCCGAAGAGCGCCGTGCCCACGCGGATCAACGTCGCGCCTTCTTCGATGGCGACCTCGAAGTCTCCGGTGGTTCCCATGGAGAGCTGCGCGAGGCCGTGCGCCTTCGCGAGTGCGGCGAGCGCCTTGAAGTGAGGCCGTGAGGCTTCGGGGTCGTCGCTCAGCGGCGGCATCGCGGTGAGGCCCACCAGCGAGAGGTTCGGCAGCGCGCGCACCGAGGTGATGAAGGTCGTCAGCTCCGACGGCGCGATGCCTGCCTTGGAGCCTTCGCCCGCGACGTTCACCTCGATGAGGCACTGCAGCGGCGTGCCCTCGCGGCGACGGCTGAGCTCCTGCGCGGTCTCGAGGCGCTCGATGGCGTGAAAGACGGTCGCCGCTTTGGCGATGTACTTGGCGTTCTTCGGCTGCACCGGGCCGATGGCGTGCCAGATGACGCCGGGCAGATCAGCGAGCGCCGCGTGCTTGTCGCGGAGCTCCTGCGCGTAGTTCTCGCCGAAGTGTCGGTGGCCGAGGGCGTAGGCCTCGCGAATGGCCTCGGGCGGGTGCAGCTTCGAGACGGCGATGAGCGTCACTTCGCTGCGCGCACGATTCGAACGAGCGCAGGCGGCGGTGATTCGCGATTCGATCTCTTCGAAGCGTGCCTTCATGGGCTCCTCACCCCGGCCCTCTCCTCGGGGAGGAGAGGGGGCTGAGGCCGGCGGCGCGCAGCAGCTCGACGGTGTCCGTCAGCGGCAGGCCGATGACGTTGGTGGGGCTCCCTTCCACCGACGTGATGAACGCGCCCGCGCGGCCCTGCATGGCGTAGCCACCGGCCTTGTCAGCGCCTTCGCCCGTCGCCACGTACCAGGCGATCTCGTCGTCGCTCAGCGCCCGAAAATGGACGGTGGCGATGACGACGCGAGAGGTCACGCCGTGTGCCGACGCGACCGCCAGGCCGGTCATCACTTCGTGCGCGCGACCCGAGAGCTTCCGCAGCATCTCGGCGCCCAGCGCTGCGTCGTGACCGGGCTTGCCGAGGACCACTTCGTCCAGCACCACCGACGTGTCGGCGGCGAGGACGACTTCGGCCGACACCGCCGCCGCTTTCTCCCTCGCGAGGCGCTCGACGTACCCGCGCGCCTTCTCGCCGGGCTTCAGCGACTCATCGATGTCGGCCGGGCGCACCTCGAAGGGCACGCCCAGGTGTGACAGCAGCTCGCGCCTGCGCGGAGACGCCGATGCGAGGACCAGCGTCACGTTCAGCTGTCGCCGATGACCTTCTCGATGGCCGCGTCGTTGGTGACGACCTTGCCGAGCTGCTTGAGCGACTTGAGGAAGGCTTCGCGGCTCTCGAACTGCTTGCCCTTGATGGCCTCCAGGCGCAGCTGCGACTTCTGCGTCTCGAAGTCGGCGTCGTTCGGCTGCTTGCGCTCGTCGATGACCGCCACCACCAGGCCGTCGCTGCTCTGCAGCACCTGGCCGATGACGCCCGCCGCCTTCGCGTCGAAGATCAGCTTCTTGATGGCCGGCTCGTTGCCCAGCTGCGGCATCGCTTCGGTCGCCGAGTTGAACTCACCGGTCTCCTTGGCCTCGGGCTTCGTGGCCACGCCGAACGCGAACGGGTTGGCGCCGTCCTTCGCCTCGGCGGGGAAGAGCTCGGTGAGCGTCTTGCCGGCCTGCACGTCGGCGAGCGCCTTGTCGGCGTCGGCCTGCGCGAGCGCCTTCGACTTCTCCTTCACGAACAGCTGCGCGGCGATCTCCTTCTTCACCGTCTCGAGCGGGCGCTGCTCGGGCGCCTTCTTCTCTTCAACGGTGCCGATGAACCAGCCAGCGGGCGTCTCGACGGGCGCGGTCACTTCACCGGGCTGCACCGCGAAGAGCAGGTCAGCGAACGCCGACGGCAGCGACAGGCGATCGACGAGGCCGAGGTCGCCGCCCTTCTCGCGGGTGTCGAGGTCTTCGGAGATCGACTTCGCCAGCTCCGCGAAGTTCTTCTTCTCGTCGACCAGCTGCTTGCGCACCGCTTCGGCGCGGGCCTTCACTTCGTCCTTCTTGGCCTGGTCGGCGTCGGGCGCGACGCGCAGCACGATCTGCCGTGCCTTGACCTTCTCGGGCAGGAAGAAGCTGAACTTGTTCTGCTCGTAGTGCGCGGCGATGGCGGCCTCGTTCTTCGCGGCCCACGCGTCGATCTCGGCCTGCTTCGGCACACCGACCTTGTCGGCGTACATCGAAGGGCTGAAGCGCACGAAGGTCACCTTCGCGACGTCGCCTTCCTTGTTGTACTTGGCGCGCACCTCTTCATCGCTCACGGCGACGGAGTTCTCGACCAGCTCCAGCAGACGCTGGGCGGCGAGCTGACGGCGCAGCTTGTCTTCGAACAGCACCTCGGTGGTGCCCTCGTAGTTGCGCACGTAGTTCTTGTAGGCCTCGGCGTCCCACTTGCCGTCCTTCTGGAAGAAGGGCACTTCGCGCAGCGACTTCTTCAGGTCGGCGTCGCTGGTGCGGAGCCCGCGCGCTTCGGCGGCCTGCGCGAGCAGCTCGGTGTTGACGAGCTGATCGACCACCTGCTTGTGGATGCCGAACTGCTTGAGCAGATCAGACGGCACGCCCTGGCGACGGAAGTTGTCGCTCTGCTGGCTGTACGCCTTGGCGAACTCCTTGATGGGGATCGGCTTGTCGTTGACGGTGGCCGCGCTCTCCGCGTCTTGAATGCGCGTGTCGCAGCTCTGCGAGCCGGGACCCCACTGGAGGGCGAACAGGATGGCGAGCGTTCCGATGAAAAGGAGCGAGCCGTACTTGCGGGTGGTTTCGGAAGAATTGCTCATGATTTTTCGACGGTTAAGTGGGACGAAGCCTTGACCTGTAGGATCGGTGCCCACAACATGCAAGCGGATTGACGTCCTGCTAACCCCGCGAAACTGATGTTCGACCTGCTCAAACGCTACAGGGAGCTGCTGATTGTCAGCGCGCTCCTGTTGTGGCCGCTGATCAGCTTCCTCACCACGGGCCATCGCGGGCGCGAGCCGAACTTCTTCGATCGCACGGTCTTGCGCGTCACCACGCCGGTGCAGTCGTTGCTCACGTGGAGCATCGACGGCGTGGGCAGCGCCACGAGCGGCTACGTCGCGCTGCGCGGCGCGCACGAAGAAGCGCTCGAGTGCCGCACGTCGTTGTCGATGTCGCAGGCCGAGCTCAACTCGCTCAAAGAGATGCAGGCCGAGAACGTGCGCCTCAAGGCGATGCTCTCGTACGCCGACGAGTCGGTTGATCAAGAAGTGGTGGCGCGCGTGATCGGGTTGAACCCGTCGGCGCAGTTCCTCTCGATTCGCATCAACCGCGGTGAAAACGACGGCGTGCGCGTGGGCATGCCGGTGGTGACGCCCGACGGCGCGGTCGGTCAGATCGTGCGCGCGGTGGAGACCTCGGCCGACGTGATGTTGTTGACCGATCCTTCCTCGCGCATCGGCGGGCTCATTCAGCGCACGCGCGTGCGCTCGACGGTGACGGGCACTGGCGATGGCCGACGGCTCGCGGTCGAGCTGGTGCGGCGCGAAGACGACGCGCGCGACGGCGACGTGGTGGTGTCGGCCGGCAGCGACGGCATCTTTCCCCGCGGCGTGCGGCTCGGCACCTTGCGCACGCCTGAGCGCCCGGCGGTCGGCATGTTCCTCAAGGCGACGCTCGAGCCCGCGGTGGACTTCTCGCGGGTCGAAGAGGTGCTCGTCATTCCCGTCACCATGGGCATTCCGTCGGCGGCCATGGGAAAGGGGCTGCCGTGAGGTTCCTCGCTGTCACCGCGCTCGCGCTGCTGCTGCTGTCGATCGAATCGGTGCTCGTGAAGACCTTCGGGTTTGAAGTGACACGCATCGACGTGGGGCTCGCGCTGGTGGTGTTCGCAGCGCTGCGGCTCTCGACGGTGGAAGGCGCGTTCTCGGCGTTCGCCGTCGGCTACGTGCTCGACGTCTTCACCGGCAGACCGACGGGGCTGTACCCGGCGCTGGCGATGCTCGTGTTCCTGTTGGTGCGCGCGGCGAGCCTGTTGGTCGATGGCCGCAGCCGCGTCTCGTACCTGGGCTTCACGGCGGCGGCGACGGTGCTGCATTCCCTGCTCGCTGTGCTGTTCACCTGGCTCACGTCGCGCAACGGCGTGGGCCATGTGGCGTCGTTGTCGGGCGTGCCGCTGCAGGTGGTGCTGACGATGCTGGCGGGCCTCGCGATGTGGCCGTTGCTCAAGAAGCTCGACGCGGGCGAGCGGCCTGAGTCCGGAGCCCTGCGATGAACCTGGGGCTCGGCACGCAGCGCGAGCCGAAGGAGCTGCGCCCCCGCATCTTCATCGTCGGTGGCTTCTTCCTGCTGGGGCTGCTGGTGCTCGCCGTCAACCTCTACCGGTTGATGGTGGTGCGCTACGAAGAGTTCCTCGCGCTGTCCGTCGACAACCAGTTCAAGGACGTGCGCGTGCGTTCGCCGCGCGGGCTGATTCGAGATCGACGCGGCGAGGTGCTGGTCGACGCGCGCCCGTCACTCGACGTCTTCATCACGCCGGCGTTCTGTCAGAAGTGCGTGGCCGAGGTGATTCCGCGCCTCGAAGCGATGCTGGGGTGGACGCCGGATCAACGCGACCGCGTCATTGAGATGGTGCGCGGCGCGCGCGGGCCGCAGCGCTACCAGCAGATCGTCGTGCAGGTCGATCTCACGCGCGATGAGTTCGACCTGTTGAACGCGCACCAGTACCAGCTGCCGGGCGTGGACCTCGAGCCCGTGCCGCACCGTCACTACCGCAGCGGCGACGCGCTCGCGCACGTGCTCGGGTACATGAACGAGGTCACCAGCGACGAGCTGGTGAAGCTGAACTCGGGCGCCGACGAGCGACCGCCGTACGCGATGGGCGACTACACGGGCCGTCGCGGCGTCGAGCGCGCGTTCGAGTCGTACCTGCGCGGGCAGGACGGCTGGGTGAAGCAGGTCGTCAACGCGCGCGGCGAGGTGATGCGCGACGCGTCGGGCAACACGCTCAAGCGCGACGAGGTGCCGCCGCGGCCGGGTCGCAACCTCGTCTTGTCCATCGACGCGCGGCTGCAGTCAGAGGCCGAGCGCGCGTTCCCCGGCACCGCTGGCGCGTTGGTGGCGCTCGACGCCAAGACGGGCTTCGTGCGCGCGATGGTGAGCCGACCGTCGTTCGACCCCAACGAGATGACGGGCCGTGTTTCTCCGCAGCGGCTCACGCAGCTGAACCGCGACCCGCTGCAGCCCATGGTGTTCCGCGCTGGCGCGCAGCACTACTCGCCGGGCTCGACGTTCAAGGTGGTCACGCTGTTGGCCGCGCTGCAGTCGGGCACGTTTGGCGAGCAGACCGGCGTGACGTGCGGCGGCGGCTATCAGCTCGGCTCGCGTCGCTGGCGCTGCCACAAAGAGAGCGGCCACGGGCTGGTGCACGCGCACGAAGCGATGAAGATGAGCTGCGACACGTATTTCTACAGAGCCGCCGATCAGATGGGCATCGACCCCATCGCGGAGGTCGGCAAGGCGCTGGGGCTCGGGGCGGTGACCAACTTCGGCGTCGCGGGCGAGGTGCCCGGCGTGATGCCGAGCGTCGCGTACCACAACCGCGTCACGCCCGGCGGCTACACCAAGGGCATGGCGCTCAACACCAGCATCGGTCAGGGCGACGTCAACGTGACGCCGCTGCAGCTGGCGATGGTCTACGCGGCGATCGCCAACGGCGGGCACGTGTACCAGCCGCAGATCGTCGAGCGCATCGAGACGGCCGAAGGGCAGGTCGTCGAGCAGTTCGCGCCCAAGCAGGTGCGCACGGTGCCGATGACCGACGAGCAGCACCGCATTCTCATCGACTCGCTGGTGGCGGTGGTGAACGAGCCCGGCGGCACGGGCTACCGCAGCCGGCTCACCGACGTGACGATGGCCGGAAAGACGGGCACCGCGCAGGTGGCGAAGCTGGGCGCGGTGCGTCTGAAGACCGCGCAGATGAGCTACTGGGAACGCGACCACGCGTGGTTCGCGTCGTTCGCGCCAGCCGAAGACCCCGAGCTCGTCATCATCGTGGTGAACGAGCACGGCGGTCACGGCGGCACTGACGCAGCGCCTGCGGCCAAGGCGGTGTTCCTCAAGTACTTCGAGCTGAAGCGGCTCGACGGTGAGGCCTTCGGCATCGAGTACGTGCCGCCGAAGCCTCCGCCGGCAGTAAAGGCGCCGGTCTTGACGCCGCCGCTCGAGCCACCGACTCAGAACGCCGGCAACTCGCTCGCGCAGCAGGACACGGGCGCGGGCATCGAGCGCGACCCCGCGCCGCCGCAGAAGCCGAAGCTGGCCGCGACGCCTGCGCCGCCGCCCGACGTGATCGCGCCGTTGCCTGGTGAGCCGGCCGAGCCGCCGCCTGATGAACCGGAGGGCCGCTGACGATGCAACTGAGTGCACAGCGCCGCGTGGCCGCGAACGTGCCGTGGGTGTTGGTGGTCGGCGTGCTGCTGCTGGCGGCGGTCGGCATCTACAACCTGGCGTCCGCGTCGCGCCCGCCGAGCAACCCGGTGTGGGTCAGTCAGATCCTCTACCTCGGCGTCGGCATCGGCCTCGTGGTGGGCATCTCGTTCCTCGACTACCGCTTTCTTCAGCGCGCGACGGTGCCGCTCTACATCTTGAACATCGTGGCGCTGCTGGGCCTCAAGCTCTTCGGCCACACCGCGAAAGGCGCCGAGAGCTGGTTCGTCATCGGCCCGTTCCGCGTGCAGCCCGCCGAGTTCATGAAGATCGGCATGGTGCTGATGCTGGCGAAGTACTTCCACGACGACGACCGGCCGAACCAGCCAGCGCAGGGGTTTCTGCGGTTGATCCCCGCGGCGGTCATCGCGCTCGTGCCGACGGCGATCGTGCTGGTGCAGCCCGACCTCGGCACGGCGCTGATGATGGTCTTCACTGCGATGACCATCATTCTCTTCAGCAAGCCGACGTGGCCCGTGTGGGTGGCGCTCGGCGTGGCCGGCGCGCTCGCGGTGGGCGTGCTGTGGAACGACTACGTGCGCGAGCAGCCGCAAGAAGAGCGGTTCACCTTCGTGCGCCACAAGCTCAAGAAACACCAGGACGCGCGCATCTCGGGCTGGCTCGACCCGATGAGCGATCTGCGCGGGTCGAACTACCACGCGATGCAGTCGAAGATCGCCGTGGGCTCGGGTGGCTGGTCAGGCAAGGGCTGGATGCAGGGCACGCAGACAGGGCTGCGCTACCTGCCGGAGCAGCACACCGATTTCATCTTCAGTGTCTTCGCCGAAGAGCAGGGCTTCATGCGCGCGCTGTTGTTGTTGTTGCTCTACGGGGTCGTCATCGTCGGCGGCCTCGGCGTGGCGCTGACGGCGAAAGAGAAATACGGCGCGTTCGTCGCGGTGGGCATCGTGGCGATGATCTTCTGGCAGGTGTTCGAGAACATCGGGATGGTGACGGGGCTGTTGCCGATCACCGGCATCACCTTGCCGCTCATGAGCTACGGCGGCAGCTCGATGGTGTCCGTGATGATCGGCATCGGGCTGCTGGTGAACGTGTCGATGCGGCGACAGATGTTCCGAGGCTGAGCAGCGCGACTGCCGCCGGTCAGAAAGCGCCGACGACGGCTACGCCGCCTGGCGTGGGGACGACGCTGACGTTGGACGGCTCGAGCCAGCGCACGGGTTTCACGATGCCGACGACGATCGCAGCGCTGCCGATGACCTGACCGACGGTGCCGACGAACGCGATGTTGAACTCGCCAGTGGTCGCAGGCGTGATGGCGGCTCGTTCCGAGAAGAACTGCAACATCGGCCCGACGATGGGCACCAGGCTCCACGCGTTGAACCGCGCGAACGCGAGCAGCACCTGTGAGAACACGTAGGAGGCCGTGAACAGCACGACGCCCGGTATGAGGAAGCGGCCGTCGAGTCTCGAGTGCAGCGCGTAGCCCGCAGGCACGGTGCCTCCGCTGTATTCGAACCGCGGTCGTCCGTTCCTGGTCTTGATCGGCGCAGGGGCGTCGGCCGCAGTGCGTTCGCCTTCCACGCAACGTCCAACCCACCAGTGCTTCTTGTCGTCGCTCAGGCGACGGTCGTCGCAGCGCTCGACCGCGGCGCAGTCATCATCGTCGAGGCAACGGTTCGGCTCCGTCGTTGGCGCGTCCTCCAGCGGCGCGATCGGCACGAGCGGCGGCGCGGACTGAGCGAGTGCCGAGACAGACCAGAGAACCAACACCCACCCAATGCGACGCACCCCGACTCCTTGTCCCGGCCCAACCGTTTCCAACGTAGCAGCTCAGAACGCGCCGACGAGCGCGAGGCCGCCTGGTGACGGAGCCACCGTGACCTGCAGCGGCTCGAGCCACTGCACCGCCTTGACGAGGCCCACGACGATGGCCGCGACGCTGAGCGCCTGACCGACCGTGCTGATGACCGCGAGGTTGAGCTCTCCGGGCATCATGGGAAGGGTGGGGTCTCGGTCCACGTAGAATTGGATGAGTGGCCCCGCGATGGGAACGAGGCTCCAGGCGTTGGCGCGCGGGCCAAGGAGCGGGAGCTGCGCCGCGGCATAGAACGCCGCGAAGAGCACCACGCCAGGCGCGAGGAGCCGCGCGTCGACGACCGACTGGAGCGCGTACCCGGGCGGCACCTTGCCGGTGTACTCGGACCTCGGCGGACCTTCGCGCGTGCTGATGGGCGCCGGGCCGTGCGCTTCGGTGCGCTTCCCGTCGACGCACAACCCGACCCACCAGCTCTTCCCCTCGACGCGCTGCTGACGGTCTTCGCAGCGCTCAAGCGCCGCGCAGTCGACGTCTGAGCGGCACATGCGGTGCGCGGTGTCTGCATGCGCCGCGACGGACAAGAGAATCAACAACCCTGAAATGCGACCGCCCCCGACTCCGCGCTGGCTCACGCGGCGGACGGTACCTGCATCTGTGCCGACTGCGAAGCCAACGCGTCGGCTACTCGGCGAACGCGTCGACGCTGGTGAGCCCGTGGGGGCCAGACAACACGACCTGGGCGTTCGCGACTGCGATTAACGTGTAGTCCGCCGACGCAAGCCGCACTGTGTCCGTGGCACTCGCGCGCCAGACGCCGTTCCCGTCGTCGAATACGAGCGACGGGCCGAGCGGGAAGAGGTGCTCCACACCCTCCGGCAGGTTCTTGACTGCGGGCAGCAACCGCTCGGTTTCGCCGTCGACCTGCGTGCCGTCTGCGGTGATCACCACGGCTCGTTTACGATCGAGGACCACGACGATCTGGTCGTCGACCTCAGTGATGAGTTCGGGCAACGGCGTGCGCAATTGGTGAAGATCCCACTGCGTCCCGTCGCGCACGAGCAGGTGCGGCCGGCCCTGCACCGCCACGCTGAAGAGCTGCCGCTCGCTGCAGTCGTCGGTGGTCCAGCGTGTGAGGCGAAGCGAATCGTCGGCCCCCGATACGTCGGAAGCCTGAACGCGAGCGACGGTGATCGTCGCGTCGTCGGAGACAGCCTCGAGCACGTAGACGTTGTCCTCCTGGTAGCCTTGAACCAGCGTGTCACCTACGACGACAGCGTCGTACTCGGTCACCCCGGGTGGTCGCGACACGGGCGTCCACTCCTGCGCATCGTCTGCTTTCACCATGATCCCGCCCACGGACAGGCGCGCTGCCGTGCCGCCTCGAAACGGCCACACGTCCGAGAATCCCAACCCCTCTCCAATCGAGACTTGTCGGTCGAGCGCGTCGTGGATGAATCCACCGCGTGCTGACCAACCTCCAGCGCCCAGCCCCGTGGCTGACACGCCCGGGCGGTCGTCAGCCACGAACCCGGTCTCCTGCTCGCTCACCACGAGTCGGCGATCTCCCTCGTCGATCACCGCCGTGACGCGCTCCCCGTCGCAGTCGCTCGATACGAGCCGCCCGTTCCATGTGAGCAAATCAGTGCGGGTGCCTTCGCAGTCGAGGACCGAGAGTCCGCCACCCGAGAGCACGAAGAGACCACCATCGGCTCGGTCGCAAAGCCGCGCAGGGCCGGGCGGGAGCGCGTGGATGCGCACGCCACCGTCGGGCAGCACAACCGTCGCCGTGTTCTGGCTGAGAACGTTGGTGAACACGTAGGCGAGCGCGCTCTCGCACTCCCACGGCGAGCTGAGCTGTCCACCGGAGACTCGCCACAACATCTGTGGCGGGGCGCAGGTCTCAGCGCGCTTCGAGATGGTGGAGACGCCCTCGGGCGCGTCTCTCGGGCTCCACTCCGCGACGTACACTGTGCTGCCTTGCATCGACACGTCGAGCGTGTCTGAGCCTGGCTCGGCGCAGACGTGTCGGCCGGTGGCGTCGTCGACGAACACCTGTCCCCGGCCATCGAGAACGGCGGTTGCGCCAGCGCGCCGTGACCACGACGTCGCGATTGGTCGGGCTTCGAGCGCAGGTCCAACCCGCGCGTCCCCGCGCAAGTCGACTGGCCACGTCTCAACGAAGAGGCCCTGCTCGCTGCCGAGCGTTCGGCTCGCGAGAATCGGCATGCCGCGGGGAACACTCCATTCCCCACGACAGTGGACACGGCCTCCGTGCACCTCAAGCCGTGATGCGGGAAGACATGCTCCCAAGAGGGCCAGCAGCGTCATCGCCTGGTATCGCCGCACCAGTTCGTTACCCGCGCAGCGGCAGCCGCCGCAGCACTTCGCCCGTCTTCGCGTCGACCTCGACCAGCGTGCCTTGCGTACCGAGGTACACCTTGCCGTTCCTGGCCGTGACCTCGGACTCTTCGCCGGGGATCTTCCAACGCTGCTCGCCCGTCGCCTTGTCGAGCGCGAACACGCTCCGGTAGCCGCCCACGATGACGACGTCGTCGATGAGCCCGAAGAACGTCTCGGCGTTGTCGGCGGTCTCGGCCTCCCACTTCGTCGGCGCGGTCGAGATGATGACTTTGCGCTTCTTGCCGTCTTCGGTCTCGCAGCTGCGGAACGTGTCTTTCCCCGCGGTGAGCGCGTAGCGACACGAGTAGTCGGCGTTCTGCGTGCGGTTCCAGCCGCAGCGCTGGCCCGGCAGGCACGCGAACTTGTCCTTCAGCGCGCAGCTCGGCCCGCTCGACGCCTTGGTCCCGGTCGCCGCGTCGAAGCGCTGCACGCTCTCTCCGAGCACGTCGACCAGAAGCTGCGTGTCACCCGCCGCACACGCCCGCTCGAGGATGCCGCCGTGCCGGTACTGGAAATCGTTGGTCACCGCGCCACTGCTGGCGTCGAAGAAGACGGCGCGTGAATCAGTGACGATGGCGATGTGCAGCCCGCGAGGAATGATGATCGCGTAGTTGCCGCTGCCGCGCTCGAACGGCGTCGTCCAGATCGCCGAGAACGTCTGGAAGTCGATCTTCACCAGCGACTTGTCCAACACCACCAGCAGATCGCCGGCTTCGTCGAAGGTGACGGCCTGCACGTTGCCCCACGGCGTCAGCACCGGCTCGGCGGGCTTCGGCGGCGTCGGCGGTTCGTCTGGTTCCGGTGCCCTCGGTGGCGGCGGCGGCGCGACGACGCGCACGGGCTTCGAGACGGGCGCCGGCGCCCGCAGCAGCCACGAGCTGAGCGACGCCATCATCACCATCACGAAGATGCCGCCCGCGTACGCGTACGGCAGGTAGCTGGGCTTTGGAGGCGGTGAAGGTTGCTGCGCTTTCTCGTTGAGGATCTGCCGGACGGCTTCACGCACCTGCGTTTGGCCGACAGTGGGCTGCAGTCGATTGTTGGCGCCGCAGAACGGACAGCGAATGGTGCTGGCCTGTGTGTCAGGCAGCGGCGCGCCGCAGTGTGAGCACTTCAGAGCTTGAGCCACGTGTGCTGTCTACCAAGCGAACGAGGCTCGCGCGGCGAGAACGCCCCTGCTACACGCGCCCGCGTCATGAATCCCGCGCTGGTGATCATCCCCACGTACAACGAGATCGAGAACCTCGGCCCCATCACCGAAGCCGTCCTCAAGGCCGACCCGCGCGTCGACATTCTGGTGTGCGACGACAACTCGCCCGACGGGACGGGCCAGCTGGCCGACGAACTCGCCGCGAAGAACAAGCGCATCCGCGTGCTGCACCGCGAAAAGAAGGAAGGCCTCGGCCGCGCCTACCTCGCCGCGTTCCGCTGGGCGCTCAACGAGAAGTACCAGTACATCATCGAGATGGACGCGGACTTCTCGCACGACCCGCGTTTCCTCCCGAAGCTGATCGACACCGCGGTGAACGAGGCCGACCTCGCGCTCGGCTCGCGCTACGTCGAAGGCGGCGGCACCGTGAACTGGGGCATCGGCCGTCAGGTCATCTCGCAGGGCGGTTCGCTCTACGCGCGCTCGATCCTCGGCGTGAAGGTTCGCGATCTCACTGGCGGCTTCAAGTGCTTCAACCGCCGCGTGCTGGAGGCCATCGACCTCGACACCGTGCAGTCCTCTGGCTACGGCTTCCAGATCGAGCTCACCTACCGCACGCTGAAGAAGGGCTTCACGGTGAAGGAGATCCCCATCGTGTTCGAAGACCGCCGCGTCGGTAAGTCGAAGATGAGCCGGAAGATCTTCCTCGAAGCGGCCGGCATGGTCTGGAAGCTCCGCTTCACGGTGTGACGCATGCTCGCCGCGTTCGCCATCGCGGTTCCGGCGGTGTTGTTCATCGTCGACCCCATCGGCGTGGTGCCCATCTTCGTGGCGCTCACCGCCAACGAGACGCCTGAGCGCTGCCGCAACATCGCCACGCGCGCCACGTTGACCGCTGGCGGCATCCTCATCTTCTTCGCGCTGTTCGGGACCATCGTCTTCCAGCTCTTCAGCGTCACCCTGGCCGCGTTCCGCGTCGCCGGCGGGCTGCTGCTCATGCTGACGGCCCTCGACATGTTGCGCGCGCAGCACCCGGGCACCAAGACCAGCTCGGCCGAGACGCTGGAAGCGCACGCGTCAGACGAGGTGGCCATCGTGCCGCTCGCCATGCCGTTGCTCGCGGGCCCCGGCGCGATCGCCACCGTGATGGTGCTCATGGCGCAGCTCGGTGGAGGCCTCGGCGGCGCGGTGCCGGTCATCAGCTCCATCGTCATCACCATGATTGCCTCGTGGCTGCTGCTGGCCCGCGCGCACGCGGTGAAGCGCGTCTTGAAGGCGACGGGCATCGCCATTCTCGAGCGTCTCTTCGGCCTCATCCTCGCGGCCATCGCTGTGCAGTTCGTGTTCGACGGCGGCAAGGAGTTGTTGAAGGGCTGAGGTGCGACTACACGCACCCTCTACGCACATGGCGCACAAGCTCGGGCGGTACACCCTCGAGAAGCGGATCGGGTCAGGCGGCATGGCCGACGTGTGGCTCGCGAACGGGCCGCGCGGCACCTGCGTGGTGAAGGTGCCTCACCGGCACCTCTGCGACAACGCCGAGTTCGTCCGCATGTTCCTCGACGAGGCGTCGCTGCTCGCTCAGCTGCACCACCCGAACATCGCGCAGATCTACGACCTCGGGCAGGCCGACGGCTCGTACTACCTGGCGATGGAATACGTCTCAGGCTTCGACCTGATGACCATCAGCCTCGAGCACGAGCGCCACGGCGAGCTGATGTCGCCGGAGCTCTGCGCCCGCATCGTCGCCGACGCCGCGGGCGCGCTGCACTACGCGCACGAAGCGAAGGACACCAAGGGCAACCCGCTGCACCTGATTCACCGCGACGTCACACCGCACAACATCCTCCTGTCGCGGCAGGGCGTGGTGAAGCTCATCGACTTCGGCGTCGCCAAGGCCGCCAGCACCATGCACCGCACGAAGGCCGGCTTCGTGAAGGGCAAGTACCCGTACATGTCGCCGGAGCAGATCACCGGTCAGCTGATCGACCGCCGCGTCGACGTCTACGCGCTGGGTCTGGTGCTCTACGAGCTGCTCACCAACGTCCGCGCGATCCCCGGCAACAACGAGATCGAGCAGATCGACGCCGCGCGCTCGGGCCGCGTGCGCCCCATCGAGCAGCTCCGGCCCAACGTGCCGGTGCCCATTCGCCAGATCCTCGGTGGGTGTCTGCACTTCGAGGTCGAAGGCCGGTACCCGACGGCGCTCGCGCTGCAGGAAGACCTCGAGAAGTTCCTGACGTTGGAGCGTCAGGTGCTGGGTCAGGACGATCTGCTCCGCCTCTTCCGCGTGGTGGCCGCGGACGTCGGTGAAGCCGCCCCCGAAGTGCAGTCGCGCCCCACGGAGCTCGAGCAGCCCTCGCCGGACAGCGGCGCCGTCGTGTTGCCGAGCCAGCCCGACGCGAAGGTCGACGAGCTCGGTTACTCGCCGACCGAGCCCAGCATGAAGATGCCGGCGACGCCGCAGCCGCTCGCGTTGACGATGTCGAAGGTGGTGCCGGCGGTCGCGCCGACGGGGCAGATCGCGAAGCCTGCGGGATCGAAGACACCGTTCCTCGTGTTGGGCGGTCTCTCGATTCTCATCATCGGGCTCGTCCTCGCGCTCTGGGAGCCGTGGGCCACCGTCGCTGAGGTCGTCGATGCCGGCGTGCCGGTGGTGGTGACGCCGCCGAAGCCCGACCCCATTGCCGAGCCGATCGTCGATGCGGGCGCAGCGGTCGTCGCTGTCGAGCCCGAGCCCGTCGACGCAGGCGAGGAAGCCGTCGAAGTAAAGGCCGTGGTGGTCACCGTCACCGCGTACGTCGAGTGCGACGTGACAGTGGACGGCAAGAAGTACGGCCGCACGCCCATCGAACTCGAGCTGATGCCCGGCAAGCACCGCATCGCGGTCACCAACGCGGCAGAAGGCGTGGAGCGCATCATCACGTGGACGCTGAAGCCCGGCGAGCGCCGCGCGCTCAACGTGGGCGTGAAGCCCTCGAAGGACCCGAAAGAGCCAACCGAGCCGAGTCAGCCTGGTGGCTCGAAGGGCTCCATCAAGATCGACGCGTCACCGTTCTGCGTGATGAGCGTGGACGGCAAGTCGCTCGGCGCGAGCCCGGTGTCCTTCAAGGAGATCGAAGTGAAGGAAGGCGCCCACACCGTGACCTGCACGCTGGAAGACCCGTCGTTGCCGAAGCCGCGCGTGAAGAAGCAGACGGTGAAGGTGACCGCCGGTGAACAGAGCGCGGTCTCGTTCAACATGCTGACGGATTGAGTCAGTAGATGTTCATCGGCTGCGCCGACCCCGAGGGATGAAGCATGGTGCCAAG